>NZ_JBHXVE010000002.1:413201-447380 GCF_042672505.1 Streptomyces sp. NPDC127190
GGGGCAAAGGGGGGGGGGCCCCCCCGGGCCGGGGTTCGGGCTGTCCCCCGCCCCACGGCCCCACCCCGCCCAACCGGCGGCCGCGCCCCACCCGCTGGGGGGGGCCCGGCCCCCGTCCGTCCGGCCCCGGAAGGGGGCCGCGTCTCAGTCCTCGCCGAGGTCGGGCCGGCCGTTCTCGTCGAGCTCGACGTCCTCCTTCGGGTCGTGCTCGTCGGCGGCCGTCAGCACGGTGGCGCGGTGCTGTCCGGGGGCGAGGGTGCGAGAGGCGGCGTGCGCCGTGCCGTAGGCGGCGACCAGGGCGATGGAAGCCACGGCGAGGGCCGCCGCGGAACGCGTGGTGAGGTTCATACCCGGGCAAACGGGTGTGCGCCGGGCAAGGTCACCACGGTACGGCCGAACGGGCGGGCGGAGTGCGCCGGTTGCCGGGGCGGAACCCGTTCTACAGGACGGCGACCGTCTGCGCGTCGGCGTACCGGAACCCGTCGTTGTCGAAGTAGAAGACGGTGACCTTGACCTTGTCCCCCTTGGCGAAGTGCGAGCCCACCGCCGGGCGCAGGTTCACCAGTGCGACATGGTTGTTGTAGTCGCAGATCAGGTGGTCCTTCTTGATGGTGCCCGCGGCGATGGACTGGTCGTGGGCGCTGTGGTTGAGCGTCGTCGCGTTGCCGACGAGCTCGTGGTCCATGCCGACGTCGCAGGAGTACGTGACCTTCACCTGGATGCCGGGGGTGTGCAGGGACACCTTGTCGATGGCCAGCAGGTTGGCCTTGGCCGCCGCGGACGGCGCGGTCGCCAGCGCGCCGGCGCCGATCAGTAGAGCGGTGACCGCGGTTCCGGCGACACGTCGGCGGAGACGGGATGACGTCATCTCGGTACTTTCCTTCCCCCTTGCGCGGTCGCCCTTGGTCGATGTGTGGAGAATTCTCCAACTAGGCGGGCAACTGCGACTGTTGGTCAATTCGACCTGAATGTTATGTGCTCGTGGAGTGATTCAGGGGCTCGACGGACGACGGTGTCCCGTGAGGAATGCCGCACCCCGCCGGATGAACCACTCCCGGCCCGACACCGTCAGCGCACCGGGCGGACCGGGAGCGCCTGCACGCTGTTGCCGATGAAACTGCGCTGGCGGGGGAGTTCGGCCTCCGGCACGGCCAGGTCGAGGTCGGGGAAGCGGGTGAAGAGGGACTCCAGGGCGATCGTGACCTCCAGTCGGGCGAGCGGGGCGCCCACGCAGTAGTGCGCGCCGTGGCCGAAGGAGAGGTGCCGGGCCGCGCCGCGCCGGGTGACGTCGAAGCGGTCGGCGTCCGGGCCGTGGAAGGCCTCGTCCCGCCCGGCGGCGGTGTAGCCGGCCAGCACCGGGGTGCCCCGCGGGATCACGGTGCCGCCGAGGGTCAGGTCGCGGGTGGGATAGCGGAAGGGGAACCAGCTGACCGGGCCGTCCCAGCGCAGCGTCTCGTCCACCACGTCCGACCAGGTGGCTTTGCCCTCCAGGACCAGCGCCAGCTGATCCCGGTGGGTGCACAGCGCCCGGACCGCGTTGCTGATCAGGTTGAGGGCGGTCTCGTGGCCGGCGACCAGCATCAGGCGCATGGTGCCGATGAGTTCGGCCTCGCTGAGCCGGTCGCCGCCGTCCTCGCGGGCGGCTATCAGGGCGCTGGTCAGGTCGTCGCCGGGGGCGGCCCGGCGGGCGGCCGCGATCGTGCCGAGCAGCTCCGTCAGCTCGCGTACGGCGGCCATCACCTCCGCCGGGGTGGCGTCCGTGGCGATGACCATCGTGTAGGTGAGGTCGTGCAGCCGGGCGCGGTGCTCGGGGTCCACGCCGAGCAACTCGCAGATGACGCTCAGCGGGAGCGGGAGGGCGACATGGGTGCGCAGGTCCGCGATGCCGTCCGGGTCCTCGGCGGCGGCCCGGGCGAGGTCGTCGAGGAGACCGGCGGTCAGCTCCTCGATGCGCGGCCGCAACCGCTCCACCTGGCGGGCGGTGAAGGCGTTCCCGACGAGGGAGCGCAGCCGGCGGTGGTCGGCGCCGTCGGCGGTGTGCATGCCCCGGGCGTCGGCGAAGACCCGCAGCGGCCAGTCCGCGGGGATCGTGCCGTCGTGCAGGGCCGGGCAGTGGCGGGCGTCCTTGGCCACCTCGGAGTGGGAGAGGAACTCCTTGAGCGCGTCGTGCCCCAGTACGACCGCCGCGGGCACCCCGCCGGGCAGCACGACGTCCGCGACGGGCCCCCGGGCCCGCAGCTCGGCGTTCAGGGCGTGCGGGCAGCCGCCGGCGGGATCGACGACGTGGGCGGACGCGGGCGCGGGGAGGTGGGAGGACAAGCCGGGACTCCTGACGGTATGACGGATACCGGCCAACAGTGCGGTGTCGAAGGCCGCTTGTACAGCCCGCCCGGCGGACACGTCGGCCGGGGCCCGCCTGGGCGAGCTTCGGCCGGGGACACCTTCGGGCGGGGCGCTCGCGCCGGCCCGCCCGCGGACACTTCGGCCGGGGCCTGCGCGTGCAAGCTCGTCCGGCGGACACTCCGCCTCGGCCGGAGGTGCTCGTACCAGCCGGCCAGGCGGAACACCTCGGTCGGGACCACCCGTCCAAGCCCGCCCGGCAGGACACCTCAGGCGACGCCCGCCCGTACAAGCCCACTCACCGGCGCCCCGGCCCAGTGGGACACCTCGGCCGGAAGCCGGTGCGCCCTCCTTCTGCCGTACCTCAGAGGGGGAGTGTTCCGGGGAAGGCGCCGTGGCTGATGCCCGGGGCGGTGAGCGCCAGCCAGCCGTGGCCGCGTACCTCGGTGTCCGGGCCGACCTCGCCCGGGTCGACCGAGAGGTACCGGCAGGCCGAGCGGGCGCCCGTGGTGCCCGCGTTGGACGGTACCTCGTCGTACTCGGGGTCGTACTCCGGGTCGTCGACCGCGAGGGTCTCCCACGGCAGCGGGTCGCCCTCCCACTCGGGGTCGCTCTCGGCGGCGTACCGGCGGATCATCCGGCCGTCCTCGGCGACCATCCACACGTCGGCGCCGCCGGCGTCGTCGAGGAAGAACAACTGGGCGTGGCCGCAGCGGGCGCTGACCGACTCGACCGTCTCGATCAGACCGTCCCAGGCGTCGCCGACCAGCAGGTCGAAGGGGCCGAAGACCAGGCGCCAGCCGTTCAGCTCGGGGGTGACGAAGACCCGCCCCACGGCCTGCCCGGCGCCGTCCTGCCCGGGTGCCCGGATGTGCCGGCCCTCCGCCGCCTCGACGCCGGCGGCGACCGTCACGGGCCGCCGGTCGTGCAGGCCCAGCGCCTCGAAGAGGCCCTCGTACGACGCCCCGGGCACCGCCAGCCACCAGCCGCTGAGGGTCGACGACGGGAGCCTCGGGGTCTCGTGCGGGATCTTGACCCGGATCAGCCGCTCGATCGCCGCGCGGTCGCGGTCGTCGAGGGCGTCGGCGCCGCCGCCCGCCACCAGCGCCACCATCGCGCCCCGCCGGGTCCTCGGGCTCTCGGCCGGGTCGCGGCGCAGGGCGCGCAGCCGCGGCCGGAAGGAGTCGTGCAGCGCTCGGGCGTAGTCGGACGCCCGGTAGGGGGCGACGCGGTCGCGGGCGTAGCTGGCCACCAGGGCCCGCAGTCCGGCCTCGGAGTCCGTCCGCAGCCTGAAGAGCCCCTGGAAGCCATGGCCCGACGTGCGGTAGTCCGGATCGGCCGCCAGGGCCGCGTACTGATCGGCGGAGCGCTCGTCGAACACCCCGAGGAGACGGCCCGCCTGCCAGTCCGGCACCTCCTTCCGGCGCCAGGCGGCCACCAGGGGCTCGAAGGCCGGCGGCCCCATGTGCTGCAACGCCCGCATGACCGGTTGCAGTCTGGCGGTCGACTTGACAGCGGCCACGCCCCGCAGCAGCCCGGGCACCACGGTGTCGGCCTGCTCGGCCAGCAGTGCGGCGGCGGCCTCCGCGCGTGCGGAGTCGCCGCTCTCCAGGTCCTCAAGAAGGGATTCGATCTTCATACGACAGCACGGTAGCCAGTGTCGGGTACGGCCCCGGCGGCGCGGCTCACTTCAGGGCGCCCAGCGTCACCCCGGTCCGCCAGTACCGGCGCATCGCGACCATCATCACCGCCATCGGCACGATCGACAGCAGCGCTCCGGTGAGGACCAGGCTGGTCAGGTCCACCCCAGACTCCAGGCGTTTGCCGGTCCAGTTGTACAGGCCGAGGGCGAGCGTCCAGTTCTTCTCGCCGCGCAGCACGGTCAGCGGCAGGAAGAAGGCGTTCCAGGTGTTGACGAAGGCGAGCAGGAACACCGTCGCGCCACCCGTGGTCATCATCCGCAGCACGATCGTGCAGAAGATCCGCACCTCGCCGGCGCCGTCGATCCGGGCCGCCTCCAGCAGTTCGTACGGAACGGTGGACTCCGTGTACACCTTCGCGAGATACACGCTGAACGGGTTGATCAGGCACGGGATCAGCATCGCCCACACCGTGTCCACCAGCCCGATCCGCGAGAACAGCAGATACAGGGGGAGCGTGAGCAGGGCGATCGGCACCAGGAAGGAGCCCACCACACACGCGAACACCACACTCCGGCCGGGGAAGTCGAAGCGCGCCAGGCCGTAGCCGGTGGCCAGCGCGATGAGCGTGCCGCCGGCCGAGCCGACTCCGGCGTACAGCAGCGAGTTGGCGGTCCAGCGCAGGAAGATGCCGTGCTCGTAGGTGAACAGCTGCCGCAGATTGGCCGCCAGGTGCATCCCGGAGAACCACAGGCCGTTGCTCTGGTACAGCCCCGTGCGGTCCTTGGTCGCCGCGATGATCAGCCACCACACCGGGAACAGGCTGTAGGCGCTCGCCAGCACCAGCCCCGCCAGCAGGAACCGCTGCCCGCCACGGCTGCGGGCGGCCGGGTCCGGGCGGGTCAGCCGCCGTACCGGGCGGGTCCGGCCGCGCTCTTCGGTGAGGGTCATCGGTCGGCCTCCCTCGAGGTGAGCCGGTAGAAGGCGAAGGAGGCGACTCCGAGGACGAGCGCCAGCAGCACCGAAAGGGCCGCCGCGTAGTGGTAGTTGCCCGCGTTGAACGCCTGGTTGTAGATCACCATGATCGGGGTGAAGCCGTCCCCGACCGTCTGCGGAGTGACGTTGCGGAACAGCGCCGGCTCATTGAAGATCTGGAGCATCTGGATGATCGACAGCATGCCGGTGAGCACCAGTGCCCCACGGACGTACGGCACCTTGACGCTCCGGGCGATCCGCAGCTCGGAGGCGCCGTCCAGCCGGGCCGCCTCGAACAGCTCGCGCGGCACCCCTTGCAGCGCCGAGTAGATGATCACCATGTTGTAGCCGATGCCGTGCCAGGTCAGCAGGTTGCCGATGGACGGCCACACCATCGACGGCGCGAAGAAGTTCCAGGACAGACCGAACACCCGGCCCAGCGGGGTGAGCGGGCCGACGTCGGGGCTGTACAGGTTGATCCAGACGACGGCCGCGACCACCCCCGGGATCATGTACGGCACCAGCAGCAGGATCCGGAACCGGCCCGCCACCCGGGTGGCCGCCGCGTCCAGCAGCAGCGCCAGCACCAGGCTGATCAGCAGCATCACCGGGATCTGCACACAGGCGAACAGCACCACCCGCCCCACCGCGTGCAGGAACGCCGGATCGCTCAGGCCCTGACGGTAGTTGGCCAGGCCCGAGAACCGCACGGTGGCGCCGCCGAGTCCGAGCCCGGACTGGTGCTCCCGGAAGAGCGACTGGTGGACGGCGTACCCGATCGGGACCAGATACAGGAAGAGGAAGCCGAGCTGGAACGGCACCGTGAACGCGGCGCCCTTCCAGCGCTGGGAGCGCACCATCGGGCCTTCAGCCCTTGACGCTGATGCCGCGCGACGTCAGGTCCGCGACCGTCCACCGCTGCATGTGCGCCAGCAGGTCGGTGACCTTCTGCCGCCCGCTGACCACCTTCGCCCAGCCGCTCTGCAACTCGGTGAACATGGCGGTCCAGTCCGGGCCGAAGGTCCAGTCCGTGGTGACCGTCTTCAGGCTGTCGGTCACCACCGTCTTCGCCGGGGCGTAGTTCCTGCCGAGCAGCTTGGCCGAGATCGCCTCGTCCACGTAGGCGCCGCTGTCCTTCAGCGCGGGCATCACCCCGTTGCCGGTGACCGGGCTCGCCATCGTCCTCACCGCGCCCGGGTCCGTGGACATCCACAGCGCGGCCTCCGCTGCCTGGCGGGTGTGCTCGCACTGCTTGGTCACCAGGGTGACGCTGCCGGTCAGGTTGGTGCCGGAGGGCGTCCTGGCGGCCTCACCGGGGTACGTCGGCCATGGCGCGAGCGCCCACTTCCCGAAGGACTTGGTGAAGTTCTGCACCATGCCGGCCATCTGCCAGGTGGAGATCTGCCGGGTCGCGGTGCCGCCGTCGTCGTAGGTGCGCTGCACGGCCGCGTAGTCCGCGAACGACAGCGTGGAGTCGAGGCCGTTGTCGATGATCTCCTGGATCACCGCGGCCGCCTTCAGGGTGCCCGGGTCCTGGAAGTCCACCTTCCAGGAGTCGCCGTCGATCGCGTACCAGTGCGCGCCGGCCTGCATGGCGAGCACCTCCAGCGTGCTGGGGTCCTCACCGGCGTAGTTGGTGATCTTTATGCCGTGCTTCTTCAGCACCTTGCCGGCCGAGATGAAGTCGTCCCAGGTGGCGGGCGGCTGCAGCCCGTACCTGGCGAAGAGGTCGGCGCGGTAGACGGTGAAGGCGGGCGCCGAGCTGGTCGGTACGCCGTACAGCTTCCCCTGCACCTGCGCGGTGGACCAGGAACCGGGGTTGAACCTGTCCTTGGCGGTCCGGACGTACGGGGTGATGTCGGCGAGGGCGCCCTGCGAGACCCAGCTGGTCACGTACTCGGCGGTGTTCTGCACCAGGCAGGGCGCGTTGCCCGCCTTGACCGCGTTGGTCAGCTGCTTCTGCATGGTCAGCTGGTCGGTGACCTTGGTGTACTCCAGCTTGACGTCCTTGTGCGAGGCGTTGAAGGCCTTGACGACGGCGTCCTGCCCGTTGGCCCAGCCCCAGAAGGGCAGCGTGACCGGGCCGGCCGAGGCGGTGTCGCCCCCGGAGCCCGAGCCGCCGCAGGCGGTGAGCAGACCGGTGAGCACGAGACCCGCGAGGGCGGCGTGGGCGAACTTTCTCCGTGGGCTGGTGAAGTTCATCTGACCGGGTTCCTTCGGGATGTAGGCGTCTCGGACGGGAGGGGGCGTCGGCTGCGCGCGGGCCGGGATGGGCGGCCGGAGGTCATCGGCTCGGAAGGTCCGGGACCGGCCAGGCGGAGGCCGTCGTCCAAGCGGAAGCTGTAGTAAGCGTTTGCTGAGAAAGTAGGCGAGCTGACGAGCGGCGAGCAAGAGGCGTGCGGGAATTCGCTCCAACAAGCGGTCGGCAACCGGCCGGGGGGTGGGTAACCGCTGAGGAAAACGTTTACGAAAGAGCGCTGTCCGGACTCGACCTCAGCGACCCGGCGTGGGGGCAGGCGGCCGCACGGAGTCGCGTACGACGACATGGGTGCCCAGCACCAGATGCTCGCCGTCGGCGCCCCTGCGGCGGCCCGCACCGCCCTCGCGCCGGTCGGCCACCGCGCGCAGGGCGACCCGGCCCATCTCCTCGTAGGGCACATGCACGGTGGAGAGCTGGGGGGTCAGCTGGGAGGCGAGCGGGATGTCGTCGTAGCCGACGATCGACACGTCCTCCGGCACCCGCTTCCCGGCCGCGCGCAGGGCCTGCATGGCGCCCGCCGCGACCACGTCCGTGCCGGCCAGCACGGCGGTGAACTCCAGCCCCTCGCGCAGGCTCTGCCCGACGGCCCGGTACCCGTGCTCGTCGTCGTACGGGCCGTGTCTCACCATGTCCGGGTCGAAGGGCACGCCGTACGCCTCGAAAGCCCGCCGCGCGCCGCGCAACCTGCCCTGCGCCGTGGTCAGTTCGGCGGGACCGGGCAGCACCAGGACCCGGCGGTGCCCGGCCGACAGCAGATGGCTGGCCATCGCGTAGGCGCCGCCCTCGTTGTCGTAGTCGACCGTGGTGGCCGGTACGTCGCCCTCCAGGGGCGGCCTGCCCACCAGGACCAGATGGGAGCCGGCCGCGTCGAGGGAGCGGGCGAAGCGGGCCATGCGCAGCTGGTACTCGTCGTAGTCGTAGGCGCCGCCGAGCAGCACCACGGCGGCGACGCCCTGCTGGCGCATGAGGTTGACCAGCGCGAGTTCCCGCTCGGGGTCGTCGCCGGTGGTGCCCACCAGGGAGAGCCACCCGCGCAGCGCGGCGGCGCCCTCGACGCCCTTGGCGACATGGGCGAAGGCGGCACCGGTGATGTTGTTGATGAGGATGGCCACGGTGGGGGTGCCGCCGCCGGCCAGCGAGCGGGCGTGGGCGTTGGTGACGTAGTCCAGGTCGCGTACGACCCTCATCACCCGGCGGCGCAGGTCCTCCGAGACCGGGTAGTTGCCGGACAGCACGCGGGACACGCTCGCGACGGAGACGCCCGCTCGCTCGGCCACATCGCGGATGGTGGCCCGTCCGGCCTCGCTCACCGCCTTGCGCTGACCCACCCTTGCGGCTCCTTCGCGTGAGTGACCCGGTCACCCGCGGGCCGAGGGCCACTTTGGTGCGGGTTGCGGAAACCGTATCCGATGCCGACTGCGGGGCGGCCTGCCCTGTGGACAAGCGCCGAGGGGGACCCTCGCCGGCCGGTGTCGGCGTCGGCCGGGGTGCGGCGGGCGTGGACTTCCATGCGTGTGGCTCGTGTTGCCGCCGGCCGAGGGCCGCCGGGCGCGCTCATGCGACCCGCGTCAGGTCGGAGTGCCGTACCTCGTGGGCCAAGGGCTGCCCCGCGGCCAGCCGTTCCAGTTCCTCGACGACGATGCGCCCGAGCCGCTCCAGCTCGTTGCCCAGCGAGCCCGCGATGTGCGGGGTGAGAAACACGTTGGGCAGCCGGTACAGCGGGGACTGCGCGGGCAGCGGCTCGGGCTCGGTCACGTCGAGGATCGCGTGCAGCCGCCCCGACACCAGCTCCCCGGTGAGCGCGTCCGGGTCGACCAGGGCGCCCCGGGAGGTGTTGATCAGCACGCCTCCGTCCCGGATGAGGGCGAGCCGGCCGGCGTCGAGCATGCGGTAGGTCTCGGGGAGGTCGGGGGCGTGCAGGGTCACGATGTCGCTGCGCCGCAACAGGTCGTCCAGCGGCAGCAGTTCGGCACCGAGGGCGGCGGCCTCGGCGGGGCTCGCGTACGGGTCGTGCAGCAGGACCGTGAAGTCGAACGGCCGCAGCAGCTCCAGCAGTCTGCGGCCCACCCGGGAGGCGCCGATGACCCCGACGCGACGGCCGACGTTTCCGGTGGCCGCGGTCTCGGCGTGGGCGGGGTAGGCGTGCGTGGCGCGGAACCGCTCGCGGTGCGTGAAGGCGTCCTTGCCGGCGAGCAGGATCATGGCGAGCGTGTACTCCGCGACGGGCACCGCGTTGCCGGTCGCCGCGCTGGACACGGCGACCCCGGCCTTCCACAGCGCCTCGCCGACCAGCGAGCGGACCGAGCCCGCGGCGTGCAGGACGGTGCGCAGGCCGGGCGCGACGGCCAGCACGTCCGCGTCCAGGCCGGGGCAGCCCCAGCCGGTGATCAGCACCTCGGCACCGGCGAGGGCGGCCCGGGCGGCCGGGTCGGCGAAGTCCCGTACGACCAGGGCCGGATCGAGGTCGCAGGTCTGCCGCAGCCGGGCCATGAGCGGTGGCGGGAAGAGCAGGGGGAGGTGCACCGGATCCATCGCGAACACGGCCCTCGGCGGCTGGCGGCTGGGCATGGCTCTCCTGGGATGGGAGTGGATGAGAGGGGGCGATGCCAGAAACCTTTTCAGAAAGCGGCTTCTACCGTAGATCTGGCGGGAAGCGCCGGTCAATGACCCGGCCGGGTGGGGGTGCGGCTTGGGGCGCCGTCCCTGGGACCTGCAAGCGAGGACTTCACTGTTCTCCAAAGTTCGCCGGGCCTCTTGACGTGCCGTGTGTCGGGAAGGAAGCTCCCTGCACTGCCCATAGCAAGCGGTTGCTGAAACATCGCACCCACCGCGTCCCTCATCTGCTCACCGCCCGCAAGGAGTCAGCACATGAACCCGCCGGACGCCTCATGACCATTCCTGCACCCAGCCGCCGCCGCTTCCTCGGCGGTACGGCGGCCCTGCTGCTGGCGTCGGGCGCGAGCGGACTGTCGACGCCGGGCACCGCGCGGGCGGCCGGCGCCCCCGGCGCCCCCGGCGCCAGGACCTTCGCCCACCCCGGCCTGCTGCACACCGCCGCCGATCTCGCCCGTATGAAGGCGGCCGTCGACGCGCGGCAGTCACCCCAGTACGACGGCTTCCTCGCCCTCGCCGCCCACCCTCGGTCGCAGAGCGGCTACACCGTCCAGAACACCGGCCAGATCACCTCCTGGGGCCGCGGCCCCGCCAACTTCCAGAACGAGGCCGTCGCCGACTCCGCGGCCGCCTACCAGAACGCCCTGTTGTGGGCCGTCACCGGCGACCGCGCCCACGCCGACAAGGCCCGTGACATCCTCGACGCCTGGTCCGCCTCCCTCACCACGGTCACCGGCGCCGACGGACCGCTCGGCGCCGGCCTCCAGGCCTTCAAGCTCGCCAACGCCGCCGAACTGCTGCGGCACACCGGCTACGACGGCTGGACGGACGCCGCCGTCGCCCGCTGCGAGCGGTCCTTCCTCGACGTCTGGTATCCCGCCGTCTCCGGCTACATGCTCTACGCCAACGGCAACTGGGACCTGACGGCCATTCAGACGATCCTGGCCATCGGCGTGTTCTGCGAGGAGCGCACGCTCTTCGAGGACGCCCTGCGCTACGCCGCCGCGGGCGCCGGCAACGGCAGCATCCGGCACCGCGTCGTCACCGACGCCGGCCAGGGCCAGGAGAGCGGCCGCGACCAGGGCCACGAACAGCTCGCGGTCGGGCTGACCGGCGACATCGCCCAGGTCGCCTGGAACCAGGGCGTCGACCTGTGGGGGTACGACGACCACCGCATCCTCGCGGGCGCCGAGTACGACGCCCGCTACAACCTCGGCGCCGACGTCCCCTTCACCCCCGACCTCGACCGCACCGGCAAGTACCTCAAGACCGCCGTCTCCGGCAAGGGCCGTGGCACCCTGCCCCCGGTCTACGAGATGTACTACGCCCACTACGCCGGCGTACGCGGCCTCGACACCCCCTGGACCAGGGCCGCCGTCTTCCGCGGCACCGGCGGCGCACGCGTCGTCGAGGGCGGCAGCGACGACCTGCCCGGCTGGGGCACCCTCGCCTACGCCTACGCCTACGCCTACACCTACGCCGACGCCCGGGCCCTGGGCCCCGCCGTCCCCACCGCCCCGGCCGGCGTCACCGCGACCGGCGACGGCACGGCCGTCACCGTGACCTGGCTGCCGTCGGCGGGGGCGCGGACGTACACCGTCCGGCGGGCCACCCGCCCCGAGGGCCCGTACGAGGAGATCGCCACCGGCCTCGGGCAACCGGCCCACACCGACCGCGGGACCCGTCCGGGCCGTACCTACTCCTACACGGTCAGCGCCGTGAACTCCCTCGGCACCAGCGGTGAGTCGGCCCTCGCCGCGGCCGCCGCCGGGCTGCCCGGGCCCTGGCGGACCCAGGACCTCGGAGCCGTACGGATCCCGGGAACCGCCGCCTTCGACGGAGAGCGGTTCCTGCTGGAGGCGTCCGGCACCGCGCACACCGGCCGCCTCGTCCATCTCCCGCTGCCCGGCGACGGCACCGTCACCGCGCGGATCGTATGGCCGCTCAGCTCCCAGTACTCCAGGACCGGCGTCACCCTGCGCGCCTCCCTCGACGCGGACGCGGCGCACGCCGCCATGCTGATCCAGGGCCTGCCGCTGCACACCTGGAGCGGCGTGTGGAGCGTACGGCCCAGCACGGGAGCGGCCGTCTCGGGCACCGGCAGCACACCGGTACCCCCCACCCAACAACAGGCGATCACGGTGAACGCCGGCTTCCCGCTCTCCGACCTCGGCGAACTGCCCGAGTCGGCCACCCCGCTCCAGGCCCCCCATGTCGAGGGCGCCGGCGACGGCTACCGGCTGCGGACCCCGTACTGGGTACGGATCAGCCGTCGCGGCGACCGGTGCACCGGGGCGATCTCACCGGACGGCGTCCGCTGGACCGAGGTGGGGTCGACGGTCTGCGACCTGCCGCACACCGCGTACGCGGGCCTGATCCTCACCTCCTGCCTCGGCGTCGACGCGGACTACGCCGAGACCGGCACCGGCGCCTTCGACAACGTCAGCGTGACCACCGCCTCCGGCGACCTCTGGACCACGCCCCGGCCCGCCCGCACCGCCGCCGGCCTGACCGCGGCCACCGGCGCCGACGCCGTCGAACTGGCCTGGACCGACCCGGACCCCAGCGCCCGCTACACGGTGCTGCGCGCCACCGACGCCGAGGGCCCCTACCTCACCCTGGCCACCGGCATCGGCCCGGTCGGCACCGGCAGCCGCATCCGGCACACCGACGCCACCGGCACACCCGGTACCAGATACCACTACGCCGTGGCAAAGACCGGCGGCGGCGGACGCGGGCCGCTGTCGGCATCTGCCGCCGCCACCATGCCGACCCCGTCCGTCCCCGAACTCCCGGCCGGGACCGCCGCGTTCGCCAGCCAGGGGGACCCCTTCCAGCTGTGCCTGCGGGCCACCCACGAACCCGTGCGGTTCACCGCCGACGGACTCCCCGACGGCCTGCGTCTCGACCGGCGCACCGGCCTGATCTCCGGCACCCCCACCACCACCGGCGTCCGCACGGTCACCCTCACCGCGGGCAACGCCTCCGGCACCGGCACCGGCACGCTCACCCTCACCGTCGGCACACCCCCGCCCGCCCCCTGGACCTACGGCGACCTCGGCGACCCGGTCCTGGACGACCGGGCCTTCGGAACCCTCGGGGTGGTAGCGATCCGCACCCCGGGCAGCACCGCCGTCGAGGACGGGACCTTCGTGGTGCGCGGCGCCGGGGCCGGCCTCGACGTCAACCACCAGGCGATGACCGGCCAGTTCGTACGGCAGCCGGTCACCGGCGACTGTGTGCTCACCGCCCGGCTGGTCTCCCGCGCCGGGGCCGGCGCCGACCGGGCCGGGCTGCTCATGACCAAGTCCCTGTCGCCGTTCGACCAGGCCGCCGGAGCGATCGTCACCGGTGGCACCGGCGCCCAGCTCATGCTGCGCCCCACCGTCGCCGGCGCCTCCGCCTTCACCGGCGCCACTGCCGTCCAACTTCCCCTGCTGCTGCGGCTGAAGCGCACCGGGACCGCCTTCGCCGCGGCCGTCTCCACCGATGACGGCGCCACCTGGACCCCGCTCGCCACCGGTGAGATCCCGGGCTTCGGCGACGCCCCCTACCACGTGGGCCTGGTGGTCTGCTCCGGCGACCCGTCGGCCCTCGGCACCGCGCACTTCGACCAGGTGAGCGTCACGCTCGCCTGACCTCCCCCCACGAGGAGAAACCCATCTGGCCTCCCCCCACGAGGAGAACCCCGTCTGACCTCCCCCCACGAGGAGAACATCGCGATGAACCGCCGCGAAGAACACCACCCCCACCCCCACACCGGCGCGCCGAGCCGCCGCGGTCTGCTGCGGACCGCCACCGGTCTCGCCGCCGCTCTCGCCGTCGGCTCCGCGTCCGCCGCCCCCAGGGCGGACGCGGCACCTGCGGCCTTCACCCACCCCGGGATGCTCCACAACGCGGGTGACATCAACCGAGCCAAGATCCGCGTCGCGGCCGGCGACGAACCCTGGCTCTCCGGCTGGCACCGGCTGACCGCCAACGACCACGCCCAGTCCACCTGGACCCCCAACCCCCAGGCCACCATCGTCCGGGGCGGCACCGGCGAGAACTACGGCATCCTCTTCCACGACATCGCCGCCGCCTACCAGAACGCCCTGCGCTGGAACATCGCCGGCACCGCCGCCCACGGCGACTGCGCCGCACGCATCCTCAACGCCTGGGCGTCCACCCTCACCACCATCACCGGCAACTCCGACCGCTTCCTCGCCGCGGGCATCTACGGCTGGCAGTTCGCCAACGCCGCCGAGCTGATGCGCGGCTACCCGGGCTTCGACCTGCGCGCCTTCCAGGAGATGATGACGGGCGTCTTCCACCCGCTGAACAACCAGTTCCTGACCCGCCACAACGACGCCTGTGTCACCCACTACTGGGCCAACTGGGACCTGTGCACCATGGCCTCGGTCATGGCCATCGGCATCCTCACCGACGACACCGCCACGTACGACCAGGCCGTCACGTACTTCAAGAAGGGCGCCGGCAACGGCTCCATCGGACACGCCGTGCCCTACCTCCACACCGACGCGGACGGCCACGAACTCGGCCAGTGGCAGGAGTCCGGCCGTGACCAGGGGCACACCCTGATGGGCATGGGCCAGATGGGCGCCCTGTGCGAGATGGCCTGGAACCAGGGCGACGACCTGTACTCCTACGACGGCCGCCGCTTCATGAAGGCCGCCCAGTACGTCGCCAAGTACAACCTCGGCGAGGACGTCCCCTTCACCACCTACACCTGGGGCAGCGGCCAGGACTGCGCCGAGCAGTCCCAGACCGTCATCTCCGACGAGTCCCGGGGCCAGCTCCGCCCGGTGTGGGCCATGCTCCACTACCACTACAACCGGCGCCTCCACCTCGACGACCCGTACATCGCCCGGATGAGCGACTCCGTCGCGCCCGAGGGCGGCGGCGGGGACTACGGCTCCACCTCCGGCGGCTACGACCAGCTCGGCTTCGGCACGCTGATGTACGCCAAGTAGCCGCACGTACGCCGAACGGCCCAGCGACCGGCCCCAGCACCGGAATACATCCGCGCAGTGTGGTGCTCTGATGTGTACAGGGCACACGCGTCGCCGAGCGCGGTGCGACAGTCCGGCGAAGGGCTGGTGGCGATGACGGCAGACCAGACAGGCCCCGTGGTCAGAACCCCCCACGGGGCCGTACGCGGCCGGTACGAGCGGGGTGTCGCGGTGTTCCGGGGCATCCCGTACGCCGCCCCGCCCTTCGGCCCCCGGCGGTTCCGCCCGCCCCAGCCACCCGACCCCTGGGACGGGGTCCGGGACGCGGCCGCCTTCGGTCCGACCGCGCCGAAACCGCCGTACTCCGAGGTGTTCGCCCATTACCTGTCCGATCCGGTGATCCCCGGCGACGACTGTCTCAACCTCAACGTCTGGACCCCCGACCCGGACCCCGGCGCCCGCCTCCCGGTCCTGGTCTGGCTGCACGGCGGCGCCCTGACCAGGGGCTCCTCCGCCGTACCCGTCTACGACGGCGCCACCTTCGCCCGCGACGGCGTCGTCTGTGTCTCGGTCAACTACCGGCTGGGCGTCGAAGGCTACGGACTCTTCCCCGACGCACCGCCCAACCCGGGGCTGCGCGACCAGCTGGCCGCGCTGCACTGGGTGCACGACGCGATCGAGGCCTTCGGCGGCGACCCCGGCCGGATCACGCTGTGCGGCCAGTCCGCCGGCGCCATCAGCGTCGGTGCCCTGCTCGCCGCGCCCCCGGCCCGCGGCCTGATCCGGCGCGCCGTGCTGCAAAGCGGCCCGCCCGAGGCCGCGGACCGCGACAAGGTACGGCGCATGGTGCGCCGGATGGCCGCCCGGCTGAAGATCCCCGCCACCGCCGAGGCCTTCGCCGCCGTCGACCGCGAGCTGCTGCTGCGCACCCAGGCCGAGGTCGGCCGGCTCAGCAGCCCGGTGCTGGGCGGCCCGGCCTTCGGCATCGTCGTGGACGGCGACCTCGTCCCCCGCGACCCGCTCAAGGCCCTGCTCGCCGGGGACGCCGCCCCGGACGTCGAGCTGCTCATGGGCTGGACCCGGGACGAGTACCGGCTGTGGCTCGTGCCCGGCGGACTGCTGGAACGCGTCGACCGGCTCGGCGCCGTCGCCCTCGCCGGCGCCATGGCCCGCTGCCACACCGGCCACGAGGTACCCCGCGCCTACCGGGTCCTGCACCCGGACGCGGGCACCGCCGAGATCGTCGGCCAGATGGTCACCGACCACCTGCTGCGCGTGCCGCTGCACCGGCTCGCCGACGCCCGCCCCGGCAGCTCCTGGCTCTACGAGTTCGCCTGGCCCTCCCGCCTCCCCGGCCTCGGCGCCTGCCACGCCCTGGAACTGGGCTTCGTCTTCGACTCGGCGGCCGTACCCGAGTCCCGGCGGCTGGCCGGCGAGGGCGCGCCGCAGGAGCTGTGCGACGCGATGCACGCGGCATGGGTCCGGTTCGCCGCCGGAGCGGACCCCGGCTGGCAGCCGTGGGACGCCACCCATCCCGTACGGGTCTTCGGGGAGGGCGATCCCTCCACCGTGTACGGCCCCCGGGACGCGGAGATCGCCCTGTGGCCGGCGGAACCCGGCCCGCCCGCGGAGATCCGCGCCCCGGGAGCGGAACTGGCGGGAGCGGTGCGCAGACTCCGCCGGTCGGTCGGGGCGCGGCGCCGCTGAGGCTCCGGGCAGCCGGTGCGGCGCGCAAGGAGCCGGCCGCCCGGTGGGAGGTCCGGGCGGCCCACGGCTGTGGGGCGGCGGGGCAGGTCACTGAGGTGTCGGCCGGGCGCATCCCCCGATCCCGCAACCGACCGTACTGATCCGAGCACGCGCCGTCACCGGCGTCAGGAGGCGCTGTTCGATCGCCGGGCGCCCGCTGGCGCTCCCCCGCGCGGTCAGGCGCTGAAAGGCGCACCCGCCGGGCCCTCGGGCACACCTCCACCCCTCGCGCGGGGGACTGTGCGGACGGGACCCGGGCATCCGCACGAGCGTCTGCGCGCGCCCCACCGGACGGCCCCGCCCTACGCGCCCTGCCCGCCCACCGCGTCCGCGAGCGCGGCGATCGCCTCCGGGCCCACCCGGCAGCAGCCCCCGATGAGCCGTGCCCCGGCCGCCTGCCAGCTCGCGACCTGACCGGTGGCGAACCGGGTGCGCCCCGTCCAGGCCCGCGCCGCCGCGTCCCAGGCCTCGCCGCTGTTCGGATACACCACGACCGGCTTGCCGGTGACCCGCGCCGCGATCTCCACGGCCGGGGTCACATCCTCGGGATCGCAGCAGTTCACGCCCACCGCGATCACTTCCTCGGCCTTGGCGGCGGGCGCGAACGCCTCCTCCAGCGGCTGCCCGGCGCGGGTCTGCCGGCCGTCGACGGTGTACGACAGCCAGGCCGGCACCCCCAGCCCGCGCACCGCCCGGAGCAGCGCGACCGCCTCGTCGCTGTCCGGCACGGTCTCCAGCGCGAGGACGTCCGGCGCGGCGGCGGCCAGCACCTCCAGCCGCGGCCGGTGGAAGCGCTCCAGCTCGGCGACGCTCAGCCCGTACCGGCCGCGGTACTCGGAGCCGTCGGCGAGCATCGCGCCGTACGGCCCGACCGACGCGGCCACCCACAGCGGCCGCCCGACGCCCGCCGCCCGGGCCTGCCGCGCCGCGTCGCGGGCCAGTTCCACACTGAGCGCGAGCAGACGCGCGGCCTCCTCGTGGCCGATGCCACGCCGGGCGAAGCCCTCGAAGGTGGCCTGGTAGCTGGCGGTGATGGCGACGCTCGCACCGGCGAGGTAGTAGGCGAGATGCGCCTCGGTGACCGCCTCCGGCCGCTCGGCGAGCAGCCGCGCGGACCACAGGGCGTCGCTCAGGTCGTGCCCGGCCGACTCCAGCTGGTTGGACATACCGCCGTCGAGCACGACCGTTCCGGCGGCGAGGGCGTCGGCGAGGCTGGGGGAGGGATAGCTGGTCATGTCCCGACGCTAGTCGAAGCGGAGCCCGGCCGGATCGGGCCGTCCAGCAGGTGAACAGCCCACCATGCCGCGTCTGACCTGCGGAAACCCTGGGATCCGCCGCTGATTGTGTCCATTTCATGAACAGATCGCCCACCATGTGGACTCGGGGGTTACGATCACGCACCCACCCCTCCCCGCTCTTCTTCCCGTGACGGAACCGCCATGACAGCCCCCAGCTCCACCGGACCCGCCCACCCCGCCGAAGCGGCCGACACGCCCGCCGCTCCCACGCCGAGGCGCCGCACCTTCGGCCTGGCCACCGCGACCGCCCTGGTGATGGGCAACATCATCGGCGGCGGCATCTTCGCCCTGCCGTCCGCCGTCGCCCCGTACGGCACCGTCAGCCTGCTCGCGTTCGCCGTGCTGTCCGTGGCGGCCGTCCTTCTGGCCCTGCTCTTCGGCAGGCTGGCCCGGCGCAGCCCGGTCACCGGCGGGCTGTACGTGTATCCGCGGGACGCGTTCGGGCCGTTCGCGGGGTTTCTGTCGGCGTGGTCGTACTGGACGATGTGCTGGGTGAGCATCGCCGCGCTCGCGGTCGCCGTCGTCGGTTACGTCGACGTCCTCATTCCGCTGCACGGCAACCGGCTGCTCCAGGGGCTGGTCGCGCTGGCCGCGCTGTGGCTGCCCGCCGCCGCGAACTTCGCCGGCACCCGGGTCGTCGGTGTGGTGCAGCTCGTCTGCACCGTGCTGAAGTTCGTGCCGCTGGTCCTCGTCGCCACCATCGGCCTGTTCTTCGTCCGGGAGGACAACTTCGGCCCGTTCAACGCCTCCGGGGAGAGTGTCCCGGGCGCCGTCGCGGCCTCCGCCGCGCTGCTGCTGTACAGCTTCCTCGGGGTCGAGTCGGCCGCGGTGAGCGCGGGCGAGGTGGCGGACCCCGAGCGCACGGTGGGCCGCGCGAGCGTCCTCGGCACCCTCGGCTCGGCCCTCGTCTATCTGCTCGGCACGGTCGCCGTCTTCGGCCTGGTCCCGCACGAGCGGCTGGCCAGGTCCGGTGCGCCGTTCGCCGACGCGGTGAACGCGATGACCGGCGGGCACTGGGGCGGCACCGCGATCGCCCTGGTCGCCGTCGTGTCCGTCGTCGGCTGCCTCAACGGCTGGATCCTGCTCGCCGCGCAGATGCCGTACGCCGCCGCTCGCGACGGGCTCTTCCCGGCGCCGTTCGCGAAGGCCGGTGCGGGCGGCGTGCCCGGCTTCGGGGTGTGGGCCTGCGCGGTGCTCGGCACGGTCCTGATCGCCCTGAACTACACGGCGGGCCCGGACGCCACCTTCCGGGTGCTGGTCCTCATCACCACCTTCACCGGCTGTGTGCCCTATCTCCTGTCGGCCGCCGCCCAGTTGTTCTGGCTCGTCCGGGGCTCCCGCGCCCGGGTCCGCCCGGCCGGCCTGGTCCGCGACCTCGTCGTCGCCGCGCTCTCCTTCGCCTTCTCCTTCTGGCTGATCGCGGGCGCCGGGTACGCGGCCGTCTACCAGGGGGTGCTGTTCCTCTTCGCGGGCATCCCGGTCTACGTGTGGCTGCGTGGCCGCGCCGAACCTCCGGTCGAGGCCTGACCGCCCCGGCCCGCTTGAGAGGATCGGGGCATGACAGCCGCACGCATGCAGATCAACGCCCTGGTCGTCGACGCCGTGGACCCCGAGCGGCTCGCCCTGTTCTGGTCCGAGCTGCTCGGCAGGCCGGTCGTGGCCCGCACGGGCCCCTATGTCTGGCTGCGCCGGGAGGACGGCCTGGGCCTGGGCTTCCAGCGCACCGCCGCGCCCAAGTCCGGCAAGAACCGGATGCACTTCGACATCAGCTCTCCCGATCCCGAGGCCGAGCAGCAGCGGGTCGAGGCGCTCGGCGGGCGCCGGCTGGAGGAGTACGCCGACGGCGGTTTCCTGGTGATGGCGGACCCCGAGGGCAACGAGTTCTGCATCATCCCGGACGGTCCCTTGGAGATGGACGACGACGGGCGCGTGGACTACCTCAACTGATACCGCGTATCAGCCAGTTCGCCTCTCGGAAAGGGCTTTCCCTCTTCTCGCGTCCAACCCATTGACCCCCCGGTGGCTCACCCGTACCTTTTCGGCGTTCGGGATCACAGATGCCGTCCGGTATATCGATCACGCCGCGGCCGGCTCTCTCCCGGACCTGCCCTTCCCCACCGAGAGGCACTCCGCATGAGCCGCGACCACGACCTGCCCGAAGCCCCCAGCCGCCGACTGATGCTGAAGAGCGCCGCCCTGGCCGCCGGCGCCCTCGCCGCGGCCCCCGGCATCGCCCAGGCCACCCCCCGCGCCCGGCACACCGCCCCGTACCTGAACCCCCTGGTCCGCCAGCGCGCCGACCCGCACATCATCCGGCACATCGACGGCCAGTACTACTTCACGGCCACCGTGCCCGAGTACGACCGCATCGTCCTGCGCCGCGCCCGCACCCTGAACGGCCTCGCCACCGCCGCCGAGTCGGTGATCTGGCGGGCGCACACCAGCGGCCCGATGAGCGCCCACATCTGGGCGCCGGAGCTGCACCGCATCGGCGGCAAGTGGTACATCTACTTCGCCTCCGCGCCGGCCGAGGACGTGTGGGCCATCCGCATCTGGGTCCTGGAGAACGCCCACCCCGATCCCTTCCAGGGCACCTGGACCGAGCGGGGACAGATCCGGACCGCCTGGGAGACCTTCTCCCTCGACGCCACCACCTTCAAGCACCGCGGCACCCGTTACCTGGTCTGGGCCCAGCACGAGCCCGGCATGGACAACAACACCGCGCTGTGGATCTCGAGGATGGCCGACCCCTGGACCCTCACCGGCCCCCAGGTGCGGCTGTCCACCCCCGAGTACGACTGGGAGTGCGTCGGCTACAAGGTCAACGAGGGGCCGTACGCCCTCCAGCGCAACGGCCGGGTCTTCCTCACCTACTCGGCCAGCGCCACCGACCACCACTACTGCATGGGCCTGCTGACCGCCGACGCCGACAGCGACCTGATGGACGCCGCCAGCTGGGCCAAGTCCCCGGTCCCGGTCTTCACCAGCAGCGACGTCACCCGGCAGTACGGCCCCGGCCACAGCTGCTTCACCGTCGCCGAGGACGGCCACAGCGACGTCCTCGTCTACCACGCCCGCCCTTACAAGGAGATCACCGGCGACCCCCTGAACGATCCCAACCGGCACACCCGGATCCAGAAGCTCGGCTGGAAGCCGGACGGCACCCCGGACTTCGGCGTCCCCGTGGCGGACACCCCCGCCGGCACCGGGAAGGAGCGTGCGTGAGATGAGACGTGCCTACGCGATCCTGCTCGCCCTGGCCTGCGCCCTCGCGGCGGCCCTGGCGACGGCCGGCCCCGCCCAGGCGGCGGCGCAGACCCTCACCAACGGCGTCCAGTTCACCGACACCTCGGGCAACGCCGTGCACGCCCACGGCGGCGGGGTCATCAAGGTCGGCGCGTACTACTACTGGTTCGGCGAGGACCGCAACGCCGACAACACCTTCCGATACGTCGACTGCTACCGCTCCACGGACCTGCGGAACTGGGAGTTCCGCGGCCATGTCCTCAGCCAGTCGTCCGCCGCCGAGCTCCAGACCGCCTACATCGAGCGCCCGAAGGTCGTCTACAACGCGGCCACCGGCCGGTTCGTGATGTGGATGCACAAGGAGAACGGCGTCGACTACAGCCAGGCCCGCACCGCCGTCGCCGTCTCCGGCACCGTCGACGGGAGCTACAGCTACCGGGGCAGCTTCCAGCCGCTCGGCGACAACCAGTCCCGCGACCTGACCACCTTCGTCGACACCGACGGCACCGGCTACCTGGTGTCCTCGGCCAACAACAACAACGACCTGCACATCTACCGGCTCACCGCCGACTACACCGGCATCGACAGCCTGGTCGCCAACCCCTGGCCCGGCGGCCACCGCGAGGCACCGGCCCTGTTCAAGCGGGGCGGCGTGTACTTCATGCTGACCTCGGGCGCCACCGGCTGGGAGCCCAACCAGCAGCAGTACGCCACCGCCACCTCCCTCACCGGCCCCTGGACCCCCTGGACCAACGTCGGCGACTCCACCGCCTACGGCTCGCAGACCGCCTACGTCCTGCCGGTGCAGGGCACGTCGGGCACCTCGTACCTGTACATGGGCGACCGCTGGGGCAACTCCTTCGGCGGCACCGTCAACGACTCGCGCTTCGTGTGGCTGCCGCTGGCCTTCCCGACCGCGACCTCGATGACGATGTCCTGGTACCCGGAGATCACCGTCGACACCGCCGCCGGCACGATCGGCGGGACCGCGGCGACGTACAACACGCTGATCGCCCGGCACAGCTCCAAGTGCGCCGACGTGCCGAACCAGTCGCTGTGGCAGGGCGTCGCCGTCAGCCAGTACACCTGCAACGGCGGCGGCAACCAGAAGTGGTGGTTCAAGGACCTCGGCAACGGCTACTACGCGCTGATGGGCCGGGGCAGCTCGCTCTGTCTCCAGGAGAACGCCACCGACGTCACCCAGGAGAACTGCACCGGCGCCACCAGCCAGCAGTGGTCGGTGGCCGCCTCCGGCTCCTACGTCACCCTCAGGGCCCGGGCCAGCGGAGAGTGCCTGGACGTCTCCGGCGCGTCCACCGCCGACTCGGCGCCGGTCATCACCTACACCTGCAACGGCGGCGCCAACCAGCAGTGGAAGCGCGGTGGTTGAGGCGATCAGGCCAGCAGGTCGATCGCGTCGATCGCCGTGCCCGCGCTGAGGAAGCCGGTCGTGCCGGAACCGCTCACGATGTCGATCTTCAGCACGTTGTACCGGCTGGTGTCCGTCTGCCAGGCGCTGGCCGGGATGCTGTAGCTGAAGGTGTGGTTGTTGCCCCGGTAGGAGCCCACCGTCAGGGACCGGGTGCCCGGCTGAGCGGGCGGGGCGGGGATCGCCGACGTCCAGGCGCCGTTGACCGTGACCTGCGGGCGGCCGTTGGCGTAGGCCGTGGTCACGCCGATCCGCAGGGTGTGCGCGGCGGCGGCCTGCGCCGCGGTCAGCTTGAAGTAGACCAGCAGACCGCTGTTGACGTCCTTCCACAGATAGCAGGGGAAGGCGGAGGTCTCGGTGCCGCTGCCGATGACCACGTTGCCGGTCCAGGAGGCGGCCCGCGCGTCCGAGGGGTGCGCGTACGTCATCAGGTCCGCGTTCTTGAAGCCGCGGGGCGTGCCGTCCCAGGTGCCGATCCGCCAGAGGGCTCTCGCGTTGGCCGGGTCGTTGGTGGACGGGACGGTGATCGTGTTCAGCGCGGTGGTGCCGCCCGCGGACACGGTCACCTGCGTGCTGTAGACGGCCAGTTCGCCCTTGTACACGGTCAGGGTGTACGTGCCCGGCAGCACCCGGGTGATCGAGAAGTACCCGTCCGAGGCGCGGGCCGGACCCCAGTACTGGGCGGTCGAGTTGGCCAGGCCGACCGTGTACGCGGACGCGGTGTCCCGCCCGGCGATCCCGACACCCGTCACTCGGCCCCGGCCACTGTCCGGGACATAGCCCGAGATCCCGAGCGAGTCCGCCCAGGGCGTCGTCAGCGTGCCGTGGTACAGCGCCGGGGAGGGTGCGCCGCCGTCCGTGAACGCGATGACGTACGGCCCCCGGAGCCCGAACCGCTGGGCCTCGGTCTGGTTCTCGCCGTAGTACAGGATCTCGTACAGGCCGCCGCCGTCGGCGCTCTGGTGGCGCAGCAGCGAGCGGTAGAACGGGCCGCCGGACGCCTTCTCGTGGTTGCTGCGCACGATCCACAGGCCCACGCTGCCGGTGCTCCAGCCGATGTAGTCGTAGTCGATGACCCGGTGCCGGGAGTAGTGCTTGGAGCGGGTCTGGCCGTCGGGCTTCGCGAACACGTCCGAGGCCTCGACGGTGCTGGTGGTGTACGTGTAGGAGTCCGGTTCGTCGTTGCGGAACAGGCCCGCCCTCACGCGCACGATGTAGCGGGTCGCGGTGACCGAGTCGTCGGCCTTGTGGGTCCACAGGTAGATGTTGTTCTCGCCGCTGCGGGCCGCGTAGTAGTGCCGGAGCGTGCCGTGGGCGACCGATATCAGGATGGTCGGGCCGGACCGCGCGAGGGTCACGGTCGAGGCGCCGAGGCCCGACTCGACGTGCGAGTTCCGGCCGCCGTAGCCCTGGTACTCGGTGCCCTTGTACACCAGCGAGGTCAGGTCGCCGCTGGTCTTGCTGACCTTGAAGACCAGGTTCGCGCCGGTGTCGACGACGTAGTTGGAGCCGTCGTCGCTCCAGCCGAAGCCCGCGGCGGCCGCCGAACCGGCGAGCGGCCCGGCCAGGGTCGCCGTGCCGGCGGCGGCCGCGCTGCCGAGCACGAAGGTGCGGCGGGTGGGGGCGCTGTGCGGGGAAACGGACATGGGGGGTCTCCTTCGGGGACGGGTTCAGCCGCTGGACCGTATCGCCTTGCGTAAGCGCTTTCCAGGGGGCAAGGTCAAGGGAGTTGGGGCATGGCCGGGGGTGACCCGGGCTGGTTCGCCAGGAAGGGAGAGGCGCCGACGTGATCGAACTGCCCGCCGACGACCGTGCGTCGAGTCCGTACACCGGGTACAGCCGGGCCCACTGGGAAGCCGCGGCCGACGCCCTGCTCGCCGCCGTCGAGCCGTATCGCACCGCCGACGGTGCCCTCTACCATCTGCCCGGCGCACGCGAGAGCTGGTCGGGCCGTCTCTCCGACGGCCTCGAAGGGTACGCCCGCACCCTGCTGCTCGCCGCCTTCCGCCGCGACGAGACCGCGCTCGGCCGGTACGCCGAGGGCCTCGCCGTCGGCCCCGGCGGGGTCTGGCCGAAGATCGAGGACCGCGGCCAGCCGCTCGTCGAGGCCGCCTCGGTCGCGCTCGCCCTGCGGCTGACCCGGCCGCTGCTCTGGGACCGCCTGGACGACTCCGTACGCCAGCGCACGGCCGGCTGGCTGGAGGACGCGCTCACCGCCGAGGCCTGGCCGTGCAACTGGGAGTTGTTCCCGGTGACCGTCGGCGGCTTCCTCCAGGAGATCGGACACCAGCAGGAGGCGGCGCGCAAGGCGATCGACCGGGGGCTGGAGCGGATCGAGGACTGGTACCTCGGCGACGGCTGGTACACCGACGGCGACGGCCGGAAGTTCGACTACTACAACGGCTGGGCCATGCACCTGTACCCGGTTCTGCACGCCTGGCTGGACCAGGACGCCGAACTGCTCGACCGCTACGGCCGGCGGCTGACCCGTCATCTCGCCGACTACGCCCACTTCTTCGGCGGCGACGGTGCCCCCCTGCACCAGGGCCGCTCCCTGACCTACCGGTTCGCGACCGCCGCGCCGCTCTGGCTCGGCGCGCTCACCGGCCACACCCCGCTGCCCCCGGGGGAGACCCGGCGCCTGGCCTCGGGCGCCCTGCGGTACTTCCTCGACGGCGGCGCGGTCGACGCGCGGGGCCTGCTGCCGCTCGGCTGGCTCGGCCCGGACGAGACCGTGCTCCAGGGGTACTCGGGACCGGCCTCCCCCTACTGGGCGAGCAAGGGCTTCCTCGGCCTGCTGCTGCCGGCCGATCACCCGGTGTGGACGGCACCGGAGGAACCGGGCCCGGCCGAACGCGCGGACACCGTACGCCCCCTGCCCGTCCCCAACTGGCTGCTCCAGTCCACCCGTTCGGACGGTCTGGTAAGGCTGCACAACCACGGCAGCGAGGACGTCCGCTACGACCCCTACTACACCCGGCTCGGCTACTCCACCGCCACCACGCCCGTACCGTCGTACGACAACAGCGTGTTCGTCGACGGCGACCCGAGCCGCACGGACATCGAGCCGCTCGGCACCGGCGACGGCTGGATCGCCTCCCGGCACACCGTCCGCGAGGGCATCACGGTGACCAGCGTGGTGCTCGCCGAGGGCGCTGCGGAGGTGCGCGCCCATCTGGTCGCCGGGGCGGCCCCCGGAACCCCGGTACGGCTGACGGGCTGGCCGGACCGGCCGGGGCTGCGGGCTGAACTCCTCCCCGCCCTGGGCCTCTCCGACGCCCTCACCGGCACCACCGGCGCGACCCCCACCCTGTTCGTCGCCCTCTGCCGTCTCACCGCCGCCCCGGACCCCGCCCCGCTCGCCGACCTGGTCACCGTGCGGGCGCGGGGTGCCGGGCTGCTGGAGGTCGGCTGGAGCGGGGGCGGCCGGCTGCTGGTGAACCTGGCCGGGCCAGGGGTGGAGGTCACCGCGCAGAGGTGAGCGCGGGGCCGATGCGGGATGCGGCCGCCCGAACCGGACATGCCGGCCGAGCCCGCACATTCACGCCGGATTCCCCGCCCCTGTCGACCGGCCGACGTGCCGCCGGTTACCCTCGCGTCAGCCCGACACCCCTGCTCAGCAACGCCCCAGGAGACCTACTCGGTGGCCGCAGACGACGCCTACGCAAGACTGGCCACAACCCTGGAGCGCGTACGGTGACGGCGCTGACCCGGCTGCGCCAGTGGCAGCGGTTACGGCGGCGCGACCGGGAGATGCGGCTGTTCGTCGAGACGCTGATGGCTCCCATCCGCGCCCGGCTGGGCGGCCCCTGCGGGGACGAGACCTTGGCCGGCGCGGCTCCGGAGGACCCCGAAGCGCTGTTCCAGGCCCTGGTCGAGTCCGCCCAGCGGTGGCGCGGCGACCGGCCGCTCGTGGTGCACCGCGTGCACATCCCCCGCGAGTTCAGGGCCACGGGCATGTGGCTGGAGCGCGCGGACCGGGACGACGTCATCATCGAGCAGGACGCGGAGATCTGGCATCAGGCGCAGATCTTCGGACACGAGCTGTGGCACATGCGGCAGAAGGACGGTTTCACGCCCGAGCAACTGGCGAGCGGGGCCTGGGAGGCACTGGAGTCGGGGCACGCGCACGGCGCCCTGCCGGCCGCCGCCCGGTCCCGTTTCGACGCGGACCCGGAGAAAGATGCCGAGCTCTTCGGGATCCGGATCGGGCAGGAGATGCGTGCGCTGATGGAGCGGGACATGATCACCGGCGAAACGGCCCGCCGTATCGCGGACGCGCTGCACTATCGGGGGACCCGGACATGAGCGGGGCGATCAACTACACGAGCTGCGGCCTGCTGTGGGCCGGACTTCTGGTGAAGCTGCCGGATCTGCTCCGGCACTGGCGCGAGCCCTCGGTGCGGGCCGTCAACGGCGTGCTGGCGATCGCCTCGCTCTGCTTCCTGCTCGGGGCACCCGCCTCGGTGCGGGTGATCAACCGGGTCAGCGGCGTGTCCAACCTGGCCGCTCCCCTGACCTATGCCTCGATCACGGCCTACAGCGCGGCACTGCTGATCATGATCGCCTGCTGGCGGGGCGGCCCGGGGCTGCGCCGGACGACCCGGAGCTGGATCCTCGGGTACACCGCCGTCCTCGCCGGTGTCGCCCTCCTCTTCGCCCTCGGTGACGCCGCCGAGGAGCGCCGCAGCGACTTCGACACGTACTACGCGACGAGTCCCTGGATCGCCGAGATGGTCGTCCTGTACCTCGTCGCGCATCTCACGGCCGTCGCCGTCAGCGCCGTCCGGTCGCTGCGCTGGGGCTTCGAGGAGGAGGTGCGCAAGCGGCCCTGGCTGCGCACCAGTCTGCTCCTGATCGGCACCGGCACGGTGATCAGCTCCGGGTACAGCATCGCGAAGCTGGCCGCCGTCGCCGCGCGCTGGACCGGCCGGGACTGGGCGGTCCTGGGCACGTCGATCCCGTCGGTCTGCGCCGGACTGGGCGCGCTGCTCACCGTGGTGGGCGTGCTCCTTCCGCTGGCCGGCCCGCACCTGTCCGCCTGGCGCGACTACGTCCGGCTGGCGCCGCTCGACGCGGTGCTGGACCCGGTGCTGACGGACCGTGCCCTGCGCGTCGAGCGGCCGCGCTCCCCCTTCCTGTGGGGCACCTGGCGCTGGAGCACCATCCACAACGGCCTCCTCGCGATCGAGACGCTCTACGACGAGATGCTCCACGACGCGACACTGCTCGCGGAGTTCGAGAAGACCGGCGACTGGACCCGGGCGACGTCGGCCGCGTGGGCGGTGACCATCGCCGAGGCCGTCGGGCGCGGTACCGGGCCTGTGCTCCGGCCCGCCGACGCGCCACCCCGGCTCTCCCCTCCGCGCGACGCCGCGTCCCTGGTCCTGATCGCCGACGCCGTGAAGAGGTCCGAGCGTGCGGCGCGCGCCGTCGAGCCGGGCCACGCCCCGGCCCGCTCCGCCTGACCCCGGATCCGCGTTCCCAACCCCCCCATGCGTCCGAAGGCCCTGAACGGAGTCCGCGAAAGAACATGAGCCTTCTCGTGTACCTGGCGTCCTCGCTGCTGGCCCTGGCCGCCATACTGCTGCGCCGGCCGCGCAGGACTCCGCGCTCCCCGCTGTCCGTCGCCACCCGGGCCACCGCGTTCATCGCCGCCGTCTGCTTCTTCCTGTCCGCTCCGGTCACGCTCGCCGCGGTCAACGACGTCACGGGCGTTCCCAACGCGGGCGCCCCGCTGACGTACAGCTGCATCTCCGCCTTCAGCTGCTCCCTGATCGTCCTGCTGTTCCACTGGAAGGGCGGGCCGAGGGAACGGATCCGGCGGATGACCCGGATGGCGGTCGTCGTCTACGGCACCCTCATCCTCGCCATCGTCGTGCTGTTCGGCCTCGCGGACGCGCACACCGAGCGCCTCACCGACCTGGACACCTACTACGCGAACACCCCGTACATGCGGGAGATGATCGCCCTCTACCTGACGGGTCATCTGGCGAGCACCATCGTCCTGAGCGCGGTCTGTCTGAAGTGGGCGCGTGACGAGGTCACGGGGCTGCTCCGGCTCGGCCTCCGGCTGATCCTGGCCGGGCTGCTGCTCGACGTCCTCGGCTTCACCCTCGCCAAGGTCACCGCGGTCGCCGCGCGCTGGCTGGGGTACGACCTGGACTTCCTGTCCACCGACGTCGCTCCCCCCGCCGCCTCGCTCGGGGCGCTGATCTACTGCGCCGGGTTCGTGCTGCCCCGCCTCGCCTCCGCGGCCGCCGTGGAGCGGCAGAGCCTGTCCACCTACCGGGCGCTCGGCCCCCTCTGGTCGGCGGTGAAGGACGTGGCCACGGCCCCGGTCGCCGAACCGACCTGGTGGCAGTTCTGGTGGCAGCTGCCCAGCAACCGCCTGTACCTCATGGAAGCGAACATCCGCGACGCCCTCCTCCAGCTGACGGCCTACATCGACCAGCGCGTGGGCCATACGACGTACGCGGCCGCCGTGGCACGCGGCGAGGCGGGGGAGAGGGCGCGTGCCGCTTCGGAGGAAGCGATGATCATCGACGGTATACGCCGTGCGTCGGGCCACGGTGACGGCCCCGCCGATCCGCCGGAGAAGTTCCGCGTCACCATCGATCTGGTCGAGCTGGCGCACGCCGTGCAAGGCCTGCGTGAGGCGGCACCGGGCCAGGTGGGAACCACGTGACGCCGGCCGACGAGCACTACAGGGAGAGAGAGTTGTCACACAGAGCTGTCGTGGTGGGAGCCGGCATCGCCGGGCTGGTGGCCGCCGCGGCCCTGGCCGTCGCCGATCCCTCGATGCGGATCCTCCTGCTCGAACGGGACGAGCTTGCGGCCGGCCCCGAGAACCGGCGGGGGGTCCCCCAGGGCCGGCACGCCCATCTGCTCATGGCCGGCGGGCTGGCCGCCATGGAGTCGCTCTTCCCGGTGAGTGTGCGCGACCGCCTCCTGGACGCGGGCGCCCACCAGGTCGCCCTCGGCAACGGCATGCTGGCCCTCACTCCCGACAGCGGGTGGCTGCGGCGATGGCGACACGGCGGCCCCGCCATGATCACCTGCACGCGCGCGCTGCTGGACTGGGTCGTGCGGCAGGCCCTGCTCGACTCCCACCCCGGTGTCTCGGTCCACCGGGCGACGGTGGAAGGGCTCCTCGGCACCGCCGAGCGCGTCCACGGCGTCCGGCTCGGCGGAGCAAAGTCCACGCTGGGGTCCGAGGTGGAGGCGGACTTCGTCGTCGACGCGAGCGGTCGTGGCTCGGGGAGCCTGACATGGCTCGCCGGAATCGGCGTCAGCGGGGTGGAGGAGAGGCGGCTCGACTCCGGACTGACCAACGCCACCCGGATCTACCGCACACCGGCGGGCGCCGAATCGTTCCCTCTCACGCTGGTGCAGCCGAACCCCTACGACGGCCGGCCCGGCCGCAGCGCCATGGTGCTCCCGGTCGAGGGCAACCGGTGGATGGTCAGCGCGGGCGGCACCCGGGGCGGCGAACCTCCGCAGGACCCGCAGGGTTTCCTGGCGTACACGCTCAGCCTGCCGCACCCGATCGTCGGCCAGCTCATCTCCGGCGCGGAGGCCCTCACCGACGTGGTGGTCAGCCGCGGCCGCAGCACCAGCAACTCCCGCCGGTACTTCGAGCGGTCGCCGCGGTGGCCCGAGCGGTTCGTCGTGCTGGGCGACGCGCTGGCGACCTTCAACCCGGTCTACGGCCAGGGCATGTCGGTCGCGGCGCTCGGCGCGCAGGTGCTGGCCCGGGAGGTGGGGCGCGGCGGCCTCGACCGACCCGGCCTGTCCCGGCGGGTCCTGCACGGCGTGGCCCGCCATGTGGACACCGCCTGGCGGGCCGCCGTCGGCATGGATGTCCTGTACCCGGACGTGACCGGCGGCGAGCCCACGCTCGCCGACCGGGTCGCCGCCCGCTACGCGCGCAGGCTGACGAGGGCCGCGACGGGCTCCTTCGACGCGGCGGCGGCACTGTGGGACGTCACCAGCCTCCGGGCGTCCCCGGCGCGGGTGCTGTGGCCGAAGACGCTGCTGGCCGCCCTGACCGGGCCGTACCTCCCGCCGACCGCCGAGCCTCCGCTGTCGTCCGCGGAGCGTGAGGTCCTCGACCGATTGAAGAAGGGTGCGCCGGAGCCGAGCAGCTCCGTGCCCCTTCGGTAGCCCCGACGGCGAGGACGCGCGGTGGCCCGCAGGGTTCGGCCGGTGCCGAAACGACGGACGCCTAGGGACGCGGAGTGTCGGCGAGGGACGACAACGCCGCAGATGTGCGTGCCAGGGCCCGCGACGCCGGCAAGATCCGAAAGAGAGGCCCTAGGGTGGCCGTATGACCGCAGACCCGACCGTGTCGCCGTTCGCCGCGCTGCACCACCGTCCCGGCGAGCCGCTGCTGCTGCCCAACGCCTGGGACCACGCCTCGGCGGCCGCGCTGGCCGCCCGGGGGTTCCCCGCGGTCGCCACGTCCAGCCTCGCCGTGGCGGCGGCCGCCGGGTTGCCCGACGGGGCGGGTACGACCCGCGAGCACACCCTGCGGCTCGCCCTGACCCTGGGCGCCGGGCCCTGGCTCCTCTCGGTCGACGCCGAGGACGGCTTCAGCGACGACCCCGCGGAAGTGGCCGTACTGGCACGGCAGTTGTGGGAGGCGGGCGCGGTCGGGATCAACCTGGAGGACGGGCTCGGGCCGGCCGCGCGGCACGCGGCGAAGATCGCCGCCGTGAAGGCGGCCGTGCCCGGCCTGTTCGTCAACGCCCGCACCGACACCCACTGGTCCGGCGACGGGGACGAGACCGACACGCTGCGGCGGCTGGACGCGTACCAACAGGCCGGTGCCGACGGGGTGTTCGTGCCGGGGCTGAGCGACCCGGCGCGGATCGCCGCCCTCGTACGCCGTCTCGACGCCCCGCTCAACATCCTCTACTCGCCCGCCGGACCGGCCCTCGGCCACCTCGCCGACCTCGGCGTCCGCCGGGTCAGCCTCGGGTCGCTGCTGTACCGGCGGGCGCTCGGGGCGGCACTGGACGCGGTGGCCGATATCGCCGCCGGGCGGGCGCCGGGCGGTACGGCGCCCTCCTACGCCGAGGTGCAGGCGCTGGCTCCCAGCAGCACCCCGGTGAGCCGGTCCGCGAACTCCGCCGGATGATCGACGGTGCCGAGGTGCCCGCCCGGGAACTCCGCGAAGCCGCCGCCCAGCCGCTCGGCCAGGAACCCGGCCGTACGGTGCAGCACCTGGCCGCGCGAGTCGGAGCCGGCGGCGACGGTGAGCCGGCCGGGCGGTGCTGCGCGGACCGGGACGTAGGCGGTGAAGGGGTGCAGGACCCGGGCCAGGAAGACCCCGAACGGTGTCGCCTCCGCGCCCTCGGCCGGCGGCCGTTCGGCCCCGTCCAGCTGCGCGATCAGCTCGGCCCGCCGCTCGGCGCCGTCCGGCAGCGCGGCGACGCACGCCGGCTCGTGCGCGACCACGTGCGCGAGCCGCTCCGGGTGCCGGGCGAGCAGGTCCAGCGCCGCGATGCCGCCGGAACTGGTCCCGCACACATACGCCTGTTCCCCCTCGGGCAGCACCGCCTCCAGCAGCCGGTGCGCCCCCTCGCTCCAGTCCGCCACCCGCTGCTCGGGCACCGGCAGGCCGAGCCGGCCGTGGGCGAGGCCGAGCGGGTCGTAGGTGACCACGGTGAAGCGGGCCGCCAGCCGCTCGGTGAGCGGTCCGAGGCCCATCGGGTGGCCGGCCCCGCCGGGCAGGAGGAGCAGCACGGGTCCGGTGCCGGTGCGGTCGTGGTGCGGTGGTTCAGTCATCGCTCGTCGTCTCCCGGGGCCAGTGGGTCAGGGCCAGGTGCAGGGCCTCGACCGCCTTGTGCCAGGACGCCCGTACGTCCCGCTCGGCGCCGAAGCCGCCCGCGGCCTCCAGGACGCAGTAGCCGTGGAAGGTGCTGCGCAGCAGCCGTACGGCGTCCGTGAGGTCGGGTTCGCCGAGGCCGTAGCCGCGCAGCATGCCGTAAGTGATCTCGGCGGTGCGGTGCAGCGCGGGGGAGTCGGCGATCAGGGCCTGGTCGATACGGATCTGGGTGGCCGCGTACCGGCCGGGGTGTTCCAGGGCGTAGGCGCGGTAGGCGTCGGCGAACGCGGTCAGGGCCGCCCGCCCCGCGCGCCCGGCCACGGCCACGGCGATCCGCTCGATCAGCTCGCCGCCGGCGTGCAGCGCGAGCCGGGTACGCAGGTCCTCCAGGCCGCGGACGTGCGAGTACAGGCTCGCGTCCTTCACCCCGAAGCGGCGGGCCAGCGCGGACAGGGTGAGGTTCTCGAAGCCCGCCTCGTCGGCGAGTTCGGCTGCGGCCGCGACCACACGGTCGGCGGTGAGGCCCGCTCGGACCATGGCACATCCCCTCCGGGCCGCGGCGGACGGGCCCTCACCGGCCGGGGACACGACCTCCCCGATTCCTAGGGGCCCTAGGTTACATCCTAGGGGTCCTAGGAGGGAGGGGCGGTCGCTCTGGTCAGCCGGATCAGCCCCACCGTCGGCAGAAGCGACGCCGCCGAGAGGGCGGTCAGCAGCCAGGGGACCGCGTGGATGCCGGACGCCTCGATGCCCAGGCCCAGCAGCGGCGGGGCCGCCACGCCGCCGGTCATCGAGGCGGCGATCACCCAGGCACCGGCCCGCCTCGCCCCGGGCAGCGCCCGGTTGAGCCAGGGCAGGCCGGTCGGGAAGACCGGTGCGATGAACAGGCCGACGCCCGCGTACGCGACCGGCGCGAGCGGCCGTACCAGAGCCAGCAGCAGGCAGGCCGTCATACCGGCCGTGCACACCGTCAGGATCCGCTCGGGGGAGTGCCGCAGGGTGAGCGGGACGACCAGGAAGCGGCCCGCCGTCAGCATCAGCCAGTACACGGACGTCGCCGACGCGGCCACCGCGCTGCCGTACCCGACGGTCTCCAGATGGGTCGGCTCCCAGCCGCCCACGCCCGCCTCCACGGCCACATTGAGGATGTACAGGGCGAGGAAGCCGAGGAGGACACCGGGCCGGCCGGGGGCGGCCGGTGCCGTCCCCTCCTCGGGCGGGCGGGTGCGGACGCCCCGCGCGCCGCCGGCCACCAGCAGCGCCGCCAGCGCCGCGGACCCCCCGAACGCCCAGGTGTAGTGCTCCGGGCCCGCCCACGCCACCACCGCCGGGCCGAGCACCGCGCCGATGCCGAAGTGGGCGTTGAGGACGTTCAGCATGGCCGTGGAACGGTCGCCGAAGCCGACGGCGAACAGCTGGTTCAGGCCGTAGTCGAGGCCGCCGAAGCCGAGCCCGCCCAGAAAGGCGCAGGCCAGCGCGAGCGGCCAGGCCGGTGCCAGCGCGAACCCGGCCGCACCCGCCGCCATCAGGCCGTAACTCCCCGCCAGCAGCGCGCTGTTGCTGATCCGCGCGTGGACGACGTTGAACAGCAGGACCCCCGCGACGCCGCCGGTGAAGTGCAGGCTCAGGCCGAGCCCCGCACCGGCCGGGGACAGACCGTACGCGGTGCGCAGACCGGGCACGGCCGGGCCGTAGAGCGCCTGGAGCATGCCGATGAGGACGAAACCCACGCAGGACGCGACCGCGGGGGGGGCCGGGGGCGTGAGCGCCGCCCCCGCGGGGGGGGGGGGGCGGCAGGGCCGGCACCCGCCCCCCGGGGGGGGGAGCGGGCGAAACACCAAAAAATAA
>NZ_JBHXVE010000002.1:447390-452286 GCF_042672505.1 Streptomyces sp. NPDC127190
CGGGGCGGGGCGTTCGCGCCCGGGCCGATCCCCTTTCACCAAAAACCCCCCCCGGCCCGCCCCCGCGCCGGCCGGTTCGCCCCCCGGCCCGGCCGCGGTGGACGTCAGGGCCGTGCCGGTCAACCCGTCTCCGGGGACGTGCCTTCCGAGAACACGAACGAGAACTCGGCGGGACGGGCCAGGAGGTGGTACTGCGGCAGCGGGCCGGGGCCGCAGGACTGGGAGCCGATGCCGTGCAGCCCGTGGTCGAGGTTGACCCAGACCGTGTCCCCTGCCACCAGGTCCGTGCGGTGCGCGGCCGCGTCCAGCTGCTCGGTGGTCCAGCGGCGGGCGGTCAGGAAGAACTCCGGATCGCCCTCGATCCGCAGACCGCCGAGTTCGGCCCAGCGGACGTCGATCCGGGCGCCGTTCTCCTGCGGACGGACGTACGGCGTCTGCAAGCCGTCCACGGTCGACCGCCAGCGGCCGACCGCGGCCGCGGTCCGGGTGTCCGGATAGGCCTCTCCGGGACCGCCGCCGTACCACTCCACCCGGTCCGCCGCCGCCAGCCCGAAGCGGATGCCGAGCCGGGGCAGCGGCACGGTCCAGTCGCCCTCCGGGGTGGTGGACACGGTCAGCCGCAGCCGGTCGCCGTCCGACGTCCAGCGGTACACCGTCGACAGCCCGATCTCCCAGGCCGCCGGCGCCACCCGGGTGCGGACGGTCAGCGCGTCGCCGCCGGTCTCCACCGCGTCCAGCCGGTGCCGCATCCGGTGCAGGCCCAGCGTGCGCCAGCGCAGGCCGTAGCGGAGGTCGGTCTGCCAGGCCGCGCCGTCGTCGTTGTCGGTGGTGGCCCGCCACACGTCCAGCCGGAGACCGGACACGGCCACCCCGCCGACCGCCGTGAGGGCGCCGGTGCGCGCGTCGAACGTGCCGGGGCCGAGCGTGATCACCCCGTCGCCGGGGACCGGCCGCGCGGTCGCCGGGACGGCCGGGCGGCGCCGCCGGGCGACCCGGACCTGGCCCCAGGCGACGACATGGTCCTTCGGCGCCCACGAGGTGTCGGCCCCGAGCACCGCGCGGACCGTCCAGTGGGCCTCGCCGGCCGGTGCGCCCGGCACCGGATCGGGCAGCTTGACCTCGGCGGACTCGCCTGGCCCCAGCGCGGGCACCGACAGGGTGCCGCTCTCCAGCACCTCGCCCTCGACCTCGTAGGCCCAGGTGAAGGCGAGCGCCGAGAGGTCCGCGAAGTCGTACTTGTTGGTGATGCGGACCGTGGCGTCGGCGGGGTCGCCGGCGATGCCGACCGGCTCGATCACCTTCTTGTACTCGACCAGGCCGGGGGAGGGCCGGCGGTCCGGAAAGAGCAGGCCGTCGCAGACGAAGTTGCCGTCGTGCAGCTCCTCCCCGAAGTCGCCGCCGTAGGCGTGGTCCAGCTCCGGATGGGCGATGCCGTGGTCGATCCACTCCCAGACGAACCCGCCCTGGAGCCGGTCGTAGGTCTCGAACAGCCGCTGGTAGTCGGCGAGTCCGCCGGGTCCGTTGCCCATGGCGTGCCCGTACTCGCACAGGATGAAGGGCAGCCCGCGCCGCTTGTGGGTGCCGCCGTCCAGGTCCCGGCCGATCCGCTCCACCTCGGCGTGGTCGGCGTACATCCGCGAGTACATGTCCGTGTCGCGGCAGGTGATGTCCCCCTCGTAGTGCACCAGGCGCGAGGAGTCGCGGCCGTGGATCCACTCGGCCATCGCGGTCAGTCCGCGTCCGGTGCCCGCCTCGTTGCCCAGCGACCAGATGACGACGGACGGGTGGTTCTTGTCCCGCTCCACCATGCGGGCCGCCCGGTCCAGCAGGGCCGGGGTCCAGCGGTCGTCGTCGACGGGGTTGTCCCGCCAGCCCTGCTCGGTGAAGCCGTGGGTCTCCAGGTCGCACTCGTCGACGACCCACAGGCCGTACTCGTCGCACAGGTCGAGGAAGGCCGGGTGCGGCGGGTAGTGCGAGGTGCGCACCGCGTTGACGTTGTGCCGCTTCATCAGCAGCACGTCCTCGCGCATCGTCTCCAGGTCCAGCGCGCGGCCCCGCTCCGGGTGCCACTCGTGCCGGTTGACGCCCTTGAACAGCACCGGGGTGCCGTTCACCTTGATCAGGCCGTCCGCCAGCTCGACCGTGCGGAAGCCGATGCGCAGCGGCACCCGCTCGCCCTCGGTGGCCAGCACCCCCGGGTAGAGCCGGGGCAGCTCGGCCGACCAGGGCGTGACCGGCACGGTGACGCTCTCACCGGTGGCGATGTCGATGCCGAGGTCGGGCACGGTGACCCGGCCCGGCACCTCGGAGTCGACGCGCAGGGTGCCGGTGCCGTCCCGGTGGTCGTAGGAGGCGTGCACGAAGAAGTCCCGCGCGCAGCCCGCCGGGCGGTGCAGCAGGGTGACGTCACGGAAGATGCCCGGCAGCCACCACTGGTCCTGGTCCTCCAGATAGGAGCCGGCCGACCACTGGTGGACCCGGACCGCCAGCACATTGCCCTCGGGCCTCAGCAGCTGGCCGACCGCGAACTCGTGCGGCAGCCGGGAGCCCTTGAACTCGCCGATCTCGGTGCCGTTCAGCCACACCCGGGCGCAGGACTCCACCCCGTCGAAGCGCAGCACGGCGCCACCCTCGGACGGCTCCGGCCAGTCCCCCGGCAGGTCGAAGACGCGCAGATGGTCACCGGTCGGGTTCTCGGTCGGCACCCGCGGCGGGTCGACCGGGAACGGGTACAGGTGGTTGGTGTAGATCGGCGCGCCATGGCCCTGGAGGACCCAGTGGCCGGGGACCGCGACCTCCGCCCAGCCACCGGCGTCGTACCCGGCCGCGGCGAAGGAGTCGTCCTCGGCGTCGCTGGTCGGGGACAGTCTGAACCGCCAGGTGCCGTTCAGCGAGAGGGACCTCGCGTCGGAGGCGGCGTACCAGGCGCGGGGCGGCAGCGCCCCGGAGCCCGGCGAGACGTCCTCGACGTAATCGGTGACGGTACGGGTGCGGAAGGACATCTATCTCCTCGCTCAGCCCTTGATTCCGGTCTGCGCGATCCCCTGCACCAGCCAGCGCTGGAGGAAGAGGAACACGAACAGCAGCGGCAGGATGGAAACGGCGGTGGCCATGAAGATCAGGTGGTAGTTGACGGTCTGGTTGGTCATGTACGACGACAGCGCGACCTGCACCGTCCAGGCGCTGGGGTCCTGGCCGATCACCAGCGGCCACAGGAAGGCGTTCCAGCCGTTGATGAAGGTGATGGTGGCCATCGCCGCGAAGAAGTTCAGCGAGTTCGGTACGACGATCCGCCAGTACGCGCCCCAGTGGCCGAGTCCGTCCACGCGTGCCGCCTCCTCCAGCTCCTTGGGGAACCCGAGGAAGTACTGCCGGAACAGGAAACAGGTGAAACCGCTGAACAGGCCGGGGATGATCAGACCCCGGTAGCTGTCCACCCAGCCGAGCGACGACACCAGTACGAAGCTGGGCACGAAGGTCACGGCGGTGGGCACCATCAGGGTGGCGAGGACCGCGTAGAAGACCTTGTCGGCGTGGCGGTAGGGGATGCGGGCGAGGCCGTAGCCGGCGAGGGAGCAGACCAGCAGGATGCCGGCGGTCATCAGGACCGCGACGACCAGCGAGTTCAGCATCGACCGGCCGAAGTCGACCGTCGGGTCGTCGAACAGCTCGGAGATGTTGCCCCACTGGAGGTGGGAGGGCAGGAACTTCCAGTTCTCGCCGGTGATCTCCTGGTCCGTGGACAGGGCGTTGCGGACGATCAGATAGAAGGGGATCAGGAACAGCACCGCGGCGATGCTCACGGCGAGATACAGACCGGTGTTGCCGAGGACGCTGCCGCGCCCGGTGCGGCGTGCGGTGGTGGTCCGGGGTGCGGTGGTGCTCACCTGGACTCCTCCCCCCTTCCGAAGCCCATGAACCTGCCCTGGAGCAGGGTGACGGCGCAGATCAGCACGGTGAGGATGACCGCGCCGGCGCTGCCGGAGCCGTAGTCCTGGCTGGCGCCGAGCGCCGTCTTGTACAGCACCATGAGCGGGGTCTGTCCCCAGGTCGCCCTGGTGGAGACGATGTTGTAGAACTCGTCGAAGGCCTGGTAGGCGGCGATCAGCAGCAGCAGGATCACCGCGGTCGAGGTGGCGCGCAGCTGGGGCAGCGTGATGTGCCGGAAGGTCTGCCAGCCGGGCTTGGCGCCGTCGATGGCCGCGGCCTCGTACAGCTCCCCGGGGATGTTCTGGAGGGCGGCCAGGAAAAGGATCATGTAGAAACCGGACTGGAGCCACAGCCGTACGGTCACGATGACCAGCCAGTACCACGGCGGGGACGGGTTGGACACCCAGGCGATGTTCTCGACCCCGAACCAGCCGACGACCGTGTTCGCCAGGCCGAAGCGGACGCCGTTGAAGATCGACATCTTCCAGATCAGCGCGGCGGCGACATAGCTGCACGCGGTCGGCAGGAAGAACACCGACCGGAAGAAGGCGCGCAGGAAGCGCAGCCGGTGCACCAGCAGGGCGAGCCCCAGGGACAGCGCCCAGGTGGTGGGCACGATGAACGCGGCGAACACGGTGAACGTCAGCAGCGAGCCGGTGAAGTCGCTGTTCGACAGCATGTGGGTGTAGTTGTCGAAACCGACGAAGTGGCTCGGGGTGACGGTGAAGCGGGCGTCGAAGAAGCTGAGCCAGATGCTCCAGCCGATGGGCACGAAGACGAAGATCACCAGGCCGATGAGGAAGGGCCCGGTGAAGAGCCAGAAGTTGAGCGTGTTGCGCGTCCCGAGGCCCCGCCGCGGGCGGGGGGGGGCGCCCCCCCCGCGGGGGGGGGGGGGCGCCCCCCCGCGGGGGGGGGGGGGGGGGGGGTTTAAAAAAAAACACCCCCCCAAACCGTAAAACAACACAA
>NZ_JBHXVE010000002.1:452296-511201 GCF_042672505.1 Streptomyces sp. NPDC127190
ACCACGAACACCCGCCCTTTGTGGATGGGCCGGGTGTAGAGCCAGATGTTGTGCGTGTTCCGCGTCCGGAGGCCCCGCCGCGGCCGGGGCGGGCCGGCCGCGGCCGGGGCGGGTCGGGCGACCCCGCGCGTGGTGGTGGTCGACATGTCGTGGTCCGTCCGCCGGCCTATCCGAAGAGCTTCTTCAGCTCGCGATTGATCGTCCTGTCCGCCTTGTCGAGCGCGGCCTCCGGGTCTCCGCCCTTGCGTACGCAGTCGGCGATGACCGAGTCCCAGGCGCTCCACATGGCCTGGGTCCAGCCGATGTTGTCGAAGTGCCCGTAGGTGTTGAAAAGCTTCACGCCCTCGGCGGCCAGACCGGACTTGAGCTTGCCGGCCTGCGCGGCGATCGTCCTGCGCGGCGGGATGTGGAAGCCGTAGGAGGTGGCGAAGTCCTCCTGGTACTGCTTCTGGTCGATCCACAGCCACTTGACGTACTCCTTGGCCGCGTCGACGTCCTTGCCCTTGGCGTTGACGAACATCGACCAGCCGCCGTTGTAGACGGACGGCCTGCCCTTGCTGCCGACCTTCGGGAAGGGCATCACGCCGAGGTCGTCGCCGAGCGCCTGCTGCATGGCGGGCATCGCCCACATGCCGCAGAACTGGATGGCGCACAGGCCCTGGCTGATCGCGGACGGGTCCCAGAAGTCGGCGGGCGCGTCCAGCAGCAGGTCGCCGCTGGTGAACAGCTTGCGCAGCTGGCGCAGTCCGGCGACGACCTCGTCGGTGTGGTAGCCGATCTCGTTCTTGGCGGTGAGCGGCTCGGCACCGGCCGACCAGATCAGGGGCGCCTCGATCGCGTGCAGGTCGTTGCCGAGGAACAGGCCCTTGACCTTGGACGTGGTGAGCTTGGCGGCGGCCTCGATCAGCTCGTCGAGGGTGGTCGGCACGGCGACGTTCGCCTTCTCCAGCATCGACTTGCGGTAGAAGAGGAACTGCGGGTCGTCGATCATCCGGACGCCGTAGACCTTGCCGTCGACGGTGTGCGAGGCGATGTCGGCCGGGTTGAAGTCGTCCTTGACCGGCGCGATGATGTCGGTCAGATCGGCCACCTGACCGCTCTTGACGAGCTGGATCTGCGGGTGGAACTCGAAGACGTCGGGCGCCTGGTCGGTGAGCAGGGCGGCGAACAGCTTGGTCTCGTAGTCCGAGCCGGTGATCCACTGCGTGGTGACGTTCACCTTGCTGTAGGCCTTCGCGTAGCGCTTGACGGCCTGCTCGACCCCGGCCTCGCCGTACGCGTGGAAGTACTGGGTCAGCTGCTTGCCCGAACCCGAGCCGCCACCGCGCCCGTTGTTGCTGCCACAGGCGGCGAGGCCGCCGGTGGCGGCCACGCCGAGGGCGGCCCGGAGTATCGATCGGCGGTCCCAGTTGCTGTTGCTCAGTGCCGGCATGCTGACGTCCTTGTCTGTTCGTGCGGCTGTGGATGGCTTCGCGCCCGGCGGCCGAATGGCTCGAAAGAGAGGCTGCGGAGCGGGACGTTAACCTTCGGCTAAGGCTTCGGCAAGGGGTTGAACGAAGTCTGTGTGCGAAGCGTTGTGTCCGGTTCGGAATCCCGAACAGGCCTGTGGGGCAAGGGAGATGACGGCCGCCGGGTCAGGGGTGTGGCCGGCGGCCCTCGGTCGGCGGGAGGGCCCGGCTAGCGCCTGGTCCACGCCTCGTTCGAACCGCCGTTGCAGCTGTACAGGATCACTGCGCTGCCGTCGGCGGTGGCCTGTCCGCTGACGTCGAGGCACGTACCCGACGCCTCGCTGACGATCTGCCCGTTCGCGTTCAGCAGCCAGCGCTGGGTGGCGTCCCCGGTCGCGGTGGGGGCGACCGTGAGCCCCGAACCCCCGGCGGTCAGGTACCCGTTCGCGCTCTTCAGGGTGCCCGCGGCGTCGTACGACCAGGACTGGTCCGCCGTACCCGTGCAGGACGCGATCACCGCTCCGGAGGGGCCGGCGGTCAGGCACTTGCCGGACTGGCTGCCGACCAGGGCACCGGTCAGCGGCGAACCGCCGTGCCCGGCACCGGAGAAGACATAGGTGGTCACGGAGCGCGCGGCGAGCGTGGCGGAGACGGTGCCGTCGTGCACCGCAGGCTTCGCGACCTCGGCCCAGTTCTCCTCGGCGGAGGTCCGCACCGCCCGGGTGGCCCGCCCGGGCGCCGCGCCGGGGAAGTGCAGGTCCAGCGGGGTGTCGGTGGTGTTGTGGTTGTTCACCACGACCACCCACTGCCCCTTGTCGGCGTACGCCGACACCTCCACCCCGGCCGGTGCCCCGGTCACGTCGTGCACCACCGCGCCCGGCCGTACGAACCTGCTGTACTGGCCCAGCGCGTAGTAGCGCTTGGTGAAGTACAGGGACTGGTTGCCGTTCGCGGCGTAGTCGGGGTCGTAGTAGATCAGGCCGTCGTTCCAGCCGGAATCGTTCCTGGTGGTGGGATCGCTGCCGTACCCGCTCGCCAGCGCCACCCACCACTGGAACGCCGAGTCGTGCGCGGTCGCGAAGTCCTTGTAGATGATCCGCGACATCAGCAGAGCGTTGTCGATGGTCGGGTCGTACTCCTGGTTCCAGCCCGTGGTGCCCTTGCCGAAGCAGCAGATCTCCGTGGCCCAGGGGGCCTTCCCGACGGACTTCGAGGTCTCGTAGACGTTGGCGAGCTGGCCGTCGTCGGGGTCGTTGTACGTGTGGTGCGCCAGCCGGGAGACATATCCGGCGGTGCCCGGCTGGGAGATCCACCGCGGCAGCTCGGTGGTGAACTGCGTGGTCTTGCTGGACTCGTCCGCGATGATCCCGGTCCGCTGGTGCCGGGCGCGCTGCTCGGCGCCGAGGGCCCGCACGATGTCGTCGCGCTGGTCGACGGGGACCGGCATGCCCTCCTGGCCGCAGTCGGCGAAGCTGTTGTCCGGTTCGTTGAAGGGGCTGATGTAGTCGAGCCGGACGCCCTGCCGGGCGAAATGGCCGGTCACATCGGCGATGTACCGGGCGAAGTCGGCCTCGTGCTCCGGCAGCAACTGGCCGCCGCAGCTCTTGCCGTTGGTCGTCCACCGGCCCGGCGCGCTGTTCACGAAGCCGATCAGGTCCTTGACGCCGTACCGCGCGGCGTAGCCGAGGAAGGTCCGGCCGCCCTTGTCCCTGCTCCAGTCGTAGGAGCCGTCGGCGTTCAGGAAGTCCTCCGCGGCGCGGGCGGGCGTGGTGACCCCGGCCCCGCCGCCGCCGATGTTGTAGCGGTACGAGCTGAGGGCCAGGCCCTGTGGGGAGAACAGCAGCTTCGCCACCCGGGCCTGGACGGCGGGCGAGAAGTGCTGGAGGTCGTTGACCCACCAGGCGCCCGAGGCGCCGATGTCGTCGATGGTCTGGGCGGCGTGCGGCGAGACCTCGGCGGCGGCCGGGGCCCCGCCCGCCGCGGTGTCACCGGCGCTCGCGGGCGGGGCGGTGAGCAGGGCTCCCACGGCGGCCAGCGCGGCCGCGGCCGACCCGAGCAGGGATCTCTTGCGGGGGTGAGACACGTGCATCCCTTCCGTCGTCATGAAGGTGGTGCGGTACGGCTCCTTGCGAGGGTGGTGCGCTTTGCGGCCCGCTGCCCCACGGCCTGCAAGGCCCCTTCGAGCGCGAACGTCGCCGCGCCCAGCGACACCGGGTCGGTGGGGATCGGGGAGAGGACGATCTCGGTGGCCGCCAGCGGCCGGCGCAGCGCGTGCCGGGCCACCGCCTGCCGGACCTCGGCGAGCAGCGGCTCGCCGAGCCGGGAGGCGACCCAGCTGCTGAGCACGATCACCTCCGGGTTGAGCAGATTGATCAGGTCGGAGATGCCGGCGCCCAGGTAACGGGCCGTGTCCCGCAGCACCTTGAGCGCCACCGGGTCCTGGGCGGCGACGGCGCGGGCCAGCGCGTCGACGGTGGCCGTCTGGTCGTCGGGGTGCAGAAGGGGTGACTGCGGGCTGAGTTCGCGCAGGTTCTGCATGATGCCGGGCGCGCCGACATAGGTCTCCACGCAGCCGTGGTTGCCGCAGTGGCACAGCCGGCCGTCCAGCACCAGCGTGGTGTGCCCCCACTCGCCGGCGCTGTTGCTGACTCCCCGGTGCAGTCCGCCGCCGAGCGCCAGCCCCGCGCCGACCCCGGTGCCGAGGTTGACCACGACGGCGTCCCCGCGGCCCCGGGCCGCCCCGAACCACAGCTCGGCGACCGCGCAGGCGCGCAGCGGGTTGTCCAGGTACAGCGGGTAGGCGATGTGTTCGGCGAGCAGGTCCAGCAGCGGGACGTCGTGCCAGTTCCAGTTGGGCGCGTACTCGGCGACGCCGGTGCCCCGGTCCACCTGGCCCGGCACGCTCACCCCGACCCCGAGCACCCGCGCCGCCTCGACACCGGCCTGCGCGACCACCGAGCCGACGGCGGCGGCGACATGCCCGACGACCTGCTCCGGGCGGCTCTCGCCGGGCCCGATCTCCTCGTCGGCGCGGGCCAGCACGTTCAGCGCCAGGTCGAACAGCTCGACGTGGACATAGGTCTCGGCGATGTCGACGCCGATCAACGCGCCCCCCGACGCGTTGACGGCCACCAGTCCCCGGGGGCGGCCCCCGGCGGAGTCCTCGAAACCGACCTCGGTGATCATCCGGAGGTCCAGCAGCTCCCCGACGAGCGTGGCGACCGTGGCGAGGCTCAGCCCGGTGGCGGCCGCCAGCTCCTGCCGGGAGGTGGGGGACTCGGCGATGATCTGGCGCAGCACCTCGTAGCGGTTCGCGGTGCGGATGTCACGTGACGTGCGCTTCACGAGGCTGCCCCTCCCGTCCCGTCCAGGCCCGGCCGGGCGGCTCCGCACCGGCGCGGGCGTCAGGCTATGGGCTGCGGAGGACTTTCGACAAGGGGTTAGGAAAGGGATTGGAGAAAGTCCCTTCCGCCGCCCTGTCCCGGGTGCGGCGGTCAGCCGTCGAGAAGGTCCCGGACGAACGCGTTGCTGAACGTGCCGGCCGGGTCGAGGGAGCGGGCCAGCTCGCGGAAGGCGGCCAGACGCGGGTACCGCTGCCGCAGGGCCGGGGCCGGGATGCCGTAGACCTTCCCCCAGTGCGGGCGCGGCCCGAACGGCTCCAGCACTTCCTCCAGTCGCCGCACCACCGGCAGTACGGCCGTCTCGTCGCGCACCCAGGTGAAGTGCAGGGCGACCGAGTCCCGGCCGTGGGCGGGGCTGAGCCACTGCGCGTCGGCGGCGACCGTGCGCACCTCGCAGATCTGGAGCACTCCGGCGACGGCCCGCCGTACCCGGCCGACCGCGTCCAGCGCGTCGACGGCCGCCGAGCGCGGGAGCAGGTACTCCGTCTGGATCTCCTCCCCGCTGCTCGGCGTGAACTCCGCCCGGAAGTGCGGCAGCCGCTCGTGCCAGGGCCCCGGCACGCCCAGCTGCTCGGTGCAGTTCTCCGCGGGCATGCCCGGCACCGGGTGTACCGCAGTGGCCGCGGGCGCCGCCCACGGGAAGTCCACCGCCGGCCGGTCGGTGCGCCGCTTGACCCACACCTGCCGGAACCCCGCGTCCCGCCAGTCGGTGAACAGGCTCACGCTGTAGCCGGCCGCCATGACGGCCTCGAAGTCCAGGCCCTCCGTGGGCAGTTCGGTGAACACACGCTGCTCCACCTCGAACGCCGGCTCCAGTTCGAGGGTCAGCGCGGTGACGACGCCCAGCGCGCCCAGCGAGGTCACGGCGCCGTCGAACCGCGGGTCACCGCGGCCGATCGTCACCGTCGAGCCGTCCGCGACGACCAGCTCCACCTCCCGCACCGCCGCCGCCAGCGGCCCGTTGGCGACGCCCGAGCCGTGGGTGCCGGTCGCCACCGAACCGGCCACCGAGATATGCGGCAGCGAGGCCATGTTGGGCAGCGCCAGGCCGTACGCGTGCACCGCCCGGGCCAGTTCGGCGTACCGCACCCCGCCCGACACCCGGACCGTGCGGGCCGCCGAGTCCACCTCGATCACCGGCGGCAGCCCGGCGGTGGACAGCAGTACCCCGTCCGGGCCCGGGTCGGCGATGCGGTTGAACGAGTGCCCGCTGCCCAGCGCCCGCACCCGGGTGCTGCCGGCCACCAGCGCCCGGAGCGCGTCGACCGTGGCGGGGCGGTGGAACTCCTTGGCCGTGAAGGTGATGGTGCGCGCCCAGTTGGCGACCGACCCGGCGGTCCCGGCCGTTTCCGTCATCGTTGCGTCCCTCCCGAGAGTCCGTGTCCGTCGACCCTCTCATTCGCTCCGGCCCCCGGTAGAGAGCGCTTGCTGGGGTGCTGCTGATTTAGTCGTATAGAGCAGATGCAAGTGCTGTTTCCGTAAATCGATCGCGTCTCCTGCTGCGATATCGGTACCGTCTCCGCTCATGACTCCGGAACCGCTCCCCGCCCAGCTCCCCGTCACCGACCGCACCCGGCACCGCAGGCTGCGCGAGCAGGGGAGCCTGGAGCGGGCCGATCTGGAGGCGATCCTCGACGCGGGGTTCGTCTGCCATCTGGGCGTCGTGGTGGACGGCCGGCCGTTCGTCGTGCCGACGGTGTACGGGCGGGACGAACGGTGGCTGTACGTCCACGGGTCCGTGGCCAGCCGCAGCCTGGCCGGCGGGACGCCCGTCTGCGTGACCGTGACGCACGTCGACGGGCTGGTGCTCGCCCGCTCCGTCTTCGAGCACGGCGTGAACTACCGCAGCGCCGTCATCCACGGCGACGCCCGGCCGGTCACCGATCCGGAGGAGAAGCTGACGGGACTGCGCCTGCTCACCGAGCACACGGCACCCGGACAGTGGTCGTACGCCCGCCGTCCGAACCGCAAGGAGCTGGCCGCCACCACCCTGCTCGCCCTCTCCCTCGAAGAGGCCTCCGTCAAGATCCGCACCGGCGCCCCCGACGACGGCGACGGCCCCGACGCGGCCCTCGGGCTGTGGGCCGGGGTGCTGCCGCTCACCGCCGCGTGGGGCGACCCGGTGGCCGACCCGGCGCTGCCGCCGGGCACCGCCGTACCGGAACACATCGCGCGCCGTGCAGGGACCCGGCACGGCTGAGCCGGGGGCGGGGGCATACGGTGAGAGGCGAACGCCTGAGCCGGGAGGAGACAGACGGATGGGCAGTCGCACCGCGCTGGTCGAGGATCTGATGGAGCGGTTCCCGCACGTACCGCGGGAGGCCGTCTTCAAGGAGGACCTGCTCCGTGGCGGAGTGGCCTTCGACCCGTCCGCGCTCAGTGACAACGAGGGCGGCGAGGTCAAGCCGAAGTCGTACTTCATCTTCTCCTTCGACCACGGCACCCTGCCCGAGCTGGGCGAGGCCGCGCTGCGCCGGCCCCCGGAGGAGATCATCCTCACCGGCGGGCCGTACGACCTGCGGCGGACCGTCGTCTCGGTGCGGGTGAACCCCGCCTCGCCGTACCGGGTGGCGGCCGACGACGCGGGCCTGCTCGGGCTCTACCTCGACGGCCGGCGCATCGCCGACGTCGGTGTGCCGCCCATGCCCGAGTACTACCGGCACACCCTCTCCAACGGGAAGTCGGTCATGGAGGTCGCCCCCACCATCCAGTGGGGCTACCTGATCTATCTGACCGTCTTCCGGGTGTGCCAGTACTTCGGCGCCAAGGAGGAGTGCCAGTACTGCGACATCAACCACAACTGGCGCCAGCACAAGGCGGCCGGACGGCCCTACACCGGGGTGAAGGACGTCGAGGAGGTCCTGGAGGCCCTCGAGATCATCGACCGGTACGACACCCAGCGGGCGTCCACCGCCTACACGCTGACCGGCGGTGCGATCACCAAGACGGTCGCCGGGCGGGACGAGGCCGACTTCTACGGCCACTACGCCAAGGCCATCGAGGAGCGCTTCCCGGGCCGCTGGATCGGCAAGGTCGTGGCGCAGGCGCTGCCCAAGGCGGACGTACAGCGGTTCAAGGACTACGGCGTACAGATCTACCACCCCAACTTCGAGGTGTGGGACCGCCGGCTGTTCGAGCTGTACTGCCCCGGCAAGGAGCGGTACGTCGGCCGGGACGAGTGGCACCGGCGCATCCTGGACTCCGCGGACGTCTTCGGCGCCCGCAACGTCATCCCCAACTTCGTGGCGGGGGTGGAGATGGCGGAGCCGTTCGGCTTCACCACCGTGGACGAGGCCATCGCCTCCACCACCGAGGGCCTGCGGTTCTTCATGTCGCACGGCATCACGCCCCGCTTCACCACCTGGTGCCCGGAGCCGACCACCCCGCTCGGCAAGGCCAACCCGCAGGGCGCGCCGCTGGAGTACCACATCCGGCTGCTCCAGGCCTACCGGCAGACGATGGAGGAGTTCGGGCTGTCCTCCCCGCCCGGCTACGGCCCGCCCGGCCCCGGCCACGCCGTCTTCTCGGTCAGCTCCTTCATGGACAGCCTGCCCGCCGAGGACCCGGCCGAGGAGCCTGCCGAGGTGTGAGGCCGGGAGCGCCACCGGTTGTGAACAGGTCGCTTGTCAGTTGTGTCGACAGCGTGAAAGGCTCTGTGTCCTGCCGCGAGGTTCCGTACAACTCCCTTTCCCGCCCGGTGAGTTGACCTCGCACGTGGATGCAGGAGTCCCATGCCCGACCTGCCGACCCCCAAGGACGCGACCGAGTCCGCGCTGTTCTCGGAGTGCTGGGACGCGGTGCTCTCCTACGCGGACCTGTGCACCTCCGGGTCCCTGACGGCACACCAGCTGGCCACCGAGGCGTTCACCCTCGGCATGCGCGAGGTCCGCGGCGCCGCCGGTGCCCAGGTGCGCGGCGCCGCCCGGCGCACCACCCGGCTGCCCACGATCCCGGCGCTGCTCATCGCCGTCCGCGACACCGCCGCCGGCTGGGAGGCGGCCGGGCAGGGACACCGGCTCGACCCCGACCTGCGGCTGTGGCTCAACTCCCCGGCGGCGGCCCGCCATGCCGGGCCGCCGCTGCAACGCCCCGTCGCCCTGCGCGGCCTGCGGGACATGCAGGAGGCCGACGCGACGCTGCTGTGGCTGGCCGAGGTGGAGGCGCTGCCGCTGCCCACGGTCGCCCGTCGGCTGGGCCTCGACCCGGCCCGCGTCGCCGACGAACTCGACCAGGTGCGCACGCTGTTCCGGGACCGCTGCCACCGCGCCCACCTCGACACCCCGATGGACGCCGAGTGCCGTAGCTACGCCCGGCTGCTGGACGCGGTCACCCGCTCCGCCGCCGACACCCCGGAGGACCTCTCCCGGCACCTCGCGACCTGTGTGCGGTGCGCCGAGGCCGCCGCCTGCCTGCGGCTGCACGGCGGCGGACTGCCCGCCGCCCTCGCCGGCGGAGTGATCGGCTGGGGCGGCCTCGCCTACCTGGAACGCCGCCGCCGGGCCACCGAGGTCCGGCTCGGCGCCGCCGCCCGGGCGGGCACCGGGGAACCCGAGCAGGAGCCGGGCCGCGGCCGTGCGCTGCGCGGCGGCCTGATCGCCGCCGCCGTCCTGCTGTCGGCGCTCGCGCTCGCCGTGTCGATGATGCCGTTCGGCGGCTCCGGCGACGGCACCGCCTCCGCCCACGACGACAGCCGCCCGATCGCCGACCCCGGCATCTCCCGCACCACCACCGCCCCCGCCCCGGCGACCCCCTCCACCTCGGTCTCCGTCTCCGCCTCTGCCTCCGCCTCCACCTCCGCCGGTGTCCCCTCCGCCACCGGCACCCGCCCCACCCCGGCCGGCGGCAAGCCCGACCCCGAACCCCAGGGCACCTCCGCCACCACGCACCGCCCCGCCTCCGGCCCCACCAGCGCGCCCGCCACCGCCCCCGCCTGCCGGGTCGCCTACGACCTCGTCAACCAGTGGCCCGACGGCTTCCAGGCCACCGTCACCGTCACCACCGCCTCGGCGCTCACCGACTGGCATGTCTCCTGGAGTTTCCGCGACGGCCAGCGGATCACCCAGATGTGGGACGCCACCGCCCGGCAGGACGGCCCGCGGGTCACCGCCACCGCCGCGGACTACAACCGGTCCGTGGCGGCCCACGCCACCCTGTCCTTCGGCTTCCTCGCCTCCTGGCAGGAGAAGAACCGCACGCCGTACGCCTTCACGCTGAACGGATCCCCCTGCACGACGGGCTGACGCGTGGTCACCACTGCACGGTGGGGGACCGGGGCGGAAATTCGGTGGTGTCGGAATGCGGCCGACTCTAGGGTGGGACCCGCTTCAGGCAGTGGCCGGCGGCCGCTGCCGTCTGTCGAGTGAGAAACGGGAGGTGTGTGACCGATGACTGTCCCTGCGACGGGCGTTGCCCGCGACCAGAAGTTCGTCCACTCCACCTCCGTGGCCACCGGCTGAACCCGTAGCGCGTCACCCGCGCCCGCCCGGGGCCACCCTTGTGAAGGGTCTCCCTTGACTTCCACCTCCGCAGTGTCCGCCGCGCTCGCTCCCTACGGCTGGGACCAGGACTGGGCCGACGCGTTCGCCCCGCACGCCGCTCAGGGGCTGCTGCCCGGGCGGGTCGTCCGGGTCGACCGGGGCCAGTGCGATGTCGTCACCGCCGACGGGGTCGTGCGCGCCGACACCGAGTTCGTCGTGCCCCGCGATCCGATGAAGGTCGTGTGCACGGGGGACTGGGTCGCCGTCGACCCGGCCGGCGATCCCCGTTACGTCCGCGTGTATCTGCCGCGCCGCACCTCCTTCGTCCGCTCCACCTCCTCCAAGCGGTCCGAGGGACAGATCCTCGCGGCCAACGTCGACCACGCCGTCGTCGCCGTGTCCCTCGCCGTCGAGCTGGACCTCGGCCGCGTCGAACGCTTCCTCGCCCTCGCCTGGGAGTCCGGCGCCCAGCCCGTCGTCGTCCTCACCAAGGCCGACCTGGTACCGGACCCGGTCACCCTGGCCCATCTCGTGCAGGACGTCGAGACCAGCGCGCCCGGGGTGCCCGTGCTGGCCGTCAGCGCGCTCGGCGGCGACGGGCTCGATCCGCTCCGCGCGCTGGTCGGCACCGGGACCTCCGTGCTGCTCGGTCAGTCCGGCGCGGGCAAGTCGACGCTGGCCAACGCGCTGGTCGGCGCGGACCTGATGGACGTACAGGCCGCCCGGGACGTCGACGGCAAGGGGCGGCACACCACCACCACCCGCAATCTGCTGCCCCTGCCCTCCGGCGGGGTGCTCATCGACACCCCCGGGCTGCGGGGCGTCGGCCTGTACGACGCCGAGGGCGGGGTCGGGCAGGTGTTCGCCGAGATCGAGGAGCTCGCCGAGGACTGCCGGTTCTCCGACTGCGCGCACGAGAGCGAGCCGGGGTGCGCGGTGCGCGAGGCGACGGAGAGCGGGGCACTGGCCGTACGACGGCTGGAGAGCTACCGCAAGCTGATGCGCGAGAACCAGTGGATCGTGGCGAAGAGCGATGCCCGGGTCCGGGCCGAGCTGCGGCGGGACTGGAAGCGCAAGGGCGCCGCCGGGCGGGCCGCGATGGACCTCAAGCGGGGGCGTCTGCGGTAGCAGCCGCTCCCTCCCGGTCGCCGTGTCCGATTTCCGCTGGCCGTGCGGGTGTCCCCGTCCCCACACTGGACAGTGTGATGGACGAGGACACCCGGTACGAAGCCGTGCGGAGCCGGGACGGGCGGTTCGACGGCGTGTTCTTCTTCGCCGTCGAGACCACCGGGATCTACTGCCGGCCCAGCTGCCCGGCGGTGACGCCGAAGCGGCGCAACGTGCGGTTCTTCCCGACGGCCGCCGCCGCGCAGCGCGCCGGGTTCCGGGCCTGCCGGCGGTGCCGGCCGGACGCGGTGCCCGGCTCGGCGGAGTGGAACGTCCGCGCGGACGCCGTCGGCCGGGCCATACGGCTGATCGCCGACGGGGTCGTGGACCGGGAGGGCGTCGCGGGGCTTGCCGCCCGGCTCGGCTACAGCACCCGGCAGGTGCAGCGGCAGCTCACCGCCGAGCTGGGCGCCGGGCCGGTGGCGCTCGCCCGGGCCCAGCGGGCGCACACCGCGCGGGTGCTGTTGCAGACCACCGAACTGCCGGTCACCGAGATCGCGTTCGCCTCCGGGTTCGCCAGCGTCCGGCAGTTCAACGACACCGTCCGCGAGGTGTACGCGGCCACCCCGACCGGGCTGCGGGCCGCCGCGCCGCAGGGCCGCCGGGCCGCCCCGGGCACCGGTATCCCGCTGCGGCTCGCCCACCGCGGCCCGTACCAGGCCGCCGCCGTCTTCGACCTGCTCGCGGCGGAGGCGGTGCCGGGCGTCGAGGAGGTGACCGGCGCCGTCGGCGGCCGTACCTACCGGCGCACCCTGCGGCTGCCGTACGGCACCGGGATCGTCGCCGTCGCCGAGCGCACCCGGGCCCCGCGGGCGGGCACCGGCACGCATCCGGGCGGCTGGCTCGACGCCCGGCTGCGGCTGACCGACCCCCGGGACCTGACCACCGCCGTGCACCGGCTGCGGCGGCTGTTCGACCTGGACGCCGACCCCTACGCCGTCGACGAACGGCTCGGCGCCGACCCCCGGCTGGCCCCGCTGGTCGCCGCCCGGCCGGGGCTGCGCTCGCCCGGCGCCGTCGACCCGCTGGAGCCCGCCGTACGCGCCCTGGTGGGCACGGAACGCGCCGCGGAGCTGGTGCGGCGGTACGGCAAGGCGCTGGACGCGCCCTCGGGCAGCCTCACCCGGCTGTTCCCGGAACCCGGTGTGCTCGCCGAGGCCGAGCCGGACGGCCCGTTGGGCGCGCTGGCCGCCGCGCTCGCCGACGGCACGCTACGGCTGGACCCCGGCGCCGACCGGGACGCGGCCCGGGACGCGCTGCTCGCCCTGCCCGGCATGGACCCGGAGGCCGTCGCCGCGATCCGTGTCCGCGCGCTCGGCGATCCGGACGTGGCCCCGCCGGGTGCCGAGCTGCCCGACGCCTGGCGGCCGTGGCGGTCGTACGCGGTGCGGCATCTGCGGGTGGCGGGGGAGTGGTGAGGGAGGCGCCCGGCCGTCCCGTGGGGCGTCAGGACGGTTCGTCGGCAGAGGCGTCGGGGGTGGGGTCCGGGGGGGCCGGTGCAGGGTGCAGAAGGGTGTCCAGGGCGGCCCGCAGATAGCGCTCCAGGGTCGCGTCGTCGCGTGCGGCCAGGGCGGGGGGCCGGATCTCCGTGCGCATCAGACTGGTGCCGAGCATCCAGGCCGCCAGCAGCTCGGCACGCAGCTCGGCATCCGGTCCGCCGAGCCGGGCGGCCAGCCGCTTGGAGAACACCTCGGTGAACTCCGCGCGCAGCCGCTCCACCGCCTCCTCGCGGCCGGAGGAGCGCAGCACGGTCAGCACCGGGTGCGGGAAGCCGTCCTCCTTCGGCGCGCCCCGGAGCAGTGCGCAGATCCAGTCGGGTATCGCCTCGACCGGCTCCGCCAGCAGCGGCTCGAATATCCGCCCGGGGGCCGCCACATCGTTGAACAGCGCTGCCTTCGAGCCGAAATAGCGGTACACCAGGGCCGCGTCCACACCGACGTCGCCCGCGATGTCGCGCACGCTCGTGCCCTCGTATCCGTACTTGCCGAAACGGAAGGCCGCGGCGGCCCGCAGCGCGGTGCGCGTGGCCGAGGCCGAGCGCTTGTGGGCGGGGGGCGGGGCCACCGCCTTGGACGCCTCGCCGTTCTGCGCTTCCGTCACGTCACTGCACCTCCGTCGTCCACGGCCCTGCGGCATCCGCCCATGTTCCAGGGTGTCGCCGCTGTCTCAAAGTCAGCGACCGTTGTCATCAAACGTTGACTTGTGTTCGTGCCGCGTGCCATACCTGGAGCAGTCAACGCTTGATGACTTTGATAGACGCCGTGCACCTCACCCGCCGTGCGCCGCCGCAGCCGTAGCGCGCGGCCTGCCCCACCGACCCGGAAAAGGTGATCTTCTGTGTCCCTTCGACGCGTTGCCGTGATCGGAACCGGTTACGTCGGCCTGACCACCGGTGCCTGTCTGGCCTCTCTCGGGCACACCGTGGTGTGCGCGGACGCCGACCCGACCAAGGTCGAACGACTGCGCCAGGCCCAGGTCGACATCCTGGAGCCGGGCCTGACCGAGACCGTCCGGGAGGCGCTGGACGCCGGCCTGCTGGAGTTCACCGGCGACGCCGTGGCCGCCGTCGCCGAGGCCGAGGTGGTCTTCCTCTGCCTGCCCACACCCATGGGCGCGGGCGGCGCGGCCGATCTCGCCGCCGTCGAGGCGGTCGCCGCGCAGATCCGCGAGGCGCTGCCGCCCGGCGTGGTCGTCGTCAACAAGTCCACCGTGCCGGTCGGCACCAGCGAGCGGGTCGCCACGCTCCTCGGCCGGGACGACATACCCGTGGTGAGCAACCCCGAGTTCCTGCGCGAGGGCCGCGCCGTCCACGACTTCCTGCACCCGGACCGCATCGTGATCGGCGCCGCCGACCGGCAGGCCGCCCGGCGCGTGGCCGACCTGTACGCCGCGCTGGACGCGCCGCTGGTGCTCACCGACCCGGCCAGCGCCGAACTCACCAAGTACGCGGCCAACTTCTTCCTCGCGATGAAGCTGTCCTTCGCCAACAACCTCGCCACCGTCTGCGAACGCTTCGGCGCCGACATCGCCGATGTCACCGAGGGCATCGGACGCGACCCGCGCATCGGCTCGGCGTTCCTGCGGCCCGGTCCCGGCTGGGGCGGCTCCTGCCTGCCCAAGGACACCCACGCCCTGCTGACCGCGTGCGAACAGGCCGACGTCGATTTCCCGTTGCTGCGCGCCACCATCGAGACCAACGTCACCCACCAGCGCGGGCTCGTCGCCCGCGTGGCCGCGGCCTGCGGGCGCGGCGAGGACGGTTCGCTGCACGGGGTACGGCTCGCCCTGTACGGCCTGACCTTCAAGGCCGGCACCTCCGACCTGCGCGACTCGCCCGCGCTGGCCGTGGCCCGTCTGCTGCGTGAGCGGGGCGCCGAACTCACCGCGTACGACCCCGCGTTGCGCAGCCTGCGGCCCGACCTGAGCGATCTGGTCGACCTCGTGGACGACCCGGTGCGGGCGGCGGAGGGCGCGGTGGCCTGTGTGGTCCTCACCGAGTGGCCCGAGCTGCGCGACCTGGACTGGGCGGCGATCGCCGCGCGGATGAGCGGCCACCAGGTGCACGACTTCCGCGATCTGCTGGACGCGGACCGGCTCGCCCGCGCCGGACTGACCTGGCAGGGCATCGGCCGCGCCACCGCACCGGCCGCCGCGGCCTGACGGCCCGGATCCCCCGAACACCTTCGAGAGAACTCCTTCGAGAGAACACCTTCGAGAGAAAGGCCCACCCCCCATGCGGGTTCTGTGCACGACGCTCGGCAGCCCCTCCCACGGGCGTGCCCAACTTCCCCTGCTGCGCGCCCTCGCCGGGGCCGGGCACCAGGTGCGCGTGGTCACCAACGAGACCCTCGCCTCCGTCTTCCGCGCGGACGCGGTCGACGTCCTCCCCGCCTTACCGGAGTTCGACCCGTCCGCCATGATGGGGCCGTACCTCGGCGACCTCCGGGCCATCGCCGACCCGGCGGAGCAGATGGCGGAGCTCACCCGGCTGCTTCCGCGCGCCGTCTCCGGGCCGGGCGTCGGGCGGTTCCTGGAGATCCTGCTCCCGCTCGCCCGGGAGTACCGCCCGGACCTGATCCTCCGCGACGGCATGGACATGGCCGCCGTACTCACCGCCGAACTGCTGGGCGTGCCGCAGCTGCCGACGCCCTCCGGGTTCAGCAACACCGTGGACCCCGCCGAGCTGCTGCCCGGGCTCGGCGAGCGGCGCCGGGAGCTGGGGCTGCCGGTGAGCGACGATCCGCTGTCCGTCGTACCGCACGGCCGTATCGACTATGTGCCGGCCGCCTTCTCCTTCGCCCGGCACCTGCCCCACAGCTGGGCCTACCGGCAGACCGTGGACGTCGAACGCGGCGGGAAGCTACCGCAGTGGGCCGCCGCGCTGCCCGTGGACCGGCCGCTGGTGTACGCCGCGGTCGGCACCGCCCTGCCGATGATGCACGAGCGGGCGGCGGACCCGTCCGATCCGCCGGTCATGGAGCTGCCGGACGCCACCGCGAGTCTGCGCACGCTGCTGGCGGCGGCGGCCGAACTGGAGGACTGCACGGTGGTCGTGTCGACGTCCGGGATACCGGTGGAGACCTCGGCGCTGCCCGGACACGTCCATGTCACGGAGCGGGTGGCGCAGCCGCTGCTGCTGGAGTCGGTCGACCTGTTCGTCACCCACGGCGGGTTCAACAGCATCCGGGAGGCGATGCGCACCGGCACCCCGCTGGCGGTGCTGCCGCACTTCGGCGACCAGCCCGCCAACGCGGACCGGGTGGAGGAACTGGGCCTCGGCCGCCATGTCACCGAGCGCAGCGCGGCCGGCATCGCCGAGGTGTGCCGCAAACTCCTGGCCGACCCGACACCCCGGGCCCGAGCCCGGGCGGCCCAGCTGGCGATGCTGACCCTGCCGGGGATCGAGCAGGCGGTGAGCGACCTGGAGGAAATCGCGGGCACGAGCGGCTGACCGGCTCGCCTGGCTGACCGGCTCGCCTGGCTGACCGGCTGGGTCGGCGGGCCGGCTGGGTCGGCTGATCGGTCGACCGGGTCGACTGGCTGACTGGCCCGCCTGGCTGACCGGCTGTCATCGGCTCGACCGGCCCGTCTGGCCCGAGTGGCCCGTCTGGCCCCAGCGGCTCGACTGGCCCGCCCGGCTGACGGGCTGGGATCGGCTCGACCGGCCCGACCGGCCCGACCGGCCCGACCGGCCCGACCGGCTCGGCTGGCTGACCGGCTGGGATCGGCCGACCGGCTGACTGGCTCACCGGCTGGGATCGGCTAACCGGGTCGGCCGGCCCGTCTGGCCCGACCGGCTGACCGGCTGACCGGCTCGATCGGCCCGACCGGCTCGGCTGGCTGACCGGCTGGGATCGGCCGACCGGCCGACCGGCTGACTGGCTCACCGGCTGGGATCGGCTAACCGGGTCGACCGGCCCGTCTGGCCCGACCGGCTGACCGGCTGGGATCGGCCGACCGGCTCAACTGGCCCGGCTGGCTGACCGGCTGGGATCGACTGACCGGGTCGACCGGCCGGCAGGCCCACGCGCCGCGGTGGCCCCGGGCACCACCGGGGCCGCCCCGGGCACCACCGGGGCCGCCCCGGGCACCACCGGGGCCGCTCCGGGCACCATCGGGGCCGCTCCGGGCACCATCGGGGCCGCCCCCGGCACCACCGGGGCCGCTCCGGGCGGCGCCAACCTCTCCATGCCCGCCCCACCCCCGAGGACCGCATGTGACCTTCTCCGACCCCGATATACAAGAACAGGGCGCGGCCGGGGATGCGCCCGCGCGGCTCACCCACCGGCAGATCTCCACCGTCCTGTCCGGGCTGGTGCTCGGCATGTTCCTGGCGGCGCTGGACCAGACCGTGGTGTCCTCCGCGCTGCGGACCATCGCCGACGACCTGCACGGGCTGACCGCGCAGGCCTGGGTGACCACCGCGTATCTCATCACCGCCACGCTGGCGACCCCGCTGTACGGCAAGCTGTCCGACATCCACGGCCGCCGGCGCGTCTATCTCGTGGCGCTCGCCCTGTTCGCGGCCGGCTCGCTGCTGTGCGGCGGCGCCGGGTCGATCTACGAACTCGCGGCCTTCCGCGCCGTACAGGGCCTCGGCGGCGGCGGGCTGATGTCGCTCGCGATGACGATCGTCGCCGACATCACCACGCCCCGGGAGCGGGGCCGCTACCAGGGCTGGTTCATGGCCGTGTTCGGCGGTGCCAGCATCGTCGGCCCGCTGGTGGGCGGTGCCTTCGCGGACCGGGCCACCCTGCTCGGGATCGCCGGCTGGCGCTGGATCTTCCTGATCAACGTGCCGCTGACGGCCGTGGCCGCCGTCACCATCGTCCGCGTGCTGCGCTTTCCGCACCGGCGGGTGCGGCACCGGCTCGACCACCTCGGGGCGCTGGCGCTGGCTGTGGGGCTGGTGCCGCTGCTCACCGTCGCCGAGCAGGGCCGCAGCTGGGGGTGGGGATCGCCGCGGGCGCTGCTGATGTACGCCGTCGGCGCGCTGGGGCTCGCCGGGTTCGCCGTGGTGGAACGGCGGATGGGCGATGCGGCGCTGCTGCCGCCGCGCCTGTTCCGCATCCGTGCCTTCCGGCTGGGCGTCGGGCTGCACTTCGTCGTCGGCGTCGCCATGTTCGGCGCGATGACGACGCTGCCGCTCTACCTCCAGCTCGTCCGCGGGCTGAGCCCGATGGGGGCGGGCCTGGCCTCCCTGCCCACGGTCGCCGCGAACCTCGCGGTGACCCTGCTGGTGGGCCGGCTGATCGCCCGGACCGGCCGGTTCAAGGTGCATCTCGTGGCCGGCGCGGGCTCGCTCACCGCGGCGCTGCTGGTCTTCGCGACGCTGGGGGTGGACAGCCCGCTGTGGCACGCGGCGCTGGGCATGGCATTGCTGGGTGCGGGGCTCGGCGCGTCGATGCAGACGCTCACCACCCTCGCGCAGAGCGAGGTGCCGCGTGCCGACATGGGCGCGGCGACGGCGTCGGTCAACTTCTTCCGCTCCAACGGCGGCACGGTCGGTACGGCGGCCTTCCTGTCGGTGCTGTTCAGTACGGCGGCCGGCAAGATCGCCGGCCGGCTGGCCGAGGCCCGCCACGACCCGGCCTACCGCCGTCTGCTGGAGCAGCCCGACACCGCGCACGCCCTGGCGTCAGTGGTGCGTCCCGGCGGCGGGGTCGACCTGGAGGACTCCGCCTTCCTGCGCGCCCTCGACCCCGCCGCGGCGCGGCCGTTCCTGGAGGGGTACGTCTCCTCGATGCGGCTCGTGTTCCTCGTCGGCGCCGCCGTGTCCCTGGTGGCCTTCCTGCTCGCGGCCTGGCGGGTACCGGACCTCACGCTGGCGGACGAGTAGCGGGGCCTTCTCCGTCGGGCAGGAAGACGTGGTCCAGCCGGTAGCGAAGGACGGTGGCGGCGGACTCGGGGCTGCGCTGGCCGACCAGCACGGCGGTGCCGAGGCCCGCGGACAGCGCGAGCAGCGCCACCGCCTCCGCGCCGGGGTCCGTCCCGGGCCGCAGCTTCCCGTCCCGCGCGGCCTGTTCCAGCAGCCGGGCCACGGTGGCCTCGGCGGCGTCCGGTTCCCGGATGAAGGGCTGGGCCGCCAGTGCCTCGTCGGTGACGGACAGGACGGCGTAGGCCGTGTACAGGTGGTGGAAGGTGCGGCTCTCCTCGTCGACCGGGAGGGCCGCCGTGAGCAGCGCCTCCAGCACCGTACGCGGGCCCGGGTCCGCACCGGCGGCCCGGACCCGGGCCGTCACCCGCCGCCCGAACCGCTCGGTGAGATGGCGCAGCCCGAAGAGGAGCAGCTTCTCCTTGGTCTCGAAGTAGTACTGCACCAGCCGCAGCGAGACGCCCGCCTCCGCCGCCACGTCGCGCATCCCCACGGCGTGCAGTCCGAGCCGTGCGGCCGCCCGGACCAGGGCCTCGGCGATCTCGGTCCGCCGCGCTGCGTGGTCCACCCGCCTGGGCATCGTCAGGGTCTCCGCTTCGTCGCCGGCGCTCGGGACGGGCCGCGCCCGCGGCCCGTCTTTGATGATACAGCCGTACCATCATCGTGGTACGGTCGTATCACAAAGATCGACTACCCCGGAGGTGGCCGTGCCCGAGTCCGCAAGCGCCCGTTCCCGGCCCGACGTCGGCCGCTTCGTCAGCGACACCTGGCGCGACCGCTACTACGCGGCCTGCGACGCGGTCTACGCGCTGGGTGCGCCCGCGTCCTGGGAGCAGGACGTCGAGACGTTCGCCGGCACCACCCACGTCTACCGCTACGACCCCGCCGACCCGGCCGCCCGCGACCGCACCCCCGTCGTCCTGGTGCACGGTGCGGGCTCCTGCTCCGCCATGTGGTACCCGAACACCCCCGCGCTCAGCGCCGAACGCACCGTCTACGCGATCGACACCCCCGGCGATCCCGGCCGCAGCGTGCAGCGCGCCCCCCTCCACGAGCCCGCACGGGCCGCCGAGTGGCTGGACGAGACGCTGGCCGGGCTCGGCCTCGACCAGGTGCACCTCGTCGGCACCTCCTACGGCGGCTGGCTCGCCCTGAACCAGGCGCACCGCAGGCCGGACCGCCTCGCCTCCGTCACACTGCTCGACCCCGGCGGACTGGAGAAGGTGGGGCTGCGCTTCTTCGCGTGGATCTTCGTCAGCCTCCTCGCGACCTTCGCCCCCAAGGCGCTGCGGCCCCGGCTCGCGGCCTGGCTGGAACAGCCCGTGCTGGTCGTGCCGGAGCTGCGCGCCATGGTCCACGCCGGGGTGCGCGCCTACCGCATCCGCCGGCCGGCCCCGCTGCCCCTGTCCGACGCCGAACTGGCCACCGTGCGCACCCCGTTGTACCTGGTGCTCGGCCGGCGCAGCCTGCTGGTGCACCCGCAGCGGCAGGCCGAGCGCGTGCCCCGGCTGATACCGGGCGCCCGGGCGGACATCCTCTCCGGCACCGGCCACGGCCCCCAGATCGACCTGGCCGCCGAGACCAACCGGGCCATGCTGGACTTCATGACGGACACCGAGCGCGACCGCCCGTCGGTGCCGTGACGCGGCTGTTCCGATGCGAATCTGTGTCGACAACCACAGCGAGCTGTCCCCGGATGGGCGCATACTGAGCTATGACCCCGTCTGCTGCACCCAAGCGCCATCTGCCCACCAGCCCCTTCAAGGCCCCGGTCGTACCGGTTCCCAAGCACTTCGCCATGGGTGACCAGGTCACCCACGACGTGTACGGCCTCGGCCGGGTCGTCGGCATCGAGGACGGCATCGCCGCGCTCGTCGATTTCGGCTCGGCACAGATGCGGATCCTGAGCCCCTACGCCAAGATGACCAAGCTGTAGAACCGCTGTGCCCGGTCACGGCACACCAGGCCCCGTCCGGGGCCTGACACGAAAGAGAGATCTCCCATCGACCTGACCTCGCTGTTCTCCGCCCCGGAGGGCCAGCCCCGCTCCTCCGCCCCGGCATCGCCGCCTCCGGCGAACAACCCCTTCCAGGCCCCGGACTTCGGGGAAGCCGAGTCCGGCCCGTACGAGGACGCACCGGATCCCGCCCCGGCCCGGCGCACGGAGCGACCCGAGGCCGCATAGCTCCGCATCGTTCGTCCGAGGCCCGTCGCGCTCCGTCCGCTGCGCCGGACGGGTGGTACGGCGTGGAGGTTCCGGTGGGACCGCGTGGCCGTGTGGCACCGTCGGCTCCGAGGAGCCTCGGGAAGCCTCGGAAGGGCGGGCACGTGCATGACCAAGGTCGGGCGGTTCCTGGCGGTCCTGCTGCTGGCGCTGGCGCCGGGCACGGCAAGGGCGGCGGCCGAGGCACCGGCGCCGCCGCGCTGGACCGGAAGCTGGGAGACGGCGCCGTCCGGCACCGCCGCCGCCCGGCCCGGCGCCGCCGTCCGTGATGTCGTCCACCTCAGCGTCGGCGGCAGCGCCGTGCGGGTACGGCTCAGCAACCGCCTCGGCACCGCGCCGCTGCACCTCGGGACCGTCACCGTCGCACTGCGCCGCGGGGCCGGCCCGGACGCGCTGCCCGGCACCCTGCGCACCGCCACCTTCCGGGGGGCCCGCACGGTCACCGTGCCGCCCGGCCGGGACACCCTCACCGACCCGGTGCCGCTGCGCGTCCCGGCCGGCGCCGACCTGCTCGTCAGCGTCTACACCCCGGACGACGACGGCCCCGCCACCTACCACCGCAGCGCCCTCCAGACCAGCTACCTCGCCCCGGTCGGCGCCGGCCAGGCAGCCGACGAGACCGGCGCCGCGTACACCACGACCACCAGCCACTGGTACTACGTCACCGGCGTCGACGTCCGCGGCCCCGCCGCCGGCAGCATCGTCGCGTTCGGTGACTCCCTCACCGACGGCACCGGCTCCACCGCCGACACCAACCACCGCTGGCCCGACCGGCTCGCCGAGGAACTGGGCCCGCACCGGCTCGGCGTCCTCAACGCCGGCATCGGCGGCAACCGCCTGCTGCACGACGGGGTCGGCCCCAGCGCGCTCACCCGCCTGGACGCCGACGCGCTGAACCGGCCGGGGGTGCGCGTCCTGGTCGTCTTCGAGGGCATCAACGACATCAAGGGCAGCCCGGAGGCGAGCGACCCCGCCGCCTACGCGGACGCCTACCGCGCCATCGCCGCCCGCGCCCACGCCCGGGGCATCCGGGTCGTCGGGGTCACCCTCACCCCGTTCCGCGGCTACCCCGCCTACACCGCCGCCCGCGAGGCGGTACGGCAGCAGGTCAACGCCTTCATCCGCACCGGCCGCGCCTTCGACGCGGTCGCCGACGCCGACGCCGCCGTCCGCGACCCGGCCGACCCCACCCGCATCCGGCCCGGCTACGACCCCGGAGACCACCTCCACTTCGACGACGCGGGCATGGCCGCGATCGCCCACACGGTCCACCAGGCCCTCGCCCGCCGCCCCTGGGCGTAGCACCTGCGGCGCGCGGTGTTCCGGCCCGTGGGCTCAGCCCGCGACCACCGCTCCCAGCCACGCCCCCACGATCAGCAGGCACGCGAACAGCTCCGCCAGCACGCTCGCGCCCCCCGCCCCCATGGCCGTCCGCAGCGCGGCCATCGCCTCGCCGTGCCGCCCCAGCCGAAGCCGCTCGTGCAGATAGATCCCCGCCAGGAAACCCGGCACCGCGCCCAGCACCGGCAGCACCACGAACCCGAGCAGGCTGCCGACGCCCGCGTACACCGCCATCAGCGGCGTCGCGCCGCTCTCCCGCAGCCGCCGCGGCGGCAGCGCCCAGCGCGCCATCTGCGCCAGCAGCAGCACCCCGGTGGCGCCCACCAGCACACCCCAGGCGACCGGCCGCGGATCGGTCAGCGCCCACCACAGGACCGCGGCCCACACCAGCCACGACCCCGGCACCCCGGGCACCAGCACTCCGCACAGGCCGAGCACGAGCACAACCCCGACCAGCAGGAGTTCCCACACTCCCATCTGCCCAGAGTGCCGGACAACGGAAGAAGCCGCAGGTCACCGGGCGGCTCGGCGGGTGACGCCGTCCCACTCGCGGGCGGCCCGGCCCAGCCGGAGCCGGGTCGTCATCCCGGCCGGCGACCATCAACCGCCCTTTCTCGTACGGCTGTTCGCCCACTCGCCCGACACGCCGCTCGATCATGCGTGCCGCGCCGGATTTTCCCGATGCCCCGTTTTCACACGGCCCGTGCGGTGGACAATGAAGGGCATGAGCCAGCAGGGGGGAAGCAACGCCCGCCAGGGGGACGACTGGTGGGGGCAGCTGTACGACGACTCCACCGCGGACACCGGCCCCACGGCCGCGCCGGATTCCCTGGACGACCGCTTCGCCTCGGCGAAGAAGGCGGTGACGGAGCGGCCGCCCGAACCACCATCGCCCCCTCCCACCCCCCACGCCGACGCGGCGTCCGGCGGGGAGTCCGACGCCGGGACCGGCGCGGAGCCCGCCGCAGTGGACTCCGGCGCCCGGGAACCCGCGGTCCCGCGGCCACGGGCCGCCCACACCCCACCCCCGCCCCCCTCCGCGCCACCCCCGCCCCCCACCGCGCCCGCGGGCCCGACGCCCCCCTCGACACCTATGGCGCCCCCACCCCCGCCGGCCCCCGCACCTCCCCCCGCCGCCCCCGGCGTACCCCCCGCCCCCGACTACGTCGGCTCCGGACCGCCCACCTACGCCCCCGAACCCACCGCGCTGCCCGCCGCCGATCCGGACACCCTGGAGGAGCTGGTCGCGGACACCGTGCTGGACGGGGCCCGGTACGGGGCGTGCACGCTGCGGGCCGCGTCGGTGCGCGGGGACTCGGCGCGCTACCGGGGCGAGCCCCGCCGGGACGTGCTGCTCACCGCGCGGTTCGGGACGGGCGGACAGGCACTGCTGCTCGTCGCGATGGCGACCGGCGCCCGCGGCACCCCGGGCGCGCATCTGGCGGCCGCCGAGGCCTGCCGGTGGATCGGCCGGGCGGTGGGCCGCAGCCATCGGCGGCTGGCCGAGGACATCCACGCGGCCCGGCGCGGCGACCTCAAGTCGGGTCTGCACCGGCTCACCGACCGCAGCCTCGGCAGGCTCCGGGCGAGCGCCGTCGAGCAGGGCATCGACCCCGAGGAGTACACGGCGACCCTGCGCTGTCTGCTGCTGCCCGCCGACCCGGACTGCCGTACCCGCGTCTTCTTCGGCGTCGGCGACGGCGGGCTGTTCCGGCTGCGCGGCGGCGAGTGGCAGGACATCGAGCCGCGCCCGTCGCCGCCGGACGACACCGGCGGCGGTCCCGTGCTCGGCTTCGGCTCGGTCCCGGAACGGACCCCGGAGGGCGACCGGCTGACCATGGACCTCGGCATCCCGACCCCGCCGAGCCCCTACGAGCCCGCCCCGGAGCCGCCCCGCGAACCGTTCCGGTTCCGGGCCTCGGTAGCCCGCCCGGGTGATTTGCTGGTGATGAGCACCGCGGGCCTGGCCGACCCGCTGCACGGCGAGCCCGCCCTCTGCGCCTATCTGGCCCGCCGCTGGTCCGGCCGGGCCGCGCCCGGTCTCGCCGCGTTCCTCGCCGACGTCCAGGTGCGGGTGAAGGGGTACGCCGACGACCGTACGGCCGCGGCCGTGTGGGAGGCGTGACGCGGCGACCTGTGCCTGTATGGGTGCATGGCCAAGCAGAACGTAGCCGAGCAGTTCGTCGACCTGCTGGTGCGCGCCGGCGTGCGCCGCCTCTACGGGGTGGTCGGCGACAGCCTCAACCCGGTCGTCGACGCCGTGCGCCGCAACGCCGCCATCGACTGGATCCATGTGCGCCACGAGGAGAGCGCCGCGTTCGCCGCCGGCGCCGAGGCCCAGGTCACCGGGCGGCTGGCCGCCTGCGCCGGCTCCTGCGGCCCCGGCAATCTGCACCTGATCAACGGCCTCTACGACGCCCACCGCTCGATGGCCCCGGTGCTCGCCCTCGCCTCGCACATCCCCTCCAGCGAGATCGGCCTCGGCTACTTCCAGGAGACCCACCCGGACCGGCTCTTCACCGAGTGCAGCCACTACAGCGAGCTGATCTCCAGCCCGAAGCAGATGCCCCGCCTGGTGCAGACCGCCATCCAGCACGCGGTCGGCCGCCGCGGGGTCAGCGTGGTCGCGCTGCCCGGCGACATCGCCGCCGAACCCGCCCCGGACAAGGCCCCCGAGAGTGCCCTCGTCACCTCCCGGCCCACCGTGCGGCCCGGCGACGCCGAGCTGGACGCGCTGGTGGAGATGATCGACGCGGCCGGCAAGGTCACCCTGTTCTGCGGCAGCGGCACGGCCGGGGCGCACGCCGAGGTGATGGAGTTCGCCGGGCGGATCAAGGCACCCGTCGGACACGCCCTGCGGGGCAAGGAGTTCATCCAGTACGACAACCCGTACGACGTCGGCATGAGCGGCCTCCTCGGCTACGGCGCCGCCTACGAGGCCACCCACGCGTGCGATCTGCTGATCCTGCTCGGCACCGACTTCCCGTACAACGCCTTCCTGCCCGACGACGTCCGCATCGCCCAGATCGACGTACGGCCGGAGGTCCTCGGCCGCCGGTCCCGGCTCGACCTCGCCGTGTGGGGCGACGTCCGCGAGACGCTGCGCTGCCTGATCCCGCGGGTGCGGGAGAAGACGGACCGGCGCTTCCTCGACCGGATGCTGCGCAGACACGCCGACGCCCTGGAGGGCGTGGTCAAGGCGTACACCCGCAAGGTCGACAAGCACGTCCCGATCCACCCCGAGTACGTGGCGGCGGTCCTGGACGAGATCGCCGCCGACGACGCGGTGTTCACCGTCGACACCGGGATGTGCAACGTGTGGGCGGCACGGTACGTCTCGCCCAACGGGCGGCGCCGGATCATCGGTTCCTTCTCGCACGGGTCGATGGCGAACGCGTTGCCGATGGCGATCGGCGCCCAGTTCACCGACCGGCGCCGGCAGGTGGTCTCGATGTCCGGCGACGGCGGCTTCTCCATGCTCATGGGCGACTTCCTGACCCTCGTGCAGTACGACCTTCCGGTGAAGGTCGTACTGTTCAACAACTCCTCCCTCGGCATGGTGGAGCTGGAGATGCTGGTCTCCGGGCTGCCCTCGTACGGCACCGCCAACACCAACCCCGACTTCGCCGCCGTCGCCCGCGCCTGCGGGGCGTACGGGGTCCGGGTCGAGAAGCCCAAGCAGCTCGCCGGGGCGCTCCGGGACGCCTTCCGGCACCGGGGTCCGGCGCTGGTCGACATCGTCACGGACCCCAACGCCCTGTCCATCCCACCGAAGATCAGCGCCGAGATGGTCACCGGCTTCGCGCTGTCCGCGTCGAAGATCGTGCTGGACGGCGGGGTCGGCCGGATGCTCCAGATGGCCCGGTCCAACCTGCGCAACGTACCGCGGCCCTGAGCCGGCCCACCCCTCGCCGCGGGGATCGGATTTCGGCCAGTTTCGGCCGAGGTGGGGAGGGGGTCACCAGGGGTGTCCGGTCCGTCCCGGCCGGTGTCCCGGGGTGTCCGGGGCGGCCTGCGCAGTGCCGGAGGGTGGCCGAAGGGCCGCGGCGGCGTCCGGCGGGTGCCGGACGAAGGGCGCGAGCGTGGCCGAACCGCCGGTCATCGGGGCGGCCAAAGGACTGCCCGGGAGCCCGCTGGGCAAGCATCCCCCGTGAACGTGTTCGACCACCAGGGGCAGGGTCCGAGCGGCGTGCGGGCGGGGGTCATGAAGAGGCAGGCGCGAGGAGGCGGTTCCAGGGCCGTCGGGGCCTTCTCGGCGACGACGGGGGACGAGGCGGGGGACGCCGTGGGGGCAGGGTCCGACACCATCACCGAACACGCGCACCGGCTCCGGCGCAGGCTGGGGCGGGCGGATCTGCGGGCGGTGCCCGAGGCCCGGCGGGAGCTGCGCGCACTGCTGCGGCACTGGGGCAGACCGGGCCGCTCCGAGATAGCCGAGCTGCTCACCAGCGAACTCGTCACCAACGCCCTGGTGCACACCGACCACGACGCCGTGCTGACGGCCGTCGTCGGACCGGACGGACTGCGCGTGGAGGTACGGGACTTCGTGGGCCGTAGACCCGAGCTGCACGCCCCGGAGGGGGACGAGGACACGCACGGCCGGGGCCTGGTCCTGGTGGAGTCCCTCGCGGACGCCTGGGGCGTACGGCCGCACGGCGTGGGCAAGTCGGTGTGGTTCCACCTGGACGCCGAGGCGGCCTAGGCGCTGTCTTCCGGATCCTGCCGACGCGCGGGCAGGGCGGGTACGGCGACAGACGCGCACGGGACGGGGGCGCGACCCGTGTGGTCGCGCCCCCGTCCCGTGTGTCCGTCCCCTGTGCGGCGGCTGCCCGCGGACGGATCAGCCGAACTGCTGCTCCAGGTCCTTGAGCTTGCGTTCCAGGGAGTCCAGGCGCGGCAGGGCCTGGGTGTCGTCCTCCGCGGTGAGGTCGACGGTGGTCACCGGCTCAGCTCCGGGGCGGACCGGCTGAAGGGAGGGTCGGGCGCGTACCGGCAGCTGCTCCGCGGTGGATATGGCAGGCTCCGCGGTGGCCGTCCCGGGGCCGCGCTCCACCGCCTGCACCTCGACCTCGACCTCGCGGCCGCCGCCCCGGCCGACGAAGCCGCGGTGGCCCCGGCTGATGGCCTTGAGCTGGGCCCGGTCCAGGCGCTGCTGGTCGCGCCGGCGCTGCCGCTCCTCCTCCTTCTGCCGCATGTCGTCGCGGACCTCCTCGACCGCCTCGTCCAGGCTGCGCACGCCCTCCAGGAGCATCAGCGACCAGGCGCGGTAGGTCTCGCGCGGGGCCCGCATCCAGCGCACCACGCGGATCTGCGGCAGCGGCCGCGGCACCAGGCCCTGCTCGCGCAGCGCGGCCCGGCGGGTCTGCTTCAGCGCCCGGTCGAACAGCACGGCCGCGGAGAGCGACATGCCGGAGAAGAACTGCGGGGCGCCCGCGTGACCGGCGCCCCGGGGCGCGTGCACCCAGTTGAACCAGGCCGCCGCGGCGGCGAACATCCACACCAGTATCCGGGAGCCGAGCGCCGCGTCACCGTGGCTGGCCTCGCGCACGGCGAGGACGGAGCAGAACATCGCCGCACCGTCCAGGCCGAACGGCACCAGGTACTGCCAGCCGTCGGTCAGCCCCAGGTTCTGTTCGCCGAAGCCGACGAGGCCGTGGAAGGAGAGGGCGGCCGCGACCGCCGCACAGCAGAACAACAGGACGTAGGAGGCAGTGCCGTAGATGGCCTCCTTGCGCCGCCGGCGCTCCTCGCTGCGCTCCCACGAGTCGTCCGCGTTCGCGTTCTCCCCGGAGGAGCGCTTGCCGCGCGCGAGCACCGCCACCGCCACCAGCATGCCCAGGAGCAGTACGGCGCCCGGAAGCAGCCAGTTCAGCGATATGTCGGTCAGTCTCATCAGGGGTCCCTTGCATTGGGATAGGGCGTAACGCCCGCCATAGTGGCCCACTCCCGACGGCCCTCAGGGGGTTTCGGGGCAAGAGGCCGCCAAGGAGGTGCAAGGGGATGCCCAAGACGGCGTTCTGCTCGAACTGCCGCTTGAGGGGCGGGAGTTGAGTTCGAATAAGACTACCCGTACGGATGGTTCCTCGGAAAGTTCCTGCGATTCGTGAGGAAGTTGTGAATGACCTGTCCGTCGCCGGGCAGTCCTCCGGGTTGCCGCTGCCGGTGATCTTAGTGGACGCCGGCCCGTGCTCCTGCCGCCCGATGCCCCGTCAGGCCGCTGCCGACACCGTCGGCCTGACGGTGGTGCAGATGCGCGGACAGGTGGCACAGGTGTCCTCGGGGCGCACGGTGTAGAACATGCAACAACTGGTCCGCTCGCGGGTGGCCACGGGGGTGCCGTCGGGGTCGGCCGGCATCCGGAACGCGGCCGCGCCGGCGTACGGCCGGGTGGCGCCGGGCAGCAGCAGCTCCAGCTCGCGCACTGCCCGCTCCTCCTCGCCCAGCATCCGGGCGACGTACCACAGCCCCTCCACCACCTCGTCGGTCACCATGCCCCACAGCGCCCGGCCGCGCCGCCGCATCCGCGGCCCGAAGGTGGCCAGCAGGGGCTCCAGGTGCTCGGCCACGGCCGCCCGCACCTCGCCGCGCAGCGCCTCCTCGTCCGGTACGACGACGGCCCCGGGCAGCGCGGCCGCCGGGTCGCCCGGCAGGCAGGCGAAGGAGAGCGGCGCGCGTACGGCCATCCGCCCGCCGTCGCGGTCGTAGGCGACGTGTGTCACGGGCAGCCGGGGCACCCGGCGGTGCAGGAACCACGGCACGGTGACCAGCAGACAGGCGGGCCAGGCGTAGCGGTGCAGCCCGAAGCTCGCGACGACGTCCGGCCGGGCCTCGCGGCCGTAGTCGCGCAGCACCTGGGCGGCGTCCCAGGCCAGATAGGCGTCCAGCGCGGCGCCGCCCGCCGCGAGCCCGGCGGCCTCCACCCAGCCGCCGTCGCCCGGGATCTCCTCGCCCGGGGCCGACACGGTCACGGTCAGGCCGGGGAAGCCGGCGTGCAGACGGTCGTACGCGGCGGTGAACGGGGAGGCCGCAGCGGGCATGGCGAAACCACCGGTCCTTGATCGCGGACAAAATCGTGAAGGTAAGCCTTACCTTACTCACTTTCGATCGAATTTGAACTGTCGCCTCGGGCGCCTAAGGTGCTTGACGGACAAGCGACAACCCGCCGTTAATGACCCCAAGTACCGACAAGCCGCCAGGAGGACCCGTGGAGCAGGGAGTGAGCCGGACGCCGGCGCAGACGCTCGCGGCCGCCGCCCTGGACGGCGCACGGGAGCGGGACACGGCCGTGCCGGGCGCGCGCGGCGAGCACACGCACGGCGAGCGGCCGCTCCCCGCGGCGCGCTCCGCCGTGCAGCGCTCCTCGGTGCGTGCGCAGATCCTGGACGCCCTGCGCACGGCGCTGGTGGTCGGGGAGCTGCGGCCCGGCGAGGTCTATTCGGCTCCGGTGCTCGGCGAGCGGTTCGGGGTCTCGGCCACGCCCGTCCGGGAGGCCATGCAGCAGCTCGCCCTGGAGGGCGCCGTCGAGGTCGTGCCCAACCGCGGCTTCCGGGTCGTCGAGCGCGGGGCGCGGGAACTGGCCGAGCTGGTGGAGGTGCGGGCGCTCCTGGAGGTGCCGGTGCTGCTGCGGCTCGCCCGTACGGTGCCCGCCGAGCGGTGGGCCGCACTGCGGCCGCTCGCCGAGGAGACGGTGCGGGCGGCCGGTGCCGGGTGCCCGGCCGCGTACGCCGAGACCGACCGGGCCTTCCACGGCGCGCTGCTCGGGCTCTCCGGCAACGAGCAGCTGGTCCGCATCGCCGAGGACGTGCACCGCCGCTCCCAGTGGCCCCTGGTCGGCGGCCCGGTCCGGCACACCCGGGCGGACCTGCTCGCGGACGCGACCGAACACCTGGCCCTGCTGGACGCACTGGTGGCGGGGGACGCGGACGCGGTGCGGGGACTGGTCTCCGGGCACTTCGCCGCCGCGTAGCCGGGGCGGCCCGGCTCCCGCCGGCGGAAGGCCTCAGGAGCCGTCGGCCGCTCCGTGGCCCTGCTTCGAGTAGGCGTCGTGCCACGCGGCCTTCGCGCCCGAGTCACCGATCCGGTAGACGTCGACCACCGCGCCCGCCGCCACGCCCACCGACAGCACGCCCACGGCGATCCGCACCGGCAGCGAGTTCAGCCGGCGGCTGCCCTTCGTGGCGCGGGTCGCCCACCACACCACCGCCGCCAGCACGAACAGACCCAGCGCCCACGGCAGCAGACCGTCGCCCAGCTCGGTGTGGCGGCGGACCAGCGCGTCGTCCTCGACGTGCCGCTCCAGCCACTCACCCGCCTGCGTGGTCAGCGGCACACTGGCCAGGGCCACGAAGGCGAGTCCGGGCAGCAGCACGCCCAGCCGCCGGGCGGCGGCCGGCCATATCGCGGCGGCCACCAGGGCGAGCGCGGTCAGCGGGACGAGGACCACGACGACGTGGACCAGCAGGACATGGGCCGGAAGGCCGTTGACGAGGCTCATCGGGGCGCTCTCCTGAGAGGGGTCTTCGGGGGCGCGCCACCCTCGCACACGAATCTCTCAGTTCCTTCTCAGGCCGTCGCCGCTCCCGGCGCCGGGGGCGCTAGCTGGCGTGCCAGCCAGGTGGGCACTCCGCCGAGCAGCCGGAACAGCCGCCGGGCCTCCTCGCGCAGCCGGGAGGCCTCCGGCTCCTCCTCCGTGTCCGCCAGCGAGACGAGCGCGGGTGCCGTACCCACCAGGTAGCCCAACTCCTCGCGCAGCCGCAGGGATTCGGCGAAGCCGTGCCGCGCCTCGGCCAACTCCCCGTCGCGCAGGGCGAGTCCGGCCAGGTGCCGCCAGGTGAAGGAGAGCAGCAGCGGGTCGGCGTGCGCGGCGGCGGCCGCGTGCGCCCGGCGGTAGGCGGCGCGGGCCGCCTGCGGGGAGCGGGTGAGGTTCTCGGCGAGCAGCCCCCGGCGGAAGTCCAGCAGCGCCCGCCCGGCCGACCCGGGCGGCAGCAGCGCCGCCGCCCGGCCCAGCGCGGCCCGCGCCTCGTCGGCCCGGTCCCGGACGCCGTGCAGCGTTGCCGCGTAGGCGAGTTGGCCCCGCTCGCAGGCGGCCGCGCCGCGCTCCTCGTCGCTGTGCGCGAGCGCCTCCGCGGTGCGCAGCGCGTCCTCGGCCTCCGCCCAGCCCCGCTCGGTGTACAGACACCGTTCGACGAACAGAGTGGCCCGCTGCAACGCCGTGGGCGCGGTGTCGGATGGCAGCAGGGCCGCGGCGTCGGCCCAGCAGGCCCGGCTGCGCAGCCGCCATACCGCGGTCTGGAGCGGATCGTCACCGGTGGTTCCGTTACCAGACATGGCGGTATGCGCCACGTTGCCCTCCCCATGCACGCCATCGAGCTGTTGAGTGGTGGCGGCATTCCAGCACCGATCGCCCGGCCGGGCCAAGGGGGTGGGTGAAAGATTTCACAAAGTGGTGGGAGTTGGCGCGAGATGGTTTGCCCGGTCGCGCGCCCCCGGCGGGGCTTCGCCTCAGCTCATCCGCAGCGCAAGGAAGAAGTCCAGCTTGTCCTCGAGCCGGGAGAGGTCGCGGCCCGTCAACTGCTCGATCCGCCCGACCCGGTAGCGCAGCGTGTTGACGTGCAGGTGGAGCCGGGTGGCGCAGCGCGTCCAGGAGCCGTCGCAGTCGAGGAACGCCTCCAGGGTCGGGATCAGCTCCGCCCGGTGCCGGCGGTCGTAGTCCTTCAGCGGGTCCAGCAGGCGGGCCGTGAACGCGCGGCGGACGTCGTCCGGCACGAACGGCAGCAGCAGCACATGGCTGGCCAGTTCCTGGTGGCCGGCGGCGCAGACCCGGCCGGTGCGGGCGGCGGCCACCCGGCGGGCGTGCCGGGCCTCCTCCAGGGCGCCGCGCAGCCCCTCCGCCGAGTGCACGGCCGCGCTGACGCCGAGGGTGAGCCGCCCGTCGTCGTCCAGGCCGGCCGACAGCGGCTCCCGCACGGCCTGGAGCAGCGCGTCGGCCAGCAGACCGGTCTCGGAGCCGTCGTGCTCGGAGGAGACCGCCGGGAGCGGCACCAGGGCGATCGCCTCGTCGCCGGTGTGCGCGACCGCGATCCGGTCGGACGGCTCCGGGCCCGTGGCCAGCGGGTCGACCAGGATCTCCTCCAGCAGCGACTGGGCGACCGGGCCGCCCTCGATCCCGTTGTCCTCCCACTCCACGCGGGCCACCACCACCTGCCAGTGCGGGGCGGCCCCGAGGCCGGGCAGCAGCACCGGCGCGGCGACCCGCAGGCGGGCGGCGATCTCGGCGGGCGCGGCGCCCGTCTGCACCAGCTCCAGCACCTCCTGGGCGAGCCGGCGCCGTACCGTACGGGCCGCGTCCCGGCGGTCCCGCTCGACGGAGATCAGCTGGGTGACGCCCTGGAGCAGGTCCAGGCGCTCCTCGGGCCAGTCGCCCGCGTCCGCCTCCACGGCCAGCAGCCAGTCCGAGAGCACGGTCTCGCGCACATCGCGGGACGGCTGCGGGGAGCGGCCGGAGGAGCGGATCGGGAAGAGCGAGAAGGTGCTGCCGGCCAGCAGCACGCGGTGCGGGCCGCGGCGGCCGGTGCGGGTGGCGGACAGGTGCTCGGCGGCGAGCTTGGCGCAGGTGTCGGCGGGCAGCGCCGGGCCCGCCTCCTTGGAGCCGGCGATCAGCCGGCCGGTGGGGGAGAGCACCCAGGCGCGCAGGTCCAGGTCGGAGCCGAGCAGGTCCAGGACCACGTCCGGACCGCCGCCCGCCGGGCCCGAGGTCATCATCCGCCGGTGCCGGTCCACCACCGCCGCGAGATCCCCGGCACGCTCGCCGGAGACCTGCCGTACGACATGCTCGGTGATCGAGGCGAACGCCACCGACTCGTGCACCGCGAACAGCGGCAGCCGGTGTCTGGCGCAGGCCAGCACCAGGTCGTCCGGCACATCGCCCAGCTCCGCCTCGCCGGCCGCGAGGGCCGCCACCCCGGCCTGCGCCAGGATCCGCACGAACGGTTCGGAGTCGTCCGCGTCCCGGCGCCAGGCCAGGCCCGTGAGCACCAGTTCCCCGCCGGAGAGGTAGCGGCTCGGGTCCCGCAGGTCGGTGGTCATGACCCCGCGGACCTGGCGGTCCAGCTCGTCCTCGCCGCCGAGCAGCCGCAGGCCCAGCGCGTCGGTGTCCAGCAGTGCGCGCAGCCGCATCTCTTCGCCGCCGTTCTTTGTCTCGAAACCTACGATGAATCTTGGAGGGGGCCGGGGCGGACTCCCGCCACCGTGCTCCCCCGGTCCGTGCCGGGGCGCGCGCCGGGGTGTCCCCGCCGATTCCTGTGTTTCTCCAGGAAAACGGAGGGGTTACCGATGACCTCCGTTCATACGAATCTACAAGATGACCTCCGCGGCCAGCCAACTCCTTCATGGTTTCGGTGACTGACCCCGCCGGACTACAGGGCGGTGTACTGAGTCCACTCCGCGTTAACAGCACATGAACGAGCCGGGCCCGCCGCACACGGATTGGCTCAATCTGTACGACCCACGAGACGAAGAAGAGAGCCGGTCATGGACTTCCTTCGCCCTGCCAGCTGGGAGGAGGCGCTCGCCGCGAAGGCCGAGCACCCCACCGCTGTGCCGATTGCGGGTGGCACCGATGTGATGGTCGAGATCAACTTCGACCACCGCCGGCCCGAGTATCTCCTCGATCTGAACCGCATCGGCGATCTCTCCGAGTGGGAGGTCGGCGAGGACGCCGTGCGGCTCGGTGCCTCCGTCCCGTACACCCGGATCATGGAGGACCTCCGTGCCGAGCTGCCGGGCCTCGCGCTCGCCTCGCACACCGTCGCCTCCCCCCAGATCCGCAACCGCGGCGGCGTCGGCGGCAACCTCGGCACGGCCTCGCCCGCCGGGGACGCCCACCCCGCCCTGCTCGCGGCCGGCGCCGAGGTCGAGGTGGCGTCGGCGGCCCGCGGCACCCGGCTCATCCCGATCGACGAGTTCTACACCGGCGTCAAGCGCAACGCGCTCCAGCGCGACGAGCTGATCCGCGCCGTGCACATCAAGAAGGCCGACGGCCCGCAGCAGTACTCGAAGGTCGGCACCCGCAACGCCATGGTCATCGCCGTGTGCGCCTTCGGTCTCGCGCTGCACCCCGAGACCCGCACCGTGCGTACCGGCATCGGCTCGGCCGCCCCGACCCCGGTCCGGGCCAGGACCGCCGAGGAGTTCCTGAACGCGGCCCTGGAAGAGGGCGGCTTCTGGGACAACGGAAAGATCATCACCCCGTCGGTCGCCAAGCGGTTCGCCGAGCTGTGCTCGGCCGCCTGCAACCCGATCGACGACGTCCGGGGCACCGCGAGCTACCGCCGCCACGCGGTCGGTGTGATGGCCCGCCGGACGCTCACCTGGACCTGGGAGTCGTACCGCGGCGCCCGCCGCGCATCTGAGGGAGCTGCGTAATGCGCGTCAACTTCACCGTCAACGGACGTCCGCAGGAGGCCGACGACGTCTGGGAGGGCGAGTCCCTCCTCTACGTCCTGCGCGAGCGCCTCGGCCTGCCGGGTTCGAAGAACGCCTGTGAGCAGGGTGAGTGCGGCTCCTGCACCGTGCGCCTGGACGGCGTGCCGGTCTGCTCCTGCCTGGTCGCGGCCGGCCAGGTCGAGGGCCGCGACGTGGTGACCGTCGAGGGCCTCGCGGACTACGCCAAGCAGCGCGCCGAGGGCGGCTGCGCCTCCGGCGCCTGCGGTACGACCCTTCAGGACGCCCAGCACTGGCAGGCCAAGGGCACCGACTCGCAGACCGGCGAGGGCACCGAGCTGTCCCCGATCCAGCAGGCGTTCATCGACGCCGGCGCCGTCCAGTGCGGCTTCTGCACCCCGGGTCTGCTCGTCGCCTCCGACGAGCTGCTGGAGCGCAACCCGAACCCCACCGACGCGGACATCCGCGAGGCGCTGTCGGGCAACCTGTGCCGCTGCACGGGCTACGAGAAGATCATGGACGCGGTGCGTCTCGCCGCCGCGCGGCAGTCCGAGGAGGTCTGACGATGCCCACCAACGGCGCCCCTACGAAGATCACGCAGGGTTCCCAGACCAAGGGCGGCATCGGCGAGTCCACGCTCCGCCCGGACGGCACCCTGAAGGTCACCGGCGAGTTCGCCTACTCGTCCGACATGTGGCACGAGGACATGCTGTGGGGCCAGATCCTGCGCTCCACCGTCGCGCACGCCGAGATCGTCTCGATCGACACCTCCGAGGCCCTGGCCATGGCGGGCGTGTACGCCGTACTCACCTACGACGACCTGCCCACCGAGGTGAAGAACTACGGCCTGGAGATCCAGGACACCCCGGTCCTCGCGCACGGCAAGGTACGCCACCACGGCGAGCCGGTCGCGCTGGTCGCCGCCGACCACCCGGAGACGGCCCGCCGCGCCGCCGCCAAGATCAAGGTCGAGTACCGCGAGCTTCCGGTGATCACCGACGAGAAGTCGGCCCTCGCGCCGGACGCGATCCTCGTCCACGAGGGCCGCGACGACCACCACTCCGGGCACGTCCCGCACCCGAACATCGTGCACCGCCAGCCGATCGTCCGCGGCAACGCGGACGAGGCCGCCCAGCGGGCCGACGTCATCGTCAGGGGCGAGTACACCTTCGGCATGCAGGACCAGGCCTTCCTCGGCCCCGAGTCCGGCCTCGCCGTCCCGGAGGAGGACGGCGGCGTCCACCTCTACATCGCCACCCAGTGGCTCCACTCCGACCTGCGCCAGATCGCGCCCGTCCTCGGCCTGCCCGAGAAGAAGGTGCGGATGACCCTGGCCGGCGTCGGCGGCGCGTTCGGCGGCCGCGAGGACCTGTCCATGCAGATCCACGCCTGCCTGCTGGCGCTGCGCACCGGCAAGCCGGTCAAGATCGTCTACAACCGGTTCGAGTCCTTCTTCGGGCACGTCCACCGGCACCCGGCGAAGCTCTACTACGAGCACGGCGCCACCAGGGACGGCAAGCTCACGCACATGAAGTGCCGGATCGTCCTGGACGGCGGCGCCTACGCCTCCGCCTCCCCGGCGGTCGTCGGCAACGCCTCCTCCCTGTCGGTCGGCCCGTACGTCATCGACGACGTGGACATCGAGGCCATCGCCCTCTACACCAACAACCCGCCCTGCGGCGCCATGCGCGGCTTCGGCGCGGTCCAGGCGTGCTTCGCCTACGAGGCGCAGATGGACAAGCTGGCGGCGAAGCTCGGCATGGACCCGGTGGAGTTCCGGCAGCTGAACGCGATGGAGCAGGGCACCATCATGCCGACGGGCCAGCCCGTCGACTCGCCCGCCCCGGTCGCCGAACTGCTGCGCCGCGTCAAGGCGATGCCGCTCCCGCCGGAGCGCCAGTGGGAGTCCAGCGAGGGCGCCGACGTACGGCAGCTGCCCGGCGGCCTGTCCAACACCACGCACGGCGAGGGCGTCGTACGCGGCGTCGGCTACGCGGTCGGCATCAAGAACGTCGGCTTCTCCGAGGGCTTCGACGACTACTCCACCGCCAAGGTGCGCATGGAGGTCATCAACGGCGAGCCCGTCGCCACCGTGCACACCGCGATGGCGGAGGTCGGCCAGGGCGGTGTCACCGTCCACGCGCAGATCGCCCGCACCGAACTCGGTGTCACCCAGGTGACCATCCACCCCGCCGACACCCAGGTCGGCTCCGCCGGCTCCACCTCGGCCTCCCGGCAGACCTATGTCACCGGCGGTGCGGTGAAGAACTCCTGCGAACTGGTCCGCGAGCGGGTGCTGGAGATCGGGCGCCGCAAGTTCGGCTCCTACCACCCGGCCTGGGCCACGGCCGAACTCCTGCTGGAGGGCGGCAAGGTCGTCACCGACGGCGGCGAGATCCTCGCCGACCTGGTCGACGTCCTGGAGGACGAGGTCGTGGAGATCGAGGCGGAGTGGCGGCACCGCCCCACCGAGGCCTTCGACCTGCGCACCGGCCAGGGCAACGGACACGTCCAGTACTCCTTCGCCGCCCACCGCGCGGTGGTCGAGGTCGACACCGAGCTGGGCCTGGTCAAGGTCATCGAGCTGGCCTGCGCCCAGGACGTGGGCAAGGCGCTCAACCCGCTCTCCGTCATCGGCCAGATCCAGGGCGGCACCACCCAGGGCCTGGGCGTGGCGGTGATGGAGGAGATCATCGTGGACCCGAAGACCGCGAAGGTCAGGAACCCCTCCTTCACGGACTATCTGATCCCGACCATCCTCGACACGCCGACCATCCCGGTCGACGTGCTCGAACTCGCCGACGAGCACGCCCCGTACGGGCTGCGCGGCATCGGCGAGGCCCCGACCCTGTCGTCCACGCCGGCCGTCCTCGCGGCGATCCGGAACGCGACCGGGCTGGAGCTGAACCGGACGCCCGTGCGCCCGGAACACCTCACGGGCACCGCGTAACACCGCACGGCTCTCCGGGCGGCGCAGGGAACGTCACACACTCCGCCGCGCCGCCCGGAGGAACCACCCTTTGAGTTCCGCACCGCTCGCGGTCCTTGAAGCACCACCCTTGTTCGTCCTGGGCCGTCCCCCGGGTCGTCCATTCCCAAATCCCGTACCTCGAAGAGAACGTGTACGGGTGCCCCTGTGAACCTTGGGAGATGGCACCATGACCCAGCAGTCAGTGGAGCCCAGGACCGCAGCCGACGAAGCGGGCGAGGGCTCGCGCATCCCGGCCGGACGGTCCTGGCTCGACCGGTACTTCCACATATCCAGACGAGGATCCTCCGTCGCGCGCGAGGTGCGCGGCGGCATCACCACCTTCATGGCGATGGCGTACATCCTCCTGCTCAACCCGCTCATCCTGTCCGGCAAGGACGTCCACGGCGACACCCTCGGCCAGAAGGCCCTGATCACCGCCACCGCCCTCGCCGCGGCCTTCACCACGCTGCTGATGGGTTTCGTCGGCAAGGTGCCGCTCGCCCTCGCCGCCGGCCTCTCCGTGTCCGGCGTCCTGTCCTCGCAGGTCGCCCCCAACATGACCTGGCCACAGGCCATGGGCATGTGTGTGATGTACGGCGTCGTCATCATGCTGCTGGTCGTCACCGGCCTGCGTGAGATGATCATGAACGCGATCCCGCTGGCGCTCAAGCACGGGATCACCATGGGCATCGGCCTGTTCATCGCGCTCATCGGTCTGTACAAGTCCGGGTTCGTGCACAAGGGCGAGGCCACCCCGCTCAGCCTCGGCCCGGCGGGCCAGCTCACCGGCTGGCCGGTACTGCTCTTCGCCGGCACCCTGCTGCTGATCTTCATGCTCCAGGCCCGGAACGTCCCCGGCGCCATCCTGATCGGCATCGTCAGCGGCACGGTCGTCGCCGCGGTCCTCAACGGCATCGGCGTCATCGACCCCAGGCAGTGGGCCAACGGCGCGCCCGCACTGCACGGCAGCGCCGTCTCCATGCCCGACTTCTCGCTCCTCGGACACGTCGAGTTCGGCGGCTGGGGCAAGGTCGGCGCGATGACCATCACCATGATCGTCTTCACCCTGGTGCTGGCCGGCTTCTTCGACGCGATGGCCACCATCATCGGCGTCGGCACCGAGGCCGAACTCGCCGACGACAAGGGCCGGATGCCCGGCCTGTCCAAGGCGCTGTTCATCGACGGCATGGGCGGTGCGATCGGCGGCGTGGCGGGCGGCTCCGGCCAGACCGTCTTCATCGAGTCCGCCACCGGTGTCGGCGAGGGCGCCCGCACCGGACTCGCCTCGGTCGTCACCGGCCTGCTGTTCGCCGCGGGTCTGTTCTTCACCCCGCTGACCGCGATCGTCCCGCAGGAGGTCGCCTCCGCGGCCCTCGTCGTCATCGGCGCGATGATGATGATGAACGCGCGGCACGTCGACTGGGCCGACCGCGCCACCGCGATCCCCGTCTTCCTGACCGTGGTCCTGATGCCCTTCACGTACACCATCACCACCGGTGTCGCCGCGGGCGTCATCTCCTACACGGCCATCAAGTCCGCCCAGGGCAAGGCCCGCGAGATCGGCGCCTTCATGTGGGGTCTGACGGTGGTCTTCCTGATCTACTTCGCGCTGCATCCGATCGAGGGCTGGCTGGGCGTGCACTAGCCCACCCCCCTCCGCCCTTCCCGTCGCACGTAAGGAGACCGAGAGATGCTGGACATCGCCGAGGAGCTGAACCGGTGGGTCGAGCAGGGCCGTGACTTCGCCGTCGCCACCGTGGTGGCCGTCGGCGGCAGCGCCCCGCGCCAGCCCGGCGCCGCCCTCGCGGTGGACACCGACGGCACCGCCATCGGCTCGGTCTCCGGCGGATGTGTGGAGGGTGCCGTGTACGAGCTGTGCCGGCAGGCGCTCGAGGACGGGCAGACCGTCCTCGAACGCTTCGGCTACAGCGACGAGGATGCCTTCGCCGTCGGCCTCACCTGCGGCGGCGTCATCGACATCCTCGTCACACCGGTCCGGGCGGACGGTCCCGCCCGGCCGGTGCTCGCGGCCGCGCTGGCCGCCGCGGCCCGTGGGGAGGCCGCGGCGGTCGCGCGGATCGTGGAGGGTCCGGCCGACCTGACGGGCCGGGCCCTCCTCGTCCGCCCCGACGGCTCGCACGAGGGCGGCTTCGGCGCACACCCCGAACTCGACCGCACGGTCGCCGCCGAGGCGGGCGCCTTCCTGGACGCGGGCCGGACCGGCACCCTGGAGATCGGCGAACAGGGCTCGCGCTGCGGCGCCCCGCTCACCGTCCTGGTCGAGTCCTCCGTCCCCGCCCCCCGGATGATCGTCTTCGGCGCGATCGACTTCGCCTCGGCGCTGGTCCGCGTCGGCAAATTCCTCGGCTACCACGTCACGGTCTGCGACGCCCGCCCGGTCTTCGCCACGCGGACCCGCTTCCCCGAGGCGGACGAGATCGTCGTCGAGTGGCCCCACAAGTACCTCGAGCGCACGGAGGTCGACGCCCGCACCGTCCTGTGCGTGCTCACCCACGACGCCAAGTTCGACGTACCCCTGCTCCGGCTGGCCCTGCGGCTGCCCGTCGCCTACGTCGGTGCGATGGGCTCCCGCCGCACCCACCTGGAGCGCAACGAACGCCTGCGCGAGGTCGGCGTCACCGAGCTGGAGCTGGCCCGGCTGCACTCCCCGATCGGCCTCGACCTCGGCGCCCGTACGCCGGAGGAGACGGCCCTGTCGATCGGCGCGGAGATCGTCGCCCACCGGCGCGGCGGCAGCGGGGTCTCCCTGACCGGCGCGCACACCCCGATCCACCACGACGCCGCCGCGCGGCCGGCGGGACGGATCGGCTCGGTGGCCTGAGCGGACACCGGAAAACGGTTTGCCCCGTGCGGCCGGCCCGGATTGCATGAGGACATGCTGTCCTCCGACCGGCTGGCCGCGTTCGCGGCACTGTCGCTGCTGCTCATCGTGGTGCCGGGCCCCAGCGTGCTGTTCGTGATCGGCCGGGCCCTGGCGCACGGCCGCCGGGCCGCGCTGACCACCGTCATCGGCAACACGCTCGGCGCGTACGTCCTGGTGACCGCCGTGGCCCTCGGCGTCGGCTCGCTCGTGGAGCGCTCGCTCCTCGTCTTCACCGCCCTGAAGCTCGCGGGCGCCGCCTACCTGGTGTACCTGGGCATCAGGGCCTGGCGGCAACGCGGCTCGCTGCGGGCCGCGTTCACCGGGCCCGGCGCCCCGGCCCACGGCGGCCTGCGCACCCTCTGGGAGGGGTTCGCCGTCGGCGTGGCCAACCCCAAGACCATGGTCTTCTTCGCCGCCGTCCTGCCCCAGTTCGTGGACCGCGAGCAGGGACACGTCCCGGCCCAGATGCTGCTGCTCGGACTGGTCTTCAACGTCCTCGCCCTCGCCTGCGACAGCGTCTGGGGCCTGGCCGCCTCCGCCGCCCGGGACTGGTTCGCCCGGTCACCCCGGCGGCTCGCCGCGGTCGGCGGGGCGGGCGGCCTGACCATGATCGGCCTGGGCGTCACGGTGGCGGTGACGGGCCGCAAGGACTGACGGCCCGGCCCGTTCAGGGCCGCCGCAGCAACCGGTTCGCCGCCCGCCCGAACGTCGTACGGGCCACTCGCTCCAGTACGCCGTCGAAGGCGCGCGGCAGGAAGCGGACCCGCAGTTCCTCCCGCCACACCACCCGGGCGCGGCCGCCCGGCCCCGGCCCGACCTCGATCTCGGCCCAGCCGAGAATCACCCGGCCGCGCTTCTCCAGCCGGCACAGCCCGCCCTCGCCGTCGGCGGGCGGCCGCCACACCGTCACCTCCATCACATCGTCGAAGGCCAGCGGGCCGACGCCGGAACGCGCCACGAACCGCGTGCCCTCCCCGGTCGGCGCGGGCGTGAGCACCCTGATCCGGGTCAGCGGGACCGCGTCGGCGTGGCGGGGCCACTGGGTGAGCCGGCGCCAGGCCTCCGCCACGGGGAGGGGCGCCGTACGTACGAGGGAGAAGGTGGGCACGGCACGATCGTAGGCAATGACCGCCGTCGGCCCGCGTGTTCGCACCGCGCGGCGACCCGCCCGCCGGGCGTCCACCGGGGGCCGCAGCCGTCCCGTCCCGCACCCGCTCGCCCAGGCCCCCGGCCATCCGCCACGACCCCGTGCACACCAGTAGTACCGGACGGGCACGCGGAGTAGCCTCGGAAAAATGACGCGCACGGGGGAGCGAGCCGTCAACGGTCGGTTACGCACACCGACCTGGATCACCCGCGTCGAGGCGCCCGACGGACGGGTCCTCGGCGCCGGAGTGCTGCTCGCCGCCGACCGGGTGCTCACCGCCGCCCATGTGGTGCACCCCGGCCGCCTCTACACCGTCCGGCTCGTCGGTGTCCCCGGCCTCTCCGCCGTACCCGCCACGGTCCGCCCGGACGAGTACGTGCCGCAGAGCGAGGACGCCTTCGGCGACCGCAGCGGTGACCTCGCCCTGCTGCGCCTGACCAGGCCGCTGCCCGCCGGGCACGCCACCCGGCTGTACCGGCTCGCCGCACCGCACGGACCCGTGAGCATGTACGGCTTCCCGGACGGCGACGAGGGCGGCCGCTGGCACGGCGCCACCCTGGTCGCCGCCCGCGGCCGGGACAGCCAGGTGCAGCTGCGCCCGCTCACCCCCGGGGAATTAGCCGCCGACGGCTTCAGCGGCGGCGGTGTCGTCGACCATGCCACCGACCGGGTCATCGGCATCGTCCTCAGCGTGGACGACGGGCCGGCCCCCTCCGCCTTCAGCTACATGAGCCCCACCGAGACCATCCTCAGCCATCTGCCGCAGGTCGCCGCCTGGACCGACGGCGCCGAGGCCGTCGACCCGCGGCTGCGCAGCGGCGCCCGGGACACCGCCGGGCGGCTCGACCTGCCCTTCGCCACCGAACTCGCCTCCTGGTACCGCGGCGAGGGCTGGCCGGTGCTGGTCACCGTCGTCCCCGTCGGCGGCGACCGCGCCTTCACCCTCGAACGGGCCGTCACCCTCGCCGACCGCGAACTGCGCACCCGGCACCACACCAGCGCCGTCAGCCAGGACCCGCCCGAGACCGTGCCTCCGGCGGGCGCGCACGATCTCGCCCTGAACGTCGAGGAGTTGACGGCCGCCGAGGTGATGGACCGGATCGCCGAACGCCTCGGCATCCCGGACGACCCCCGGCCCGAACGGCTCGGCACCCTGCGCGTCCCGCTCGCCGCCGTCCTGGTCGGCATCGACCGCTGCGCCGAACCCGCTGCCCTGCTCGGCCTGCTGGACCGGCTCGCCCGGCACGGCGCCCGGCTGCTGCTGGTGTTCCGCGCCCCCGAGGGCCCCGCCGCCGAGGCCGCCGAGTCCCTCGTCACCCGGCCGCTGCACGACCGCTGGGCCCGGCTGCTCGCCGAACTCGACCATGTCGTCGACGTGTTGGGCCCGTCCTTGGACGCGCACCGCGACCGCGTCCTGCCCGCCCCCGGCACCCGGCACCTCTTCGACCAGGCCGAGGCGGCGGTACGGCGCTCCGGGATGCTGCGCGCCTGGGTCGCCCACGCCCCCGCCCACGAGCGCGAACCCGGCCGTGCCGACCTGCTGTTCACCTTCGAGGACGCCGCCGAACGCCGCCGGCAGCGGCTGGAACAGGCCCTCGCGGCCCTCGACACCCGGCTGCGCCGCCGCGGGGACCTCCAGGGCCGGGTCGGCGCCGCCTGGCCGCTGTGCCGGCAGCGCGCCGCCGACGGCGACCGCCTGCTGGCCGCCTACCAGCTCTACGAACAGGCCCTGACCGTGCTGCGGCAGACCCCCTGCGACCTCGAACAGGCGGAGACGGCGGTCGACCGCTTCCTCTCCTTCTGCTCCGGGCCCGCGGGCCCCGCCGAACGCACCGCCTCAGCAGGTTCCGGCGATCCCGCCGGCGCGCCCCGAGAGGAGGGCGGATCGTGACCTCGTGTGTCCGGCCCGGTTGCGCGGGACGCATCATGGGCACCGGTTTCTGCGACACCTGCGGACACCGGCACATCGAACCGCGCAGCGAACCGACGGTCCCGCCCCGGGCCGCGGCCCCGCCGGCCGCCTCCGCCGAGGAGCCGGCCGGCCCGCCCGCCGTGCACGCCGTCGCCGGCGTCGGCGACCTCGACCAGCACGGACTGGTCGTCCTGCCCGAGGTCCCGGCCCCCGACGACGTCCTCGTCACCGACCCCCGCCCGCCCACCGGCGGCCGCCGCTGCGGCGCGAACGGCTGCACCATGACCATCGGCGTCGGCTACGGCGGCCAGCCCGCCCGCCCCACCGGCCGCTGCCCCCGCTGCGGCACCCCCTACTCCTTCCTCCCGCAACTGCACCCGGGCGACATCGTCGCCGGCCACTACCGGGTGCTCGGCTGCCTCGCCCACGGCGGCCTCGGCTGGATCCACCTCGCCGAGGACACCCGCGCCGAGGGCCACCAGGTCGTCCTCAAGAGCCAGATCAACGTCCACGACGCACTCGCCCGGCGCACCGCGGTGGAGGAACGCCGCTCCCTGACCGAGCTGCACCACCCCGACATCGTCCGCATCATCACCTACGCCGAACACCGCGCCCCCGGCGGCCCGACCACCGGCTACCTGGTCATGGACTACATCCGCGGCCGCTCCCTCCAGCAGCTCTTCGACGCCCCCGACGCCGAGCGGATCTTCCACGGCCGCCCCCGTCTCGACCACGTCCTCACCTACGGCTGCAAGATCCTCGGCGCCCTTCAGTACATGCACGAACGCGGCCTGCTCTACTGCGACATGAAGCCCGCCAACGTCATCCACTTCGGCCGGGCCGTCAAGGTCATCGACCTCGGCGCGGTCCGCGCGATCGGCGACCGCAGCTCGGCGTACGTGTACACGGCCACCTTCGCCCCGCCGGAGGAGGAGATCGACCGCCGCGGCTGGCGCGTGGACAGCGACCTCTACGCCGTCGGCATGACCCTCCAGGCCCTGGCCCGGGACATCGAACCGGCCCGCGGTCTCGCCTCCGACTCCTTCCGCCGCCTCGTCGACCGCGCCACCCACGCCGAACCCCGCGCCCGGTTCCGCTCGGCCGCCGAGATGTCCCGGCAACTCTGGGAGGTGCTGCGGGAGTTCCGTTCGCTCCAGTTCGGCGAGCAGCTGCCGGAGAGCTCCACCCGGTTCCGGGCCATCGGCGCCAGCCTCGACGCCGGGCTCGGCGCGATCCCGGCCCTGGACCACTGGACCGGCCGCCCCGGCGAGCACCCGCTCGGCCTGGACATCTCGCCGCCCGCCGCGGCCGAGGTCGCCGGCGCCCTGCCGGAGCCGGTCCCGGACCCCGGCGACGGCGCCGCCCTGCTCCTCGACACCTTCCCGCCCGACGCGCCCGACCGGGTCGCCCGCCAGTGGCCCCGCGAGTCCCGGCTCGGCACCCCCGAGACCGCGCTGTGGCTGTGCCGCGCCTACCTCAGGCGGGGCGAGCAGGCCGCGGCCGAGACCTGGCTCGCCGAGGCCGAGACCCTGCTCGGCGAACGCGCCGCCGCCCACGACTGGCGCATCGCCTGGCACCACGGCGTCCTGCACCTCAGCAGGGGCGAGACCGGCGAGGCCGGCGCCCGCTTCGACGCCGTCTACGGCGCCCTGCCGGGGGAGTGCGCGCCGAAGCTCGCCCTCGGCTACTGCGCCGAACACGCGGCCCGCCCCGCGGCGGCGGCCCCGCCCGCAGGCCAGGAGGCCGGACGCGACACGGCTGACCCCGCCGGCGGGCGGGCCCGGCGGCGGCCGGTGCGGGCCATGCGCTTCTACGAGGCCGTGTGGAAACGGGACTTCGCGCACACCGCCGCCGCGTTCGGCCTGGCCCGCGCCCATCTGGCCGGCGGCGACCGGGACGCCGCCGTCCGGGTGCTCGACGAGGTCCCGGCCACCTCCCGGCACCACGACGCCGCCCGCATCGCCGCCGTCCGCGTCCGCGCCGGCATCCTGCACGGCACCCCGCCCACCCCGGCCGACCTGCAAGACGCCGCCCGGCGCCTGCCCGAGCTGCGGCTGGACGGCGGTGCCGCCGACGGCGAGTCCAGGGCCCGGCTGGTCGCCGAGGTCCGGGAGAACGCCCTGTACGGCCGGCCCGAGCAGGGCTGGGGACCGGAGTTCCCGGCCGGACCGCTCCTCGGGCCCGGCGACGAGGACAGCCTGCGCACCCTGCTGGAGCACTCCTTCCGGCAGCTCGCCGCGCAGGCCCGTACCGCCGGCGAACACGGCCGGCTGCTCGACCTGGCCCACGCGGTCCGGCCGATGAGCACCTTCTGACCACACCCGTGACCACGTGGGGGGACGCAGTGACGACCGGGGCCCAGGACATCGAGGTGACGCTGGAGGTCGGCCAGCACAAGGAGCTGCCCGTCGGCCCGGTCGAGCCCGGGCAGCCGCCCGACCGGGAGATGCACGCCATCCTGGAGATCGGCGTCCACGGGCACGGCGGACCGGGCCTGGCCGCCGGGCCCGCCCACGGGGCCGGGGCGGCGCTCGCCGAGGTGCTGATCGTCGACACCTCGCGCTCGATGCTCGACCCGGCCGACAAGCTGCACGCGGCCAAGGACGCCACCGTCGCGGCGGTCCACAAGCTGCCCGAGGGGGCCGCCTTCGCCGTCCTCTCCGGCCGGTTCGACGCCACCGTGGTGCACCCCGGCCCGGACCGCGCGGTGATGGCGGTCGCCGGGCCGGCCGAACGCACCGCCGCCGAACGGGCCGTACGGATCCTGGACGCGGACGGCGGCACCGCCATCGGCACCTGGCTCGACCTCGCCCGCCGGCTGCTCAAGGACCAGCCCGCGCCGATCAAACACGTCCTGCTGCTCACCGACGGACGCAACGAGCACGACGAGCAGTCCGCCCTGCCGCTGGACACCGTCCTCGACGCCTGCGAGGGCCGGTTCGTCTGCGACGCCTGGGGACTCGGCGACGACTGGGACGCCGACCTGCTGCTGCGCATCACCCGGCGGCTGCACGGCCGCGCCCACGCCGTCCGCCACGAGTCCGAACTGACAGCGGCGTACGAGGAGTTGATGACCGGGCTGCTGGGCACGGCGGTACCCGAACTGCGCATCCGGCTCACCCCCACCCCCGGCACGGTCGTCCGCCGGGTCACCCAGGTGGTGCCGAGCGAGCAGGAACTCCTGGCCGCCCCCACCGGATCCGGGCAGCGCGGCGCCGAGTACGTCACCCGGGCCTGGGGCGACGAGGTCCGGCACTTCCAGGTGGTGCTGGCCGCGGACCCCTCCGGCCGGGAGACCGAGGAGGACCTCCAGCTCGCCGCCGTGGAGGTCGTCGTACCCGAGTTCGGCCGCCCGGTACGGCTGCCCGCACCGAAGCCGATCCTGGTGCGCTGGACCGGCTATCCGCGCGACGCCTCGCGCCGGCATCCCGGGGTGCACCGGCTGGAGCTCTACCAGCAGGCGAGCGCCGCCGTGGCCCGCGCCTACCGGGCCTGGCTGCGCGGACCGCACGGCCGGGCCGCGGCCGACCGCGACCTCGCCCGGGCGCTGGGGCTGGCCGCCGACCTCGGTGACACCCAACTCCTGGCCGCGCTGCGGCAGATCGAGGACGGACCGGGCACCGGCCGCGTCCGCGCCGGCCTCAAGGACGTCGACTGGCAGCACCTGATCCTCTCCAGCGCGATGACGACCCCGCCCCCGCCCGCCGCCTCCCCGGCCCCGCCCGCCGCCCCCGCGCCGCCGGCCGCCCCGGCCGACGCCCTCGTCGAGTGCCCGGACTGCCACTGGCTGGGCCCGGCCGACTCGGTCTACTGCGGCGGCGACTGCGGACGCCTGTTGAGGGAGCCGCCCGCATGAACACCCTGGCCACCCCACCGATGAACACACCGGTCAGCACCCCGGGAGCCGCCGTCACGCCGTCCCGCCGCGCCCTCGCCCGTCTGCTGGGCCTCGGCGCGGGCGCAGGCGCGCAGGGCGGCAGCACCACCGCTCACGACCTCGCCGTACGCCACCGCCTGCTGCTCGCGCTGTCCGCCCTGCTCACCCTGTCGCTGTTCCTGTCCTACGAGGGGGTGCACGGGGACGCCAACCCGTTGCGCACCTCCAGCGCGCCGGCCGTGCTGTCCCTCGACACCGCGGTGTACGCCCTCGGCCGGGCCCAGCAGGACGCGACCGCGGCCGCGCCGACCAGCGACTTCCAGAAGCAGATCGCGGTCGCCCTGCAAAGCCTGTCGGCGGCCGCCGCCGACGACGCCGGCGGCACCGCGGACCGCCAGTCGCTCCAGACGGTCACCGGACTCATCACCGTCTACGCCGTCAAGGTCCAGCAGGCACAGCTGCGCTCCGACGACACCCTGCTGCGCGAGGCCTACCTCGCCTACGCGACCAGCATCCTCAAGGACCACGGGACCGGGATACTGTCCCGTCTGACGGCCCTCCAGGACCGGCAGCGCGCCACCGTGCACCGCCAGACCTCCTTCGGCCCGCTGCTCCGGCTCGGCTGGTGCGCGACCCTGCTGCTCGCCCTGGCGCTCGCCGCCGCACTGGTGGAGACCCAGCTCTTCCTGCGCCGCCGCTTCCGGCGCCGCTGGAACCGGGGGCTGCTCGCGGCCGGCACCCTGCTGCTGGGCGGACTGGCCACCCTGCTGCTGTTCACGGTGTGGACCCACGCCGGAATGGCGGACACCCGGGCCCTGCTCGCCCGGCCGCTGACCGGGCCGGCCATCACCGACGCGGGGCGGCGGACCGCCTCGTACCTCATGGACACCGGTTTCCGCGCCGCGGCCGCGGTGTGGATCCTGACAGGAGGCGCTCTGCTCATGGCACTGGCCGAGACGGGCCTCAGGCGGCACATCGACGAGTACCGGTTCAGGCCCCGGTGAGCGCGCACCGGAACGGCCCCGCACCGGCCGGCGGCGCACCCCGGCGCCGGCTCGGCCGTGCCCTCGTCGCCGTGGCGAGCTGTCTGGTCGTGCTCGCGGCCGGCCTCGTGCTGGGCGCCCGCGCCCTGGGGCAGCAGCCGACCGTCACCCTGCTCGCCAACTGGACCGGCAGCGACGCGGGGAACTTCCGCGACGCGGTCATCGCGCCCTTCGAGCGGACCTACCACATCCATGTCGACTACCAGGGCAGCTCCGCCGAGAGCCAGGTGCTCGGCGCCGACGTGGAGTCCGGCACACCGCCCGACGTGGTGGTGCTGACCGGCCCCGGCGAACTCGCCTCCTACGCCCGGCAGAAGCAGCTCCACCCGCTCGAAGGCCTCATCCCCGAGGAGGACTTCGGCACCTCCTGGACCACACCGCAGGCCGGGCACGTGTACTGGTTCCCGCTCAAGGCCGATCTGAAGAGCATCGTCTGGTACCCGGCCGGCACCGACGAGCACCGGCGCCGCCAGGCCGCGCGGCAGCCCGCCCAGTGGTGCGTCGGCCTGGGCTCCGGCGCCACCAGCGGCTGGCCCGGCACGGACTGGATCGAGGACATCCTGCTCCAGCAGTACGGCCCGGGCGTCTACCAGCGGTGGGCGCGCGGCGAGCTGCCCTGGCAGTCGAAGCCGGTACGCCGGGCCTGGACGACCTGGGGCACGCTGGTCGGCGCGGGTGGCGACAAGGCCCTGGTCCGCCGGGCCCTCGGCACGCCGTACGACCGGGCGTCCAGGCCGGTCGCCGACACCCCCCGGGGCTGCCTGCTGGAGCACCAGGCGTCGTTCGTCCGCAACCGGCAGCCCTGGACCGGGGCCGACGGCCGCTACGAGCCCTCGGCCCGCTTCCTCCCGGGGGCCACCGCGACGGATGCCTGGGAGGTCTCCGGCGACCTGGTCGCCCTGCTGCACGCCACCCCGCAGGCGCGGCAGCTGATCCGCTACCTCGCCTCGGCCGACGCCCAACGCGCCTGGAGCGCCAAGGAGTCCGGGTTCTCCGCCGACGTGCGGGCCCAGCCCGCCCCGGGCGCCGCCGGCCCGGCCTGGCACCGCTCACTCGCCGAGACCCTCCTCGACCATCAGGCGGTGCACTGCTTCGACGCCTCCGACGCGATGCCGCCGGCGGTACGCGACGCCTTCGCCGAGGCGACCATCGAGTTCCTGGCCCACCCCGACCGCCTGCCCGCCCTGCTCCGCTCCTTGGACACCCTGTCCCACACCCCGGACCTGACCTGGCTCCCGTCGGTCTGCGACGGGGTGCCCTGAGCGGAGGCGGTACCGTCATCCGACGCCGAGACCGGCGTCGTCGACCTCCTTCTTGCCCTCGGCCTTGAGGACCTGGTTCAGCGGACGGAGGTCGTAGATGCCCTTCAGGTCGGGCTTGTCCAGCAGACCGGCCTTCACCGCGTGCTGCGCCTCGGTGCTGAGGGTGGCGGCCAGCGGGTCGTCGAGGAAGGTGACGGACTTCCAGGCCGGGTCGATGACCTTGGCCGGCAGCGCCTTGCCCGACAGCTCCTTCAGCGCCGCGTTGGCGGACGCCTTGGCCTTCTCCGGGTTGGCGTTGATCCACTCGTTGGTCTTCACCGAGCCGCGCAGCACGGCCTGGACGACGTCCGGGTGCTCCTTCAGGAAGCCCTGGCGTACGACGATGTTCGTGATCACGAACTTCTTGTCCGGCCACAGAGACGCCTCGTCCAGCAGCACCTTGCCGCCCTCGGCGACCAGCTTGGACGCGGTCGGCTCCGGCACCCAGGCGCCGTCGATGGAGCCGGACTTGTAGGCGTCCGGGGTGATCTTGTTGTCGGTGCGGACGACGGAGACGTCGCCCTGGCCGCTCTGCGCGTCGACCTTCCAGCCCTGGTCGGAGATCCAGTTGAGGAACGCCACGTCCTGGGTGTTGCCGAGCTGCGGGGTGGCGATCTTCTTGCCCTTGACGTCCTTCAGGGACGTGATCTTCTTCGGGTTGACGACGAGCTTGACGCCGCCGGAGGCGGAACCGCCGATGATGCGCAGGTTCTTGCCGGCCGACTTGGTGTAGCCGTTGATCGCCGGGGAGGGGCCGATCCAGCCGATGTCGATGGAGCCGGCGTTCAGCGCCTCGATCTCGGAGGGGCCCGCGTTGAAGGTGGACGTCTTGATGGTGGTGCCGCCGAGTTCCTTCTGGAACAGGCCCTCCTGGACGCCCACGAGGGCGGTGGCGTGCGTGAGGTTGGGGAAGTAGCCGATCTTCACCTCGTCGGCGGAGAGCTTCTTGGCGCCCGCCGGGACCGCGGTCTTCTTCCCGTCGTCGGTGGAGTGGGATCCGTACCCGCAGGCGGTGAGCAGGAGGGGGAGAGCGGCGACGGCGGCGAGGGTGCGCAGGGTGGCGTGCGGTCTTGCGGCAGACACGGAGGTGTCCTCTCAGGAAAGGAAGGGCGGTCGAAGAGGTGTGCAACGGCGTGCTGAGGTCTCAGACCGGCCGACAGAGGGACGTCGACGTACGGCCGAAGTCGATATGACGACGCGAGGTCAGCACGGGCAGCACCCGGTCAGCGCAGCTCAGCGCTCCCATGGCCACCCCCACTTCCCTAGCTTTCCTACCTGGCTGGTGGGGATCGTGGCAGAAGCCGGCGCCCATCCCAAGAGGGGGTTCGCATGCTGGACGACCTCATCTCACTTTTCGGGACGAGGCCGGGAATGGCTCAGTGTGTCAGGGGTTTCCCCACGCCCCCGGGGCATCGGTCAGCGCGGACACCTCGGTGGGCAGCCGGGCGGAGGCGACGTCGGCCAGGGACACACCGTCGAGGATCTCGCGCACATTGGACCGCAGCGCGATCCACAGCAGGAGCAGCGACTCGGCGGGACCGCTGTAGGACAGCTCCGGAGGGCGGACCCCCCGCACCGAGACCAGCGGTCCGTCCACGACCCGGATGACATCGGCGATGCTGATCGACTCGGCGGGCCTGGCCAGCCGGTAGCCGCCGTTGCCGCCGCGCTGGCTGATGACGAGGCCGCCCCGGCGCATGTCGTTCAGGATGCTCTCGAGGAACTTGTGCGGGATGTCCTGGGCGTCGGCGATGGCCTCGGCCTTCATCGGACCGTCGTCCCGCGACGCGGCGAGCTGGAGCGCGGCACGTACCGCGTAGTCCGCTCTGGCTGAGATCCGCATGTGTCCATTATTCCGTACGGCTCCGGCCGTCACCGCAGGCCGGGGCCGGACGCAGGTGACGTGCCGCGATCAGATGGGCAGGGCGAACGGAGGGTGTCCGCCGTTGAGGAAATAGTCACCGACCTCGCGGATCCGGTGGGCGACGGGTTCGTACAGGGTGTGGGTCCGGGCATTGCGCCAGAAGCGGTCGAAGCCCAGCCCCGAGGAGGCGGAGCGGACGCCGACGATGTCGAGGGCGCGGGAGGTGGACTCCTGCGCGGCCCGGGAGGCGGCGGCCTCGGCCAGCGCCACCAGGACCGAGATCTCCGCGGACTCGTCGTAGGTCAGGTCCGCACCGCGCCCCAGCCCGCTGTGCACGGCGTCCAGCGCCTGGTCGGCGAGGGCGGACGCGGACCGGGTGAGGACGGTGAGTTCGCCGTAGACGGCCAGTGCGTGCGGGTCCTGGGCCCAGCCGGCCGGCCAGGGCGAGCGGCCCGCCCGGCTGTACTCCCGGGCCTCGGCGAGCACGCCCTCGGCCATGCCCACACGGAGCTGGACGGAGAGCAGGCGCGCGACCGGGGACGCCAGGGCGGCCAGCGGCGACAGGACGTCCTCGTCCGCGGACAGGGAACCGAGGATGTCGTCGGCGGCGACCGGTACGGCGTCGAACTCGGCACTCCCGCCGGCCGCGAGCCGCTGGCCGAAGGCGTCGGGGTCGGCGTCGATCCGCACGCCGGGCCGGGCGGGATCGACGACGACGGCGAGCGGCTCGCCGGTGTCGGCCCGCACGGCCCGCACGGCGAGACGGTCGGCGACCAGTACCCCGGTGGCGTAGCTCTGCCGGCCGTCGAGCACCTGGCCGCCGCCCTTCCTGGACAGCGTCAGGGGGGCTTCCTGACGGGCGAGGCCGCCGCCCCAGCACCACTGCTCCGCCGCGGACTGCCGCTCGACCCGGTCGGCGAGGTCGGCCTGTGCGAAGAACGGCGCGCACCACGACAGGAAGTAGTGACAGCCGAGCAGCTGACCGATCGCGCCGTCGGCCGCGGCGATCTCGCGGACCACGGCGTAGGCGGTGGGCCAGTCCGCGCCGCCGCCCGCGTGTTCGGCCGGGGCGAGGAGTGTCAGCAGTCCGGCCTCGCGCAGGCGGGAGACCTCGTCGAACGGGGTCTTGCCCGCCTGCTCCCGGACCACCGCGTCCGTGGCCAGGTCGTCCGCGGTCTCGCGGGCCACGCGCAGCCAGTGCGCACGGCCGGGCCCGGTCCGCCCGGACTCCGCGTCGGGTGCGCACGGCGCGGTGGCAACGCCCATGGTCATGGTCTCCTCACGGTCGAAGGCAGGGCGCGGTGTCGGCGCTCGCCTGCCGGTCGGGCACGTACTTGTAGCCCACGCGTCGTACGGTCACGATCCGGTGCCGGTGAGCGGCGCCCAGCTTGCGGCGCAGGCGCGCGATGTGGACGTCCACCGTGCGACCGTCGCCGATGTGGTCGTAGCCCCAGATGCCGGCCATCAACTGCTCGCGGGTGTGCACCTGGTGGGGCTGCCGGACGAGATGGGACAGCAACCCGAACTCCAGGTAGGTCAGGTCGAGTTCGCGGCCGTCCACCTCCGCGGCACGGCGCGCCGGATCGATGCGGACGACACCGTCTCCGGCCGGTGGCGCGGGAGGCGGCTCCGGGTAGGCGACCGGCCGGATCTCCGGCGGGGTGACGCCCTTGGCGAAGAGCCGGGCGGGATCGGTGCCCTCGGGCACCAGTACGAGGTAGCCGACGAGGCGAGGGGAACCGTTCGCCTCGCCATCGTCCTGCGGGGAGCTGCCGCCCTGCGGGAAGTCGCCGACGAGGCGGAGGCGGCGGGTGTCGGGGAGCTGAACGGCCGAGGGGCCGGAAGGGTGGGGCAGTGCCGTGGTCATGCGGTCGTCCTTCGAACGTTGCGTCAGGAGAAGGAACCGTGTGGCACGCGGGGTGTCGGGCGCGTGCGCTACGCGCGACAGCAGGCGGCGCTGACGACGTGACCAAAGTCGACATGCCGACGACGAACGAGTCGTTGCTGCGTGTGGGACATGCGCACCATCCTGCGCACCTTCCGGGGAGGCCGTCAATGATTCCCCAGTAATTCGATAGGGAATGTAGGAAAGATTACGCCGCGGGGCCGTTCAGCGGGCGGATCCGCGGGCGTAGTACCGCTCCACGTAGTACTGGCCCGCGCTCAGCACGGAGGTCACGGCGATGTACCAGAGGGTGGCGACCAGCAGCAGCGGGATGACCTGGTACGTCTGGTTGTAGACCAACTGCACCGAGTACAGCAGGTCGTGCACGGCCAGCACGCTGACGATGCTGGTGCCCTTCAAGGTGCCGATCAGCATGTTTCCGGCGGTCGGGACGATGGAGCGCATCGCCTGCGGGACGACGATCCGGCGCAGGGTGCGCAGCCGGCCGATGCCGAGGGCCTGGGCCGCCTCCGTCTGGCCGGCGTCCACTGAGAGGATGCCGCCGCGTACCGCCTCGGCGGCGTAGGCGGCCTCGTGCAGGGTCAGCCCGATGACGGCGGTGAGGGTGGGGCCGAGCAGGTTGACCGTCTTGACGGTGACGAACTGGGGCCCGAACGGGATGCCGAGGCCGAGCGTCGGGTACAGGGCCCCGATGTTGAACCAGAACAGCAGCTGCACCAGCAGCGGGGTGGACCGGAAGATCCACACATAGCCCCAGCTCAGCGCGCGGAGCACGGGGTTGGCGGACAGCCGCATCACGGCCAGGAAGGTGCCGAGCAGGAAGCCGAGCACCGTGACCACGCCGGTCAGCCAGAGCGTGAGCAGCAGCCCGTCGAGGACGGCGCCGGTGGTGAAGTACTGGCCGACCACGTCCCACTGGAAGGCGCGGTTGCGGACCACGGAGCCGACCACCATGGCGAACACCAGCAGCGCGGCGCCGCCGGTCAGCAGTCGGCCGAGGTGCCGGCGCGGCACGATGCGCGGCAGGTCCTCGGGGGCGCCGGGGCCGGGGGTCTGCGGGCTTTCTACGGGCGGGACGGACGCCGGGAGGCGGGAGGAGTCGGTGATGTCGGACGGCGAAACCATCAGGGGTTCTCCAGGGGGAGGGACGTGCGGGCACGGGTGACCACCCGGCGGCACACACGGTCAGGAAATCCGCGCGGACAGGGCGCGGGGGCAGGGGCGGTCGGCCCGGTTCCGGCGTCATCACGCTCGCCGCGTCCCTCAACGCGGCCGGTACCGGCTGCCGCGCGCGGCCAAGCCGGTCCGGCCCCGATCGTAGGGTCCCGCCGTGCGGATGTGTCAACCACACGGAGGCCGCTCAACTCCGGTCCACCAGGCGGGACATGGTTGACGGAACGCCAGATGTACTGCTCAATTAATCGCATGGATGCCGATCAACGTCTGGTCACCCGTGACCACATCGACTTCGGTCGGGTGTGGTCCGCAGCGTGTTGCGCCTGATGCGGCAGCGGGCCGTCTGACCGGCCCTTCCCTCCCTCGGTCACCCCGTCGCGGGCCGAGTCCTCCTGCGCGTGGCACCGTCGCCCGGACGCGTCGACACCTCTGCCGCCACCCCCGCCCGCCCCGGCGTCATCACATCACGTCACCCCCGTGTCCCAGCGCTCCGCGCCGCGCCGGCACACCCGGCCGCCGAGAGGGCTGTCCCGCCGTACCCGCGTGCCGGCCGGAACACGGCACCCCAGCACGTTCGCCAAGGACCTGAGGAAAGGCCATCTTCCATGCCCGTGGAGTTCCTCGGCATCGCCGCCACCAACGACGGCTCCGAGACCACCCCGCGCTCCGGCGCCGCCTTCGACAAGGAGTACACGCTCCGGCTCGCCCGTGCGCACGAGGAGCACGGCTGGGACCGGGTGCTGTTCGCCTACGGTTCCGGATCGCCGGACCCGGCGCCGGCCGCCGCGTACATCGCGAGCCGGCTGGACCGGCTCCAGATCCTGCTCGCCCACCGCCCGAACGTCTCGTACCCGACCTTCGCCGCCAAGACCTTCGCCACCCTCGACCAGATCAGCGAGGGCCGGCTGACCGTGCACTTCATCACCGGCGGCAACGACCACGAGCAGGGCCGGGAGGGCGACACCCTCACCAAGGACGAGCGCTACGCCCGCACCCGCGAGTACATCCGGATCGTCAAGAAGATCTGGACCAGCCACGAGCCCTTCGACCACGAGGGCGAGCACTACCGCTTCCACGACTTCGTCAGCGACGTCTTCCCCGTGCAGCAGCCCCGCCCGAAGGTCTCGTTCGGCGGCTCGTCACCCGCCGCGTACGCCGCCGGGGGCGCCGAGGCGGACATCTACTGCCTGTGGGGCGAGCCGCTGGCGCGGACCGCCGAGCAGATCGAGCAGGTCAAGGCCGCCGCGCGGGCCGCGGGCCGCAGCGACGTGCCGCGCATCCAGGTGGCGTTCCGGCCGATCATCGCCCCGACCGAGGAACTGGCCTGGGAGAAGGCCCACCGCACGGTCGGTGCCATCCGGGAGCGGCGCGGGGCGGGCCTGGGGCGGCGGCGCCCCGGCGGAACCCCGGAGAACACCGGCTCGCAGCGGCTGATCGCCATCGCCGAGGAGGGCGAGCGCTACGACCGGGCCCTGTGGACCGCGACCGCCGCCGCCACGGGTGGCGCGGGCAACTCCAACGCCCTGGTCGGCACCCCGGAAACGGTCGCCCAGGCCCTGCTGGACTACTACGACCTCGGCGTCGACATCCTCTCCGCCCGCGGTTACGACCTGCTGGACGACGCCATCGACTTCGGCCGGTACGTCATCCCGATCGTCCGCGAGGAGGTCGCCAAGCGCGACGCCGAGCGGACGGCCCAGGAGACGCGCACCCTCACGGCGGTGGCCGAATGACGTCACTGGCTCGCGTCGTCGGAACCCGCCTGCGCACCGCGGCCGCCCTCGCCCTGCTGCCGCTCCTGACGCTGACCGCCTGCGGCAGCGGCTCCGGTGGCACGGGGGTGGTGGGCGCCCAGGCCGCTCCCGCGCCGACCGACGACCCGGTCGCCGCCGTGCACACGGTGGACTCTGTGGCCGCCCTGCTGCCGGCGAGCGTCCGCAAGGCGGGCACGCTGCGGGTCGGCAGCGCGGTCGGCTACCCGCCCGGGGCGTACTACCCGAACGGCCCGGACAAGGCCCCCGCCGGCCAGGACATCGACCTCGCCGACGCGGTCGCCAAGGTGCTCGGCGTCAGGCTGCTGCGCCAGGACGCCTCCTTCGAGACGATCCTGCCCGCGCTCGGCAGTGGCAAGTACGACGTCGGCACCGGCAACTTCGGCGTCACCACCGCACGCCTGAAGAGCGTCGACTTCGTCACCTACATCAACGACGGCCAGGGCTTCGCGGTGAAGAAGGGCAGCACCGCGCTCAGGAAGAAGGTCACCGACCTCACCCAGCTGTGCGGGCTGACCATCGGCACCGGGGCCGGCACCACCTTCGAGGCGACCCTCACCGCGCAGAAGGGCGTGTGCGCGAAGGCGGGCAAGAAGCCGTACGACGTGAAGGTCTACTCGGAGAACGCGGCGACCCTCACCGCACTCCAGCAGGGCCGCATCGACGTGATCATGTCGACCATCAACGGACTGCGCTACCAGGCGGCCCAGCCCGCCGCACAGACCACCTTCCTCGGCGAGTACCACCGACTCGACGTCGGCTTCGCCTTCCGAAAGGGCTCCCCGCTCACCAAGGCCTTCCAGGCCGCCGTCAACGAGCTGATCAAGGACGGCACCTACGCCCGGATCCTCGCCAAGTGGGGCACCTCCGCCTCCGCGATCGACACCTCGCGGATCAACCCGCCCGAGCACGCATGAGAGGTGAGCCGGGCTCGGGCCGTCCCGGCCGGCCCGGCGGCCCTCTACAGTCGGGCGCATGGAACTGCGCCAGCTCAGCTATTTCGTCGCCGTCGCCGAGGAGTTGCACTTCGGGCGGGCCGCCGAGAAGCTGCACATCGTGCAGTCGGCGGTCAGCCAGCAGATACAGCGGCTGGAGCGGGAGCTGGGTGCCGCGCTGTTCGACCGTTCGCCGCGCCGGGTGCGGCTGACGGCCGCGGGGGAGCGGCTGCTGCCCGAGGCGCGGACGGTGCTGGCGGCGGCGGAGAAGGCCCGGGCGGCCGTGGCGGCGCCGGCCGGGCTGCGGCTCGGCACCAGCACCGGGCTCGGCACCCATCTGGACCGGGTGCTCGGCGGGTTCGCCGAGCGGGCGCCGGATGTGGCCGTGGACCTGTTCTCGCTGCCCGTCGCCGAACGGCTGGCCAGGGTCGCCGACGGCCGGCTGGACGCGGCGTTCGTCCGGGCCGCCGAACCCCCGCCCGGAGTGCGGGTGCTGCCGTTGTGGCCGGACCCGCTGGTGGCCGCCCTGCCCGCCGCGCACCCGCTGGCCGCACGGGCCGAGATCGACCTCGCCGACCTGGCCGAGCTGCCCCTCGCCCTGGTCCCGCGCCGCGTCAACCCGGCCCTGGTCGACCTGGTCGTCGGGGCCTGCCATGCGGCCGGGTTCGAGCCCGTACCGGGGCCGGCCAACCGCTCCCTCCAGGACACGCTGGCCACCATAGGGGCCCGGCCCCTGTGGACGGTCGTCTACGCCTCCCACGCGCGCGTGCTGCACACGCCCCGAGTGGCCTACGTCCCCTTCCGCGCCCCCGGACTGGCCCTGTCCACGGGCCTCGCGGTACCGGTGGCCGACCCCACCCCGCACCTGAAGAAACTGCTGCTGGCCTGCGACGATCACGAAGGCTGATCGCTGCGGTCGCGGAGTGCTTCTTGGTCGGGGACGCGCCCCGCGGTGAACTTGGTGCACCGGAAGGGCAACGTCACTCAAGGGAGTTCGGTCATGCCGATCGTCACCATCCAGCAGGGTCCGCGCGATGTCGAGCTGAAGCGGGACCTGGTCCAGCGGGTCACGGACGCCTTCGTCGACGCGTACAAGATCCCCGCCGAGACCGTGCAGGTGTGGATCCACGAGGTGCCGGCGGAGAGCTGGGGCGCCGCCGGGAAGCTCACCGCCGACAAGTAGCCGGCAGGTGGAGAGGGGGGGGGGGGGGTGTGGGGGGGGGGGGTGGGGGGGGCGGGACCG
>NZ_JBHXVE010000002.1:511211-522392 GCF_042672505.1 Streptomyces sp. NPDC127190
CTCGTGGTGGCCCGCAACGCCCCCCTGGCATCTACCTGAGGGTGTGGCTCAGGTGTCCTTCTTCCGGGTCACGAGTGGACCTGCGCGGTCACGAGGTCCGAGAAGGTGGTCAGCCGGGTGTAGACACCCGGGTAACCCGCCTCCGCGCACCCCTCGCCCCAGGAAGTGATCCCTGCCAGGACGCCCCCGATGAGCAGGGGACCGCCGCTGTCGCCCTGGCAGGTGTCTACGCCGCCGGAGGAGTATCCGGCGCACACCATGTCGGACTGGACGAAGTCCGAACCGTAGGAGGAACGGCAGCTGGAGTCGGCCACGATCGGCACGGTCGCGGTCCGCAGCTGGTTGGAGGAGCTGCCGTTCTCCGAGGTGGTGCCCCAGCCGAGGATCCGGGCCGTGGTGCCGGCCGCGTACACACTCGTCTGGGACGAGGAGACGTACGACACCGGGGTGTACGGCATCGACGTCGACAGGGTCAGGACGGCCACGTCGTTGCCGTTGGTGGCGTCCGTGTAGTCCGGGTTGACCCAGATCTTGCTGACCCTGCTCACCGTGCCGTCGGTGCCGTTCAGATAGGTACGGCCGCCGACCACACGGACACTGCTGGGGGACTCGCCGGCCATGCAGTGCGCGGCGGTCACCACCTTGGTGGCGGACACCAGGGTGCCGCCGCAGAACTGGTTCCCGGAGGCGTCCGTGATCTGCATGACGAACGGATACGCCGCGGTGGTGGTGGTCGTACCGCCGACGATGGGCTGAGGGGCGGCACTCGCCGTGGGGGAGGCGAGCAGCGCGGTCGCCGCGGCGGCGGCCGTCGCCACCAGGGTCGCGGCGGTCTTTCTGGCACGTGTGAGCCCGAACATGAGTCTCCTCAGTGGGGGTTGCACCGGTGGGGGTTCGCGCGGGTGTGGGGGTTGTACACGGGGGTCGCGGGACCGACCCCCGTATGCCCGGGCGAGCGGCACGCCCCTTACGCTAGGACCCGGCACCCTTGGCTCCCAATGAGGGAACCCCCTAGGGGGTTGGGTGAGGGAAAACCCTCGGTCCGGTTCAGTTAACAAGGGCTCCGCTCAGGGCGCGCGCCGACCCGCCGCCAATCGGACGATGTCGACCCGCGATCGGATCCCCAGCTTGCGGTAGACCCGGGTCAGGGTCGCCTCCACCGTCTTCACACTGATGAACAGCCGCGCGGCGATCTCCCGGTTGGTGGCGCCCTCCATGACCAGCGCCGCGACCTGGCGCTCCATCGCGGCCAGCACCGCCAGTGCGTCCAGCGGGCCCGGCGCGGCCGGTACCGGCTCCGGCTCCGGCTCGGGGGCGCTCAGCGCCTCGTCCACCTGGCGCAGCCAGGGCAGCGCCCGGCAGCGGCGGAACATCCGGGTGGCCTCGTCGTACCCGGCAGGACCGGTGCGCCGGCCGCGCAGCCGGGCCAGCGCGAACGCGGCGCGGGCCTCCTCCAGGCCGTAGCCGAGCTTGCCGAGCCGGTCCTGAGCGGAGGTCAGCTGGGCGACGGCGGCCTCCGTGTCGCCCTGTGCGGCGCGCACCAGGGCCTCGGCGCGGTCGAGCACGGCGAGGACACTCTCCCGGCCGAGCCGCAGCGCGTGCTCCCGGCTCGCGTCGATGACGTCCTGCGCCTCCGCGGGTTCACCGATCCGGACCAGCGCCTCCGCCAGATCGCCCTGCCAGCGGCCGCGCGCCGGGTCGGTGATGCCGAGGCCCAGCTCCAGCCGGCGCACCCGGCGCAGCGAGCGCACGGTGCCCGCCGGATCCCCGGCGACCAGCTGGGCGTACCCGAGCGCGCCCAGGGCCCGCGAGAGGTACATCTGGTCGCCGTCCCCCTCGGCGTGCGCCACCGCCTCCCGGGCCAGGACCAGCGCCCGGTCCACATCGCCGCCGGACGCCTCCGCCAGCGAGGTCAGCATCGCCGAGGCGGTCTCCCCGATCCCGGAGTCCCGGGCCAGCCGCAGACTCTCCCGGGCCAGCTCCAGGGCGCGCCCGCAGTGCCCGGCACGCAGCTCGGTCTCGGCGAGCCCGCGCAGGAAGTGCACCTCGCTCTCCACCGAGCCGCGCCGCCGTACCTCGCGCAGCAGCGCGGTGACCGTCGCCCGGGCCTCGGTCAGCTGGTCGCTCATGACCAGCCAGCGGAACCGGGCGCTGCCCGCGCCGTTGTGGTGCCAGGCGACCCGTGGGTCCTGGGGCTCCGTCAGGGCGCGTCTGATGGTGCGGGGCGCGTCCGGGTGGCCCATCAGGGTCTCGGTCTGGGCCTGGAAGGCGAGCGACAGCAGTTCGGTGCGCCGGTCGCCGCCGCGCGCCGCCAGCTCGGCGGCGTGCGCGGCGGCCTGCCGGGCCTCGGTGAAGTCGCCGGCCACGATCAGCGCCCGCCAGGCCAGCTGGTAGTGGACCAGGGCGAGCAGCCGCGGGTCGTCGCCGGCGTCGGCGAGCGCCTGCGGGAAGACCGCGTCGACCTCGGCCATGGTGTGCCCGGCGCTGTCGATGACGATCATCCAGGCGCGCACCCGGTCGGCGGGCACCGCCGTCCGGCTCAACACCTCCCGGGCGATGTCCCGGGCCAGGTCCAGCTCGCCGGCGGTGATCGCGTCCTCGGCGGCCTGGAGCCGGCGCTCGGCCTGGCCGGGCGCGGCGTCGGCGGGGGTGTGCCGGGCGGCGAGCAGCCCCAGCTGGGCGGCGACCGACGGGGCCCCGCGGTCCCGGGCGAGGGCGGCGGCCTCGGCGAGCCGGGCGGCGGCCTCGGGGTCGGCGCCGGTGGCCGCCAGCGCCAGGTGCCGGGCGCGTTCGATCGGGTCGGAGGCGGCGGTGGACAGCGCCGTGTGCACGGCCCGGCGCTCATGGGCCGGGGCCTCCGCGTACAGCGCGGCGGAGATCAGGGGGTGCGCGAACCGTACGGCGGGGGCGTCGGGCTCGGTGGCCAGCAGCCCGAGTTCGGCGGCCTGGGCGCACTCCGCCTCGGCGTTCTCCCGGCCGGCCGCGTGCAGCAGGGCCATGGTGGGGCGGGCGCCGGCGCTGGCCACCAGCAGGGTGCGGCGGGCCTCGACGGAGAGCATGTCCAGCCGGCTGAGCACCAGGGCGCGCAGGCTGGTGGGCACGGGCAGCGGCTCGCCCGGCCGGGGCGGGGTGGGCCGTTCGGCGAGGGCGCGGCCGAGTTCCAGCGCGAACAGCGGGTTGCCGCCGCTGGTGCGGTGGATCTCGCGGACCGTGGAGCGGGGCAGGCCGCCGTGGCCGCGGTGGTCCAGCAGCCGGGCCACCTGGGCGTGGGACAGCGGGCCCAGCCGGACCCCGAGGGTGTCCGGCGGGCAGGCGCGCAGATGACGGTCGTACTCCTGGTTCTCCTGGCCCTCGGTGCGTACCGCGCACAGCAGTTGCACCGGGGTGCCGCCGAGTCGCCGGGCGGCGAAGCCGAGCAGTTCGGCGCTGGCCGGGTCCAGCCACTGGAGGTCGTCGGCGACGACCAGCACCGGGCCCGCGGTGGCGAGCGCCCGCAGCGCGGAGAGGACCGCGAGGCGCAGCGCGAGGCCGTCGCGCTGGAGGCTGGACTCACCGCGGCCGGTGAGCGCCGACTCCAGGGCGGTGCGCTGGGCGGCGGGCAGCCGCGGCGACACCTCGTCGAGGACCAGGCCGAGCAGGTCGGCCAGGGCCAGGAAGGGAAGGTGGGATTCGGACTCCGTGGCCGAGCAGCGCAAGACGGTGTGCGCGGTCGCGGCGTATTCCTCGGTCAAGGCCCGCAGAATGGTCGATTTCCCTATTCCGGCCGGGCCGTGGAGCAGCACACTGCCGCCGGAGGCGAGCTGCGCACGGGCGCCCGCGAACAGCTCTTCGCGGCCGATGACCAGGTCGGAGCGGCACCTGGCAGGCTCCTGGAAGTCCCGTCGCACTTCACCGCTCCCCTCGTGTGTCGTGTTCGGGCCAAATTCTAGGCAACGATCCCTGAAATTCGGACGGAAGCCGTGGTGAGGGAAATAACAACCGGTCAGGCATAGGGAAATTCAAAGCGTCTCTGCATGAATGAAAGCGTTTCCCCAGGAGTCGGCGGCTAGGGCAGCAGTCCCGCCCGCCGGGCCGCGGTCACCGCCTCCCCCCGGGTGTGCGCGCCCAGCTTCCGCATCGCCGAGCGCAGATATCCCTTGACCGTCTCCGTACCCAGACCGAGCCGCTCGGCCACCGCCGCGTTGGTCGCCCCGGCCGCCACCCAGGTCAGCACGTCCAGCTCGCGGGGCGCAAGGCTCGGCGCACCGGCCGGCCGCGGCGCCGCCAGCAGCCCGCAGGCGGCCAGCAGTTCCGCCCGCAGCTCCGGGTCGGCTATCCGGGGCGCCAGCGCCCGCAGCGCCGCGTGCGCCTCCCGCACCTGCTCCAGGGCGGCGGCGTGCGCCGGACCGCCGGCCCCCGGCCGTGCCGCCGTCAGCAGCGCCTCCGCCTCGTCCCGCACCACCAGCGCCTGCTCCACGTCCCGCGCCGCCGCCACCGCCGCGTCCAGCGCCCGGTCGCCGAGCGGCCGGGCCGAGCGCAGCGCGCCGTACAGCACCCCGCGCACCCGGCGCCGCACCACGACCGGCACCGCGACCACCGAGCGGATGCCCTCGGCCGCCACCTTGGCGTCGTACTCATGGCTGATCTGCCGGGAGCTGGGGTAGTCGGTCACCGCGCACGGCCGGGCCAGCGCCACCGCCTTGCCGCCCAGCCCGCTGCCGGAGATCACCGCGAGCGAGCGCAGCGCGGCCGTGGTGGTGCCGCTCAGCTCGCTGATCCGGATCTGCGGCCGGCCCGGCTCCACCAGCCCGCCGAAGGCGACCGGAAGCCCCGTGGCCCGCCGCAGCCGGGCCAGCGCACCGCCTATCTCCACTGCCCCCGCCGCGTCTGCCGTCACCTGTGTCGCTCCTTCGGCTTCCCACACCCCCGTTCGGGGGTAGTGAGACCTGCATCACGGATTAGACGATGCCAGAGAGCCGCCCGGCAATGGTCCGGAAGAGCAAGGAGAATCACGCATGAGCACGGCGACCGAGTCGTTCCGCACCGCCAGGGACTTCCTCCTGACGCACAGAGAGGACTACGCCACCGCCTACCAGGGCTTCACCTGGCCCCGGCTCGGGCACTTCAACTGGGCGCTGGACTGGTTCGACGCGATCGCCGCCGGGAACGACCGGACCGCGCTGCACCTCGTCGAGGAGGACGGCACCGAGACCCGGCTCTCCTTCGCCGAGCTGTCCGAGCGCTCCAACCGGGTCGCCCGGTGGCTGCGCGAGCAGGGCGTCGCCGCCGAGGACCGCATCCTGGTCATGCTCGGCAACCAGGCCGAGCTGTGGGAGACCGCGCTGGCCGCGATGAAGCTGCGCGCCGTGGTCATCCCGGCCACGCCGCTGCTCGGCCCCGCCGACCTGCGCGACCGGGTGGACCGGGGCCGGGTGAAGCATGTGATCGTACGGACGGAGGACACCGCCAAGTTCGCCGAGGTGCCCGGCGGTTACACCCGGATCGCGGTCGGCGGCTCCCCCGAGTACGGCTGGCAGCCGTACGAGGACGCCTACACCGCCCCGGCCGACTTCCTCCCCGACGGCCCCACCCTGGCCGACGACCCGCTGATGCTCTACTTCACCTCCGGTACGACCGCCCGCCCCAAGCTGGTCGAGCACACCCACACCTCGTACCCGGTCGGGCACCTGTCCACCATGTACTGGATCGGCCTGAAGCCGGGTGACGTACACCTGAACATCTCCTCGCCCGGCTGGGCCAAGCACGCCTGGTCCAACCTGTTCGCGCCGTGGAACGCGGAGGCGACCGTCTTCGTCTTCAACTACACACGGTTCGACGCGACCCGCCTGATGGCCGAGATGGACCGGGCCGGTGTCACCACCTTCTGCGCCCCGCCGACCGTCTGGCGCATGCTCATCCAGGCCGACCTCGGCCAGCTGCGCACCCCGCCCCGCGAGGCGGTGGCGGCCGGCGAACCGCTCAACCCCGAGGTGATCGAACAGGTCCGGCGCGGCTGGGGGGTGACGATCCGGGACGGCTTCGGGCAGACCGAGACCGCCGTGCAGGTCTCCAACAGCCCCGGCCAGGTGCTGAAGACCGGCTCCATGGGCCGCCCGAGCCCCGGCTTCCGCGTCGAACTCCTCGACCCGGTCTCCGGCGCCCCCGGCGCCACCGAGGGCGAACTGGCCCTCGACCTCTCCGAGCGCCCGGTCGGCCTGATGGCCGGCTACCACGGCGACCCGGACCGTACGACGGAGGCGATGGCGGGCGGCTACTACCGCACCGGCGACATCGCCTCCCGCGACGAGGACGGCTATCTGACCTACGTCGGCCGCGCGGACGACGTCTTCAAGGCCTCCGACTACAAGATCAGCCCCTTCGAGCTGGAGAGCGCCCTGCTGGAGCACCCGGCGGTGGCGGAGGCGGCCGTCGTGCCCGCGCCGGACGAGCTGCGCCTCGCCGTGCCGAAGGCGTACGTCGTGCTCGCCGAGGGCTGGCAGCCCGGCGCCGACACCGCCAAGGTCCTCTTCGAGCACTCCCGCGAGGTGCTCGCGCCCTACAAGCGCATCCGGCGGCTGGAGTTCGGCGCGCTGCCCAAGACCGTCTCCGGCAAGATCCGCCGGATCGAGCTGCGCGAGGCCACGGCCGCGGGCTCGGCGCACGAGTACCGCGAGGAGGACTTCCGGTGACCACTCCGCTGTCGTACACGCATGGCACCGGCAGCACCGCCCTGCTGGGGGACACCATCGGCGCCAACCTCGACCGGGCGGTGGAGAGATGGCCGGACCGCGAGGCGCTGGTCGAGGTGGCCACGGGACGGCGCTGGACCTACGCGCGGTTCGGCGCCGACGTGGACGAGCTGGCGCGGGCGCTGCTCGCCTCCGGGATCGCCAAGGGCGACCGGGTGGGCATCTGGGCGGTCAACTGCGCCGAGTGGGTCCTGGTCCAGTACGCCACCGCCCGCATCGGCGCGATCATGGTGAACATCAACCCGGCCTACCGCACCCACGAGGTCGAGTACGTCCTGAACCAGGCCGGGATCTCCCTGCTGTTCGCCTCGCTCAGCCACAAGACCAGCGACTACCGGGCGATGGTCGACGAGGTCCGGGGCCGCTGCCCGCAGCTGCGCGAGGTCGTCTACATCGGTGACCCGAGCTGGCCGGCGCTGCTCGCGCGGGCCACGCCGGAGGCCCGCTACCCGGAGCTGTCCTGCGACGACCCCATCAACATCCAGTACACCTCGGGCACCACCGGCTTCCCCAAGGGCGCCACCCTCTCCCACCACAACATCCTCAACAACGGCTATTTCGTGGGGGAGTTGATCGCCTACACCGAGCAGGACCGGGTCTGTCTCCCGGTCCCCTTCTACCACTGCTTCGGCATGGTGATGGGAAACCTCGCGGCCACCTCGCACGGCGCCTGCATCGTCGTCCCGGCCCCGTCCTTCGACCCGAAGGCCACCCTGGAGGCGGTGCAGCGGGAGCGCTGTACGTCCCTGTACGGCGTCCCCACCATGTTCATCGCCGAACTGAACCTCCCCGACTTCGCGTCGTACGACCTCTCCTCGCTGCGCACCGGGATCATGGCGGGCTCGCCCTGCCCGGTGGAGGTGATGAAGCGGGTGGTCGCCGAGATGCACATGGAGCAGGTCTCCATCTGCTACGGCATGACCGAGACCTCGCCGGTGTCGTTGCAGACCCGGATCGAGGACGACCTGGAACACCGCACCGCCACCGTCGGCCGGGTGCTGCCGCACCTGGAGGTCAAGATCGTCGACCCGGCGACCGGGGTGACCCAGCCCCGCGGCACCGCGGGGGAGCTGTGCACCCGCGGCTACAGCGTGATGCTCGGCTACTGGGACGAGCCCGGGAAGACCGCCGAGGCGATCGACGCGGGCCGCTGGATGCACACCGGGGACCTCGCGACGATGCGCGAGAACGGCTATGTGGAGATCGTCGGCCGGATCAAGGACATGATCATCCGGGGCGGCGAGAACATCTACCCGCGCGAGATCGAGGAGTTCCTCTACGCCCATCCGAAGATCAGGGACGTCCAGGTCGTCGGCGTACCGGACGAGAAGTACGGCGAGGAGGTGCTCGCCTGCGTCATCCCGCAGGACGCGGCCGACCCGCTCACCCTGGAGGAGCTGCACGCCTTCTGCCAGGGCCGGCTCGCCCACTACAAGATCCCCAGCCGGCTGCGGATCCTCGACTCCTTCCCGATGACGGTGTCCGGGAAGGTGCGCAAGGTGGAGCTGCGCGAGACCTACCGGGACTGAGCCCGGCGCGACGGGACGAGGGACGGATGCCGCTCAGCGGTGTCCGTCCCTCGTGCGCGTCTGCGGCTCCGGCGCGCCCTCGGTGTGCAGCGCCTCGGCCGGGTCGTTCACCGGCTGCGGCACACCCGCGAGGTCCAGGACGAACAGCGGTATCCCGAGGCCGCCCGCGCGGGCCCGCGCGGCGTCGGTGTAGCCGGCCAGGGAGAAGTACACACAGCCCGCGGACTCGGTCATCGCGGTCAGCCACAGGCACTCCACGTCCCGGGGCGCGGCGGGCCGTACGGTCGGGTCCACCTGGGCGAGCAGTCCGCGGGCGGCGAGCCCGATGCCGTGCGGCGGCCGCTGGTCGGCGCGGCGGATGTCCCGGTAGCCGAGCCAGCGCAGATAGAGCGCGGCGGTGGTGACCGCGTCCCGGGCGGTCCGCACGGGCCGGGGCTGGAAGGGGGGCCGGGGCGCGGGGCGCTCCGGTTCCGGGGGCGGGGCGGGGGCCGCGGCCGCACCGGCGACCGGGATGCGCAGCACCGTGCCGCACGGGCAGCCCAGCTCCGGGTGCGGCCACTGGCCCGGGTGCCCGCAGGCCGCGCACGGCACGGTGAGCCACTCGTCGTCCCACGCGCGGTGCTCGGCCACGGCCGGCTGCCCCGCGGGGTCCAGGCGTGGGGCGGTGGGGGCGCCGCAGACACACGGATAGGACGGCGCGGCGTAGAGGTGCTCGCGCCGGCAGACCGGGCAGCGCACCGGTACGCACTCGGGCATGGCCCACCCACTCCCACGGCGGCACACAGGGACGCTCACATCGTCCTCCTGCCGCCCCCCTGTTGTCCGCCACTTCCCCTGTCCTGGCGGGCCCGTCGGCGGTGGAACGCCCTTGACGGCGTCCGCCCACGCCTCCTACATTGCTTCCAGATAGTAGAAATTAGTTTCCGCAATGCGAAAGTAATGCGGAAGTGGTCGACTCTGGAGACTGTGCTCACCGCGGGGCGCGACGGGAGTACGCATCCGACAGCCGAAGCAGGAGTACTCGATGGCCCGTATGACCGCTGCCCGCGCGGCAGTTGAGATCCTCAAGCGCGAGGGCGTCACCGACGCCTTCGGTGTGCCGGGCGCGGCGATCAACCCGTTCTACAAGGCCCTCAAGGAGGGCGGCGGCATCAACCACACCCTCGCCCGCCATGTCGAGGGTGCCTCCCACATGGCCGAGGGCTACACCCGCACCACGCCGGGCAACATCGGCGTCTGCATCGGTACCTCCGGCCCGGCCGGCACCGACATGATCACCGGCCTGTACTCGGCCATCGGTGACTCCATCCCGATCCTGTGCATCACGGGCCAGGCGCCCACCAGCGTGATCCACAAGGAGGACTTCCAGGCCGTCGACATCGCGTCGATCGCCAAGCCGGTCACGAAGATGGCGGTCACGGTCCTGGAGGCCGCCCAGGTCCCGGGCGTCTTCCAGCAGGCCTTCCACCTGATGCGCTCCGGCCGCCCCGGCCCGGTCCTCATCGACCTGCCGATCGACGTCCAGCTCACCGAGATCGAGTTCGACCCGGAGACGTACGCGCCGCTGCCGGTCTACAAGCCGGCCGCGACCCGCGCCCAGATCGAGAAGGCGATCACCTTTCTTCTGGAGTCGGAGCGCCCGGTCATCGTGGCAGGGGGTGGCGTCATCGGCGCCGACGCGGCCGACCTCCTGGTCGAGTTCGCCGAGCTGACCCAGACCCCGGTCATCCCGACCCTGATGGGCTGGGGCGCGCTGCCCGACGACCACGAGCTGAACGCCGGCATGGTCGGTGTCCAGACCTCGCACCGCTACGGCAACGCCACCTTCCTGGAGTCGGACTGCGTCCTCGGCATCGGCAACCGCTGGGCCAACCGGCACACCGGCTACAAGCTCGACGTCTACCGCGGCGAGCGGAAGTTCGTGCACGTCGACATCGAGCCCACCCAGATCGGCAAGATCTTCCCGCCGGACTACGGGGTCGTCTCCGACGCCAAGGCCGCGCTGGAGCTGTTCATCGAGGTCGCGAAGGAGCTGAAGGCCGCGGGCAAACTCCCCGACCGCTCCGCGTGGGTGGCCTCCACCCAGGAGCGCAAGGCGACGCTGCTGCGCCGTACCCACTTCGACAACGTGCCGATGAAGCCGCAGCGCGTGTACGAGGAGATGAACAAGGCCTTCGGCCCGGACACCCGGTACGTCACCACCATCGGCCTCTCCCAGATCGCCGGCGCGCAGATGCTGCACGTGTACAAGCCGCGCCACTGGATCAACTGCGGCCAGGCCGGCCCGCTGGGCTGGACCATCCCGGCCGCGATCGGCGTCGCCAAGGCCGACCCGGAGGCCCCGGTGGTCGCCCTCTCCGGCGACTACGACTTCCAGTTCATGATCGAGGAGCTGGCGGTCGCCGCCCAGCACAGGATCCCGTACGTCCATGTGCTGGTGAACAACGCCTACCTGGGCCTGATCCGCCAGGCGCAGATCGGCCTGGACATCAACTTCCAGGTCAACCTGGAGTTTGAGAACATCAACACGCCCGAGATCGGCGTCTACGGCGTGGACCACGTCAAGGTCGCCGAGGGCCTGGGCTGCAAGGCGATCCGGGTCACCGAGCCGGAGCAGCTGGGCGCGGCCTTCGAGCAGGCGAAGAAGCTGGCCGCCGAGTACCGGGTGCCGGTCGTCGTCGAGGCGATCCTGGAGCGCATCACCAACATCTCCATGAGCAGGACCATGGACATCAGTGACATCTCCGAGTTCGAGGACCTGGCCACCGAGCCCGGTCACGCGCCGACGTCGATCAAGCCGCTGAAGGTCTGACGCCACGCGGTACCACCGAGGAGGGGGGGGGGGGGGGGGCGGCCGGGGGGCCCCCCCGGGGGGGGCGGGGGGGTGGTAGAAACGCACGACCGACAGGGGCGCGCCGACCCCG
>NZ_JBHXVE010000002.1:522402-529609 GCF_042672505.1 Streptomyces sp. NPDC127190
CACCCGCCCGCCCCCCCCGCCGCCCCCAGATGCACCATCACCCTCATCAGCTACCTCCCCCCGCCCCCCCCCCCCCGCGCCCGCCCCCCCCCCCCCCCGCCCCCCCCCCCCTCCTGCGTGTGCCGTCAGGGTGTACGCATCCCCTACAGCTCGTGCTCCGACAGCCCCGGCCAGTCGTCGGGCCCGCCGCCCTGCCACTCGATGAGATCACTCTCCTCGACCTCGATCCGGTCCAGATCGGCCAGCCGCAGGATCTCCACGACGTCGTCGAGATGCGAGGCGATCCCCAGCACCACATCCCCCTCGGTGACCCGCCGCGACCCGTCGAGGGCGGGCGAGTGGACCACGATGTGCGGATACCGCATCGGATTACCCATACCTTCAGCCTGCGGCGCCCCCCACCGATACGCATTCCGAGGAACGGCCCCGAGGCGGCGGACCCCGGCCGGCCCACCCGCCCGCGGGGCCGCAGGGAACTGCGCGGAAACGCCGAACGCTCCCTCGCCTGCGGGATCGCAGCGGCGTAGGGAGCGTTCGGGGTGGGTGCCGTCCGGCGGCGCGAGGCTGGGCGCGACAGGTCGTTCGCGCCGCCGGACGGGGTCTTGGGGCCCGGAAGGGGCCTGGGTGGGACCGCGATGGCTGCGACGGAGCCGGGGATTCCCTTCCCTCTGGTCGAGAAGGGCACCCGGTTCCTTCACCACCGCACTGGCTCGCACGCCATCGCGGTCCTCGCCCTGCCCGCGCTCCGCGCCGTACGGCCACCCCTCATCCGGGCCGTCCGGCGCGCCGCGCGGGCCGCGTGCGGAGATCATGACCTCCCGTCAGATCCCGCACGCTGCCTGTGGGGCGCTGGTCTCAGTCCTCGCGCAGGGCGCGGACCGCCTCCTCCACGCGCTTGCCGTACTCGGGGTCGGCGGCGTGGAAGTGGGCCAGGTTCTTCTCGATCACGTCGTCGCGGGAGACCTGCGACAGGCCGCCGGCGATGTTGGCGATCAGACGGGACTTCTCCTCCGCGGACATCAGGCGGTACAGCTCACCCGCCTGGTAGAAGTCGTCGTCCTTGGTGTGCAGGGGCGCGGAGTGGGTGCCCGTGTGGCCCGAGACCGCCAGCGGGGCGGACAGCGGGCGGCCGGTCTCCACCGGGCCGTCGTACGAGTTCGGCTCGTAGTTCTTGGCGTGGCGGCCCTGCGGGTTCAGCGCCATGAAGCCGTCGCGGCCGTAGTTTTCGGCGCCGCCCGGCACCGCCTTCGGGGAGTTGACCGGCAGCAGGGTGTGGTTGACACCGAGGCGGTAGCGGTGGGCGTCCGCGTAGGCGAACAGCCGGCCCTGGAGCATCTTGTCGGGCGAGGGGCCGATGCCCGGCACGAAGTTGTTCGGGGCGAACGCGGCCTGCTCGACCTCGGCGAAGACGTTGTCCGGGTTGCGGTCGAGGACGAGGCGGCCCACGCGCTGGAGCGGGTAGTCCTTGTGCGGCCACACCTTGGTCAGGTCGAACGGGTTGAAGCGGTAGTCCGCCGCCTCGTCCGCCGGCATGATCTGGACGTACAGGGTCCAGGACGGGTGCACCCCGCGCTCGATGGCCTGGAGCAGGTCCGTCTGGTGCGAGTTGGGGTCCGTGCCCGCCAGCTCGGCGGCCTGCTCGCTGCTCAGGCTGCGGATGCCCTGGTTGGTCTTGAAGTGGTACTTGACGAAGAAGGCCTCGCCCTGCGCGTTCGTCCACTGGTAGGTGTGCGAGCCGTAGCCGTTCATGTGCCGGTACGACGCCGGGATGCCGCGGTCGCCCATCAGCCAGGTGATCTGGTGCGTGGCCTCGGGGGCGTGCGCCCAGAAGTCCCAGACGTTGTCCGGCTCCTGACGGCCGGTGAACGGGTCGCGCTTCTGCGAGTGGATGAAGTCGGGGAACTTGATCGGGTCCTTGATGAAGAACACCGGGGTGTTGTTGCCGACGAGGTCGTAGTTGCCCTCCTCGGTGTAGAACTTCACCGCGAAGCCGCGCGGGTCACGGACGGCGTCGGCACCGCCGAGCGAGTCGGCGACCGTCGAGAAGCGCACGAACACCTCGGTGCGCTTGCCGATCTCGCTCAGGAAGTCGGCGTGGGTGAACCCGGTGACGTCGTCGGTCACCTCGAAGTGGCCGTACGCGCCGGAGCCACGGGCGTGCACCACGCGCTCCGGGATGCGCTCGCGGTTGAAGCGCGCGAGCTTCTCCAGGAGCTGCTGGTCCTGGATCAGGAGCGGGCCGCCTACGCCGGCGGAGGCGGAGTTCTGGTTGTCGGCGACCGGTGCGCCGGACTCTGTCGTGAGCACGCGCTTCGACATCGTGGACCTTCCGTGCGGGTGGCAGCGGAAACATTCTTCCGCTTTGTGGAGCCTAGAAGTGGGGCGATCTGAGCGTCAACAGTTTGTTGAATGTGATTCCGGGCCGCGGCGCCGCCTGGGCGCGACAGGACAGGTGTCAGCGGCGCCGCGGCCCGGAAGTCTGGTGGGGCGGATCAGACCTGCGCGCCGGACAGGCGCTCCACGGCCCGCAGCAGGGCCGAGTGGTCCAGCCCGCCGTCGCCCTGGGCGCGCAGCGAGGCGACCAGCTGGGCGACCACGGAGCCGACCGGCAGGGCCGCGCCGACGGTGCGGGCGGCGTCGGTGACGATGCCCATGTCCTTGTGGTGCAGGTCGATCCGGAAGCCCGGCTTGAAGTCGCGGTTGAGGAAGTTGTCCTTCTTCCGCGTCAGCACGGTCGAGCCGGCCAGACCGCCGTTGAGGACGTCGAGGGCGGCCTTCAGGTCCACGCCCGACTTCTCCAGGAAGACCACGGCCTCGGCGCACGCCTGGATGTTCACGGCGACGATCAGCTGGTTGGCGGCCTTCACGGTCTGGCCGGAGCCGTGCGGGCCGCACAGCACGATGGTCTTGCCGAGGGCCTCGAAGATCGGCTCGGCCTCCTCGAAGTCGGCCTGCTCGCCACCGACCATGATCGACAGCACGGCCTCGACGGCGCCGGCCTCACCGCCGGAGACGGGCGCGTCCAGGACGCGGATGCCCTTGTCCTTGGCGGCCTTCGCCAGGTCCATGGAGGTCTGCGGGGTGATCGAGGACATGTCGATCAGCAGGGCACCCTGCTTCGCGTTCTCCAGGATGCCCTCGGGGCCGTAGGAGATGGCCTCGACCTGCGGGGACGCGGGCACCATGGTGATCACCACGTCGGCGTCGCGCACGGCCTCGGCGATGGAGGAGGCGGCGGTGCCGCCGGCCGCGGCCAGGCGCTCCAGCTTGTCCTGCTCCAGGGTGAAGCCGGTGACCTGGTAACCCGCCTTGATCAGGTTCTCGGACATGGGGGAGCCCATGATGCCGAGGCCGATCCAGGCGATCGCCGGGCGGGTCGGGCGGGAAGAATTCGTGAGGTTGTTGCTCATGATGGGGGTGCCTCTCTCAACTGCCTTGCGAAGTAAGGGGGTTCAGCGCGCTGCGCGCGCCTCGCGGGGGAGCCACTCGAAGGCCTCGGCGCTCGGGCGGTCGCCCGGCTTGTACTCCAGGCCCACCCAGCCGTCGTAACCGGCCTTGCTCAGCTGGTCGAGCAGCTCCTCCAGCGGAAGCGAACCCGTCCCGGGGGCGCCACGGCCGGGGTTGTCGGCGATCTGGACGTGCCCGGTCTTCGCCGCGTACCGCTCGATGACCGAGGGGAGGTCCTCGCCGTTCATGGACAGGTGGTACAGGTCCATCAGGAACTTCGCGTTCCCGAGGCCGGTCGCCGCGTTGACCTTGTCCACGACCTCGATCGCGGCCGGCGCCGACACCAGCGGGCAGAGCGGCGACTCGGGCTGGTTCAGCGCCTCGATCAGCACGATCGCGCCGATCCGGTCGGCGGCCCGGGCCGCGAGGACGAGGTTCTCCAGGGCGAGCGCGTCCTGCTCGGCCGGGTCGACGCCCTCCACGCGGTTGCCGTAGAGGGCGTTGAGGGCCGTGCAGCCGAGGGACCGGGCGAAGTCCGCCGCCACGTCGATGTTGGCGCGGAACTTCTCCGACTCCTCGCCCGGGATCGACAGGGCGCCGCGGTCGGGGCCCGGCAGCTGTCCGGCGTAGAAGTTGAGCCCCGTGAGCCGGACGCCCGCGTCCTCGATCGCCTTCTTCAGGGCGTCGAGCTCGGACTGCTCGGGGGTGGGGGAGTCGACCCAGGGCCACCACAGCTCGACCGCGGTGAAGCCCGCCGCGGCGGCGGCCGCGGGACGCTCCAGGAGCGGGAGTTCCGTGAAGAGGATCGACAGGTTGACGTTGAAGCGCTGGTCTGCGAATCCCATCGGGGGCCGCGCTCCCTTCCGTGGTCGTGTTTCCGTATTACGGAAGTTCGTTTCTGCTTAATGGAAGATTGCCGTCGGGTGTCGGGGCTTGTCAAGGGGCGCCCAGCACCGGTCCTCGCCGGGCGGTCCGAAAACCCCTGCCGCGCGTTAGGTTGTGCGCGTGCGATTGAGAGTGGAGTTCACGACCGAACCCTTCGACCTGGACGAGGCCCCCGCGCACGCCCTGGCGGCGCGCGAGGTCATCGAGACGGCCGGGCTGGACGCCGTCGACGTCGGCCCGTTCGGCAACACGGCCGAGGGCGGCGCCGACCGCGTCCTGACGGCCGTGGACGCGTTGTTGCGCAAGAGCCTGGAGGCCGGCGCCACCCGGATCTCGCTCCAGGTCAACGTGGTGGGCGGCGACGCCGGGGAGGGCGATAGATGAGCGCGGACGAGCCCTTCATCGCGGCCGTGAAACCGCTGGTCGACGCGATGGGCGGAGAGATGCTCCCGCCCGACGAGGCCGGCCCCGAGGATGTCGTCCTCGGCTGGGAGGGCGTCGACGTCGTCGCCGTACGCCTGCCCCAGCTCGCCGACTCCCTCGACCACATCCTCGCCGCCATGGAGCGCAGGCGGGGCCGGCCGCTGGCCGACCTGGACCGCAGGGCCAAGCAGGAGATCGTCCGTACGCTGGAGGCCCGGGGCGCCTTCGCGGTACGGCACGGCGTCGAGACCGTGGCGAGCGCGCTCGGGGTGAGCCGCTTCACGGTCTACAACTACCTCAACCGGGAGAAGGGCGCGTAGCCGCTTTACCGGGGGCGGCCCCGCGCTTCCCCGGGCCCCTCGGGGGCGTTCTCGCCCCCGGTGACGCACGGGCCCGGTTGTTACGCGGAATTTTCAACAAAGTGTTGACGTGGCGTTTCCGGGGGCGTTAGCTATCGGCAGCCCGCTGAAGCACGACGGCCGTTTCCGGCCACGGAGGCTCCCGTGACGACGACTTCCACGCCCCCGGGCCTGGCCCGGTTCAACGACCTGGAGGAGCCGGCGGCGCACGCCGCCCTCCACGAGGCGTGCGCCTCCACCGCGTGGGTCCGGCGACTGCTCGCCGGCCGCCCCTACGCCACCACCGACGCCCTCTACGCCGCCAGCGACGCCGCCATGGCCGAGCTGACCGCGGCCGACCTGGCGGAGGCGATGGCGGGGCACCCGCCCATCGGCCGCCCCAAGCCCGGCGACCCGACCTCCGCCCGCGAACAGAGCGGCATGGCCGGCGCCGGCGAGGAGCTGAAGGCCCAGATGCTCGAGCTGAACCTGGCCTACCAGGAGAAGTTCGGCCATGTCTTCCTCATCTGCGCCACCGGCCGGACCGGCGAGCAGATGCGGGACGCGGTGAAGGAGCGGATCGGCAACGCGCCGGAGCAGGAGCGGGAGATCGTCCGCACCGAGCTGGGCAAGATCAACCGCATCCGCCTGGCCCGACTCGTCGAAGAGGACGCCTGACACCATGAGCACCAGCACCACCGCCTCCGTGTCCACCCACATCCTGGACACCTCCGTGGGCCGCCCCGCCGAGGGCGTCGCCGTCCGGCTCTCCGCCCGCTCGGGCCCCGAGGCGGACTGGCAGGCGCTCGGCGGCTCCGCGACCGACGCCGACGGCCGGTGCAAGGACCTGCCGGCGCTGCCGGAAGGGACCACACACGTACGGCTCGACTTCGCCGTCGAGTCGTATTTCGAAGAGAAATCTGCGAAGAAGCAAGCCGATGCGCAGCAGGACGCCCCCGCGACTCGGGACAGCGGACCGGCTGTGTTCTTCCCGGAGGTGGCGATCACGTTCGCCGTGGTACCGGGCGAGCACTACCACGTACCGCTGCTGCTCAACCCGTTCGGCTACTCCGTTTACCGAGGGAGCTAGCTAAATGCCCACCATTCTGGGACAGAACCAGTACGGCAAGGCCGAGAACCGAGTCGTAAAGATCACGCGGGACGGCGCCACCCACCACATCAAGGACCTCAACGTCTCGGTCGCCCTGAGCGGCGACATGGACGACGTCCACTACTCCGGCTCCAACGCCCACGTCCTGCCCACCGACACCACCAAGAACACGGTGTTCGCCAAGGCCAAGGAACACGGCATCGAGTCCGCCGAGCAGTTCGGCATCCACCTGGCCCGCCACTTCGTCACCTCGCAGGAGGTGATCCACCGGGCGCGCATCCGCATCGAGGAGTACGCCTGGGAGCGGATCGAGACCTCGGACGCCAACTCCCGGTTCATCGGCGCGGACGAGGTCAAGCACTCCTTCGTGCGCAAGGGCCAGGAGACCCGCGTCACCCAGATCACCTACGACGGTGAGCAGTTCGAGGTCATCTCCGGTCTGAAGGACCTGACGGTGATGAACTCGACCAACTCCGAGTTCTGGGGCTACATCAAGGACAAGTACACGACGCTCCAGGAGGCCTACGACCGCATCCTGGCCACGTCGGTCTCGGCCCGGTGGCGGTTCAACTGGACCGACGACGAGCAGAAGATGCCCAACTGGGAGAAGTCCTACGAGCAGGTCAAGAAGCACATGCTGCACGCCTTCGCCGAGACCTACTCCCTCTCCCTCCAGCAGACGCTGTACCAGATGGGCTCGCGCATCATCAACAACCGCGGCGAGATCGACGAGGTCCGCTTCTCGCTGCCGAACAAGCACCACTTCCTCGTCGACCTCGAGCCCTTCGGTCTCAAGAACGACAACGAGGTCTACTTCGCCGCCGACCGCCCCTACGGCCTCATCGAGGCCACGGTCCTGCGGGACGGCGTCGAGCCCCGTATCCCGGTCGACATGACCAACCTCTGACGCGGGACGCGGGGGGCGGCCGCCCCCCCCCCCCCCCCCCGGGGCGCCCCCCCCCCCGCCGCCGCCATCATCCGCACCGCGCCGCGGGGGGGCCCC
>NZ_JBHXVE010000002.1:529619-534372 GCF_042672505.1 Streptomyces sp. NPDC127190
CCTTTGTTATTTCTCTCTCGGGCGGGGGGGCGGGGGGCGCCCCGGTTACCGGGCCCCACATCCCCCCCCTCGCCGGGGGGCGGGCCCCCCCGGCCCCCCCCCCCCGGGGGGGGGGCCGCGCCACACCGGAGGGAACGAAATGGCACAGCCTGCGCAGGGGGCCGACACAGCCCCGTGTTCCACCCCGCCGGTGCACACCGAGGACGCCGTCACGTCCGTGCACCCGGTGGACGAGAAGCTCCACGTCTCGCGGCTCGTCCCCGCCGCGCTCCAGCACATCGCCGCCATGTACGCAGGCGTTGTCACTCCTCCGCTCATCATCGGCCAGGCCTGCGGACTCGACCTCGCGGCCCGCACCCGGCTGATCGCCGCGAGCCTGCTCATCGCGGGCGTCGCGACCCTCCTCCAGACCCTCGGCGTCAAGGGACTCGTCGGCAACCGGCTGCCCTTCGTCAACGCCGCCTCCTCGGCCGGAATCGCGCCGATCCTCGCGATCGCCGAGACCAACTCCCCGGGCCACCGGCTCCCCGCCGTCTACGGCGCGGTGATGGTCGCGGGTGTCTTCTGCCTCGCCGTCGGCCCGTTCTTCGGCCGGCTGCTCCGCTTCTTCCCGCCCCTGGTCACCGGCGTGGTCATCACCCTCATCGGGGTCACCCTGATGCCGGTCCCGGTGAGCTGGGCGCAGGGCGGCGACAAGCACGCCGCCGACTTCGGCTCCATGCGGCACCTCGCGCTCGCCGGGTTCACCCTCGCGGTGATCCTGCTGATCCAGCGCTTCGGCCGCGGCTTCGTCAAGCAGGTCGCCCTGCTGTGCGGACTGCTCGTCGGCACCCTGGCCGCCATCCCCTTCGGCATGGCCGACTTCGGCGCCCTGAGGTCCGCCCCCGTCGCCGCGCTGCCCGCGCCCTTCGCCTTCGGCACCCCCGAGTTCCAGCCCGCGGCGATCCTGTCGCTGTGCATCGTGATGCTGGTGCTGATGACCGAGTCCAGCGCCGGGATGCTCGCCCTCGGCGAGATCTGCGAGCGCCGCACCGACGCCCGGACCATCACCCGCGGCCTGCGCACCGACGGCATCGCCACCCTGCTCGGCCCCGTCTTCGGCGGCTTCCCCACCTCCGCCTTCGCCCAGAACGTCGGCGTCGTCTCGCTCACCCGGGTGCGCAGCCGCTATGTCGTCGCCGTCGCCGGCGGCACCCTGCTGGTCCTCGGCGCCTTCCCGGTGCTCGGCGCGGTCGTCTCCCTGGTTCCCCTGCCGGTCCTCGGCGGCGCGGGCATCGTCCTGTTCGGCTCGATCGCCGTCAGCGGCATCCGTACGCTGTCCGAGGCGGGCCTGGACGACAGCTCCAACATCATCCTGGTCGCGGTCGCACTCGGCGCCGGCATCATCCCGCTGGCCGCACCGACCTTCTACGCCGGCTTCCCGGCCTGGGCGCAGACCGTGCTCGGCTCCGGCATCAGCGCCGGCGCGCTCGTCGCGGTCCTGCTCAATCTGTTCTTCCACCATCTCGGCACCCGGAGCCGCCACCCGGCTGCGGCACTCAAATCCTCCTAGGGTCCTGCCGTGCCCTCCCCGTGGACCCTTCGTCCTCCTGTCCACGGGTCCGCCACTGAAAAGACAAGGAAGCACGATGGCACCATCGGCAGCCCAGCGCATCGTCATCGAGAACTGCGCCATCGCGACCGTGGACGCGGGCGACACGGAGTACGCCTCCGGTTACCTGGTCCTGGCCGGCAACCGGATCGAGTCGCTCGGCGCGGGCCAGGCCCCCCAGGGCCTGGAGAACGTGGTGCGCCGGATCGACGCGAGCGGCCATCTGGCCACGCCCGGTCTGGTCAACACCCACCACCACTTCTACCAGTGGATCACCCGCGGCCTGGCCACCGACCACAACCTGTTCAACTGGCTCGTCGCGCTCTACCCCACCTGGGCGCGCATCGACGAGCAGATGACGTACGCGGCCGCGCAGGGGTCCCTCGCGATGATGGCCCGCGGCGGTGTCACCACCGCCATGGACCACCACTACGTGTTCCCGCACGGCTCCGGCGACCTGTCCGGCTCGATCATCCGCGCCGCCGCCGAGATGGGCGTCCGCTTCACCCTGGCCCGCGGCTCGATGGACCGCAGCGAGAAGGACGGCGGCCTGCCGCCGGACTTCGCCGTCGAGACCCTCGAGGGCGCGCTCGCCGCGACCGAGGAGACCGTGCGCAAGCACCACGACGCTTCCTTCGACGCCATGACCCAGGTGGCCGTGGCGCCCTGCTCGCCCTTCTCCGTCTCCACCGAACTCCTGCGCCAGGGCGCCGAGCTGGCCCGCAGCCTCGGCGTACGGCTGCACACCCACGGCTCGGAGACCGTGGAGGAGGAGAAGTTCTGCCACGAGCTGTTCGGCATGGGCCCGACCGACTACTTCGAGTCCACCGGCTGGCTCGGTGAGGACGTGTGGATGGCGCACTGCGTCCACATGAACGACTCCGACATCGCCGCCTTCGCCCGCACGAAGACCGGCGTCGCCCACTGCCCGTCCTCCAACGCCCGCCTCGCCGCCGGTATCGCCCGCGTCCCCGACATGCTCAGGGCCGGCGTCCCGGTCGGCCTCGGCGTGGACGGCACCGCCTCCAACGAGTCCGGCGAACTCCACACCGAGCTGCGCAACGCCCTGCTGATCAACCGCCTCGGCGCGCACCGCGAGGCCGCCCTCAACGCCCGTCAGGCGCTGCGGCTCGGCACCCACGGCGGCGCCCAGGTGCTCGGCCGCGCGGACCAGATCGGCTCGCTGGAGCCGGGCAAGCTGGCCGACGTGGTGCTGTGGAAGATGGACACGCTCGCCCACTCCTCCATCGCCGACCCGGTGACCGCGCTGGTCTTCGGCGCGGCGGCCCCGGTCACCGCGTCCTTCGTCAACGGCAGGCAGATCGTGGACAACGGCCGCCTGGTCGCCGTCGACGAGGAGGCCATCGCCCGCTCCACCCGCGAGGAGGCCCAGCGCCTCGCCCGCATCGCCGCCCAGGCCTGATCCGGCGCGGCACTCCCCAGAACTCCGGCCGAGAGGGACGGCTCCCGGCCGGAGCCGTGGATCCGAGCGGGATCCATGGCAGCCGTCTCCGGGGCGCGTGTGGACGCACGCGCCCCGGAACGGTCACCGCTCACCCCCCGCTCACCCCCCACGCTCCGTCACGGTCCGCACACCGCACCGCACCACCTCCCTGAAACCCACGTCGTCGTCGACGAACGTGTTACCCGCCCGGAGGAGCCGCCGTGGCCGCCCATCCTGTTGACGAGAAACTCCCCGCCCTGAAAATGGCGACCACCGGCCTACAGCATGTGGCCGCCATGTACGCCGGGGTCGTCGCCCCACCCCTGATCGTGGGCGCGGCCGTGGGCCTGTCCGCGACCGAGCTGACCTTCCTCACCGGCGCCTGCCTGTTCACCGCGGGCCTCGCCACCTTTCTCCAGACCCTCGGCATCTGGAAGATCGGCGCCCGGCTGCCGTTCGTCAACGGCGTCACCTTCGCCGGTGTCGCCCCCATGACCGCGGTCGTCGCCTCCGCCAAGGACAAGTCCGACGCGCTGCCGGTCATCTTCGGCGCGGTGATGGTTGCCGGCCTGCTCGGCTTCATCGCCGCGCCCTTCTTCAGCAAGGCCGTCCGCTTCTTCCCGCCGGTCGTCACCGGGTCGGTCATCACCCTGATCGGCGTGTCCCTCCTCCCGGTCGCCTTCGGCTGGGCCCAGGGTCCCAACCCGGCCGCCGACGACTACGGCTCGACCACCTATCTCACCCTCGCCGGGATCACCCTGGCCATCGTGCTGCTGCTGCGCCGCTTCACCCGCGGCTTCCTCAAGCAGATCGCCGTCCTGCTCGGCCTGATCGCCGGCACCCTCATCGCGATACCGTTCGGCGTCACCGACTTCTCCCCGGTGGCGAAGGCCGACGTGGTGGGCTTCCCCACCCCCTTCCACTTCGGCACCCCGCAGTTCCACCTCGCCGCGATCCTCTCCCTGTGCGTGGTGATGGTGGTCTCCATGACCGAGTCCACCGCCGACATGCTCGCCCTCGGTGAGATCGTGGAACGCCCGGCCGACGAGAAGACCATCGCGGCCGGTCTGCGCGCCGACACCCTCGGCTCCGCGCTCAGCCCGCTGTTCAACGGCTTCATGTGCAGCGCCTTCGCACAGAACATCGGGCTCGTCGCGATGACCCGGATCCGCAGCCGGTACGTCGTCGCCACCGGCGGCGGCTTCCTGGTCCTGATGGGCCTGTGCCCCATGGCCGCCTCGCTGATCGCGGTCGTACCCCGCCCGGTCCTCGGCGGCGCCGGCGTCGTGCTGTTCGGCTCGGTCGCCGCGAGCGGCATCCAGACCCTGGTCCGGGCCGGCCTCGACAAGGACAACAACGTCCTCATCGTCGCCGTGTCCCTCGCGGTCGGCATCATCCCGATCACCGCGCCGGAGTTCTACCACTCCTTCCCGCAGACCGCGAAGATCGTCCTGGACTCCGGCATCTCCACGGGCTGTGTCATGGCCGTGGTCCTCAACCTCCTCTTCAACCACCTCGGCAGAGGGCGTGAGGCGCAGGACGTCACCCATCCGATGGAGGCGGGCGAGGAGATCGCCGCCGCGCACTGAGATTCCGCGCACGGATCACGACGAGGGGGGGGGGGGGGGGCGGGGACAACCCAAATGAGCCCCCCCCCGCGGGGCGCGAGGGGGGGGCGACACAACACGCCCGGGGCGGGGGGCGAGCGCGCGGGGGTG
>NZ_JBHXVE010000002.1:534382-584650 GCF_042672505.1 Streptomyces sp. NPDC127190
GTGTGGGGGGGGGGTTCTGCCCCCCGCCCCCCCGACTTATCTCCCCCCCCTGTGACCCCGGGCGGGGGGGGGGCCAAGAGCCAACCCGACACCGCCCCCCCCCGCCGTGGGGCACGCTGGGGCCATGAACGAATCCGGCCGGGTCGAGGCCTTCAGCGACGGGGTGTTCGCCATCGCCATCACGCTCCTCGTCCTCGACATCAAGGTGCCCAGGACCGGCGAACACGGCGGCCTGTGGCAGGCGCTCGGGGCCCAGTGGCCCTCCTACGCCGCCTATGTGGTGAGCTTCCTGGTCATCGGCATCATGTGGGTCAACCACCATCAGGTCTTCAGCTATGTCACCCGCGTCGACCGCACCCTGATGTTCCTGAACCTGCTGGTGCTGATGGTGGTGGCCGCGGTGCCCTGGCCGACGGCGCTGCTCGCGGAGTATCTGCGCGAGGGCGCCCGGGCCGCACACACCGCCGCCGCCGTGTACAGCCTGGTGATGGTCCTGATGGCCCTCGCCTTCCAGGCCCTGTGGTGGCATCTGACCCGTACCGGCCACCTCTTCGACGCCCGCGTGGACACGGCGGCCGCCCGTGCCACCCGCGCCCGCTTCGCCCTGGGCTCCCTCGGCTACCCGCTTACCGTGGCGCTCTCCTTCGTCTCGGCGCCCCTGACGCTGGCCGCCCACGGGCTGCTGGCCGTGTACTACGGCTTCAACCAGATCGCCGTACCGACCCATGGGGACTCCGGCCCGGACGCGTCATGACGGCAGCCCGAACAGGGCGGGATCGGCGGCCAGTTCCCGGAACACCCTGCCGGGATCGGCGACCAGCCTGCGCTCCTTCAGGTCCAGCAGCCCGCCGACCCCGGTGACCTCCGCCGCGAGCGTGCCGTCGGCCTTGCGGATCTCCTGCACCACCCGGAAGGTCTTTCCGCCGCCCCACTGGAACGCGCAGGTCACGTCGGCCTCTTCACCGGCGCGCAGCTCCCGCAGATAGCGGATCGTCGTCTCCAGCGCCACCGGACCCACCCCGGTGCCGATCAGTTCGGCCTGGGTGATTCCGGCGGCCTGGAGCAGCGACCAGCGGGCGTGCTCCGCGTAGTTGAGGTACACCGCCTGGTTGAGATGGCCCTGCACATCGGTCTCGTAGCCGCGGACGGTCACCCGCACGGCGAACGGCTCACTCATGAACACCCCTGGTGTGTACGGCAATTCGGGTACGGCATCGCGTGGACGCCGCGACGGCCGCCCCCGATCCTGACACGCCCGTCACACCCGGCGCGGCGAGGCCAGCAGATAGCGGGCCCGGGTCCGCGGCTCGGTGTACTCGCCCGACTGCCATCCCGCCCGCTCCAGCGTGGCCGCGCAGGCCGCCAGCGTCCCGGCGTCCGGCGCGTACACGGCGACCGCCTCCGGCTGCGGGGTGGCGCGCACCCGGTACCCCTCCGCCGACCGGTCCGCCGGGTGGTGCCCGGCCGCCTCCAGGGCGAGCGCGGCGGCCCGCACCAGATGCGCCCGCTCCCAGCCGCACGGCCGGTCCACGGCACCGTCCGGGTTGGTCATCCGGCGCAGCTCCAGCAGCCCCTGCCAGGCGCTGTGCACCTCCCGCTGCCGCTCCGGGCCGGACACCGGGTCCTGGCGCGCATCGCCGACCCGCGCCGCGAACACCCCGGTGTCCGGCGCGGGTTCCGGCGCGGCGGCGGGTGCCGGTTCGCGTATCCGGTGCCCGGCGGGGGTGAGGAAGTGGTCGTGCGGCGGCCGCGGATGCCGGAACGCGAGCCCGTGCCGCACCAGCGCCGCGAGCTGGGCCGGGGTCCCGCGCAGCCGGCCGGTGACCGGATCGGCGGCCTCGATCACACGCCGCTGCGCGGCGCTCGGCGGTCGGGTCACGGCACACTCCTTCCCGGCGGGCCGCCCCCCCCCGGACGACCCCTCCCTCCGCAGCGTACGACCCCCCTCTGACAACGCCCGCCCCCGTCAAGCTGCCCTGTGCAGTCCACCCCTTCCCGGTGGACACCGCCCGGCCGGGGCCGGTGCTCACATCCGTCCGGCCCGATCTGTGCGGCGGGATTTACCCCTCGTGAGCGGGCCGGGAGACACCCGTGTAATGAGCGGTTCGTACGATTCCGGAGGTGGGTTCGGACAGAGCACAGCGAAGGGAGACGCCGGTGGCCGCGCCGGGCTCGGGGAACGAGGGCACGACGAAGGTGCGCACCGTCTGCTCGTACTGCGGGGTGGGCTGCGGGCTGGTCCTCGACGTCGGCACCGGACCCGACGGGCGCCGTACGGTCCTGAGGGCGAGCGGCGACAAGGAGCATCCCGCGAACTTCGGCCGGCTGTGCACCAAGGGCGCGACCACGGCCGACCTGCTCGCCGCCCCCGGCCGGCTGACCACCGCCCTCGTCCGGCGGGACCGCGGCGAGGAGCCCCGGCCCGCGCCGGTGGCGGACGCCGTCGCCGAGACCGGCCGCCGGCTGCGCCGGATCGTCGACGAGCACGGCCCCGACGCCGTCGCCCTCTATGTCTCCGGGCAGCTGAGCCTGGAGGCGCAGTATCTGGCGAACAAGCTGGCCAAGGGGTTCATCCGGACCAACCGCATCGAGTCCAACTCCCGGCTGTGCATGGCCAGCGCGGGCACCGGCTACAAGCTGTCCCTGGGCGCGGACGGGCCGCCCGGCTCCTACCAGGACCTCGACGCGGCGGACGTCTTCCTCGTCATCGGTTCCAACATGGCCGACTGCCACCCCGTCCTCTTCCTGCGGATCATGGAGCGGGTGAAGTCGGCCGGCGCCCGGCTGATCGTCGTCGACCCGCGGCGCACCGCCACCGCCGACAAGGCCGACCTGTTCCTCCAGATCGCCCCGGGCACGGACCTGGCCCTGCTCAACGGCCTGCTGCACCTGCTGCACGCCGAGGGCCGCACCGATCCCGAGTTCATCGCCGCGCACACCGAGGGCTGGGAGGAGATGCCCGCCTTCCTCGCCGACTACCCGCCCGCCACCGTCGCACGGATCACCGGCGTCCCGGAGGCGGACCTGCGGGAGGCGGCGCGGCTGATCGGCGAGGCGAAGGAGTGGACGAGCTGCTGGACGATGGGCCTCAACCAGTCCACGCACGGCACCTGGAACACCAACGCCCTGGTCAACCTGCACCTCGCCACCGGCGCGATCTGCCGCCCGGGCAGCGGGCCGTTCTCCCTCACCGGCCAGCCCAACGCCATGGGCGGCCGGGAGATGGGCTACATGGGACCGGGCCTGCCCGGACAGCGCTCGGTGCTCGTCGACGCCGACCGGGCCTTCGTCGAACAGCTGTGGGAGCTGGAGCCGGGCGCCCTGCGCGCCGACGGCGTCGGCCGGGGCACGGTCGAGATGTTCCGGCAGATGGCCGACGGCGACATCAAGGCGTGCTGGATCATCTGCACCAACCCGGTCGCCTCCGTCGCCAACCGCAAGACGGTCATCGAGGGCCTGGAGGCCGCCGAGTTCGTCGTCACCCAGGACGTGTTCGCCGAGACGGAGACGAACGCCTACGCCGACGTCGTACTGCCCGGGGCGCTGTGGACCGAGACCGAGGGCGTGCTGGTCAACAGCGAGCGCACGCTCACCCTCGCCCGCCCGGCCGCCGATCCGCCCGGCGAGGCCATGGCGGACTGGCGCCTGATCGCCGCCGTGGCCCGCGCCATGGGCTACGAGAAGGGGTTCGCGTACGACAGCGCCGAGGAGATCTTCGAGGAGATCAAGCGGGCCTGGAACCCGGCGACCGGCTGGGACCTGCGCGGAGTGAGCTACGAGCGGCTGCGGACGACCCCGGTGCAGTGGCCGGCGGCGACCCCGGACGGGCCCGACCGCAATCCGATCCGGTACCTCGACGAGAACGGCTCGCCGGTCTTCCCCACCCCGAGCGGCCGGGCGGTCTTCCACGCCCGGCCGTATCTGCCGGCCGCGGAGATGCCCGACGACGACTACCCGTACCTGCTCAACACCGGCCGGCTCCAGCACCACTGGCACACCCTGACCAAGACGGCCAGGGTCGCCAAGCTGAACCGGCTCGCCCCCGGCCCCTTCGTGGAGGTGCACCCACGGGACGCGGCCGCCCTGGGGCTCGCCGACGGCGACTCGGTGGAGGTCGCCTCGCGGCGCGGGCGGGCCGTGCTGCCCGCGCTCGTCACCGACCGGGTCAGGCCGGGCTGCTGCTTCGCGCCCTTCCACTGGAACGACCTGTTCGGCGAGTACCTGAGTGTCAACGCGGTGACCAGCGACGCCGTCGACCCGCTGTCGTACCAGCCCGAGTTAAAGGTGTGCGCGGTGTCGCTGACCAAAGTGAGCACCCCGGTGACGGTACGCACGCCCGTGCCGGCGGCCAGCGCGGCCAAGACCCGCGGGGCCACGACCCCGGCGGCCACGACACCGGCGGGTGGCGCGTCGGCGCCGACGCTTCCCGGGGGCCGCTCCGCCGGGTCCGCTGCCGCCGCGTTCGGGCTGGACCCCGCAGCGGCGCCTCCCGTGCTCGCCGAGCACGAACGCCGCTATCTGAGCGGCTTCCTCGCCGGTATCCCCTCCGGCGCCCCGGGCATCCCGGTGCTGCCGCCGGACGCCCCGTTCAGCCCGGAGCACGCCCTGTGGGTGAACGGCGTCCTGGCCGGGATGTACTCCAGGGCCGAGCAGGCCCCCGCGCCCACCGGCGCGGCACAGCCCCGGGACGGATCCGCCCGCCGTCAGGTGGTGATCCTCTGGGCCTCGCAGACCGGCACCGCCGAGGAGTTCGCGACCGCCGCGGCCGAGCGGCTCACCGCCGAGGGCCATCCCGTCTCCCTCCTGCCCATGGCCGACACGGCCCCCGCCGCGCTGCCCGCCGAGGCCGACCTGCTGCTGATCACCAGCACCTTCGGCGACGGCGACGCCCCGGACAACGGCGCCGGGTTCTGGGACGCCCTCGCCGCACCCGACGCCCCGCGCCTGCCGGGCAGGCGCTACGCCGTGCTGGCCTTCGGCGACTCCTCCTACGACGACTTCTGCGGGCACGGTCGCCGCCTGGACCGGCGGCTGGCCGAGCTGGACGCGGTACGGCTGGTGCCGCGCACCGACTGCGAACCGGACTACAGGACGGCGGCCGAAGCCTGGCTCGACCGGGTACGCACCGCGCTGAACGCCCCCGGGCAACCGGCCCCCAACCCCACCCGCATCCCCGCCCCCGCGGCACCCCGGCCCGGCCGGGCCGCCCCGGTCACCGCCCGCCTCACCGGCAACCGCCTGCTCAGCCGGCCCGGCGCCGGCAAGGAGGTCCGGCGCTTCACCTTCGACACCCGCGACAGCGACACCCCGCTGGTCTACGAGGCCGGGGACGCGCTGGCCGTCCACCCCGTCAACTGGGCGGAGACGGTGACGGAGTGGCTGGTCGTCACCGGCCTGGACGCCAACACGGCCGTGCGGCTCGACGGCGTCGGGGAGCTGCCCTTCGCCGAGGCCCTGCTGCGCCACCTGGACATCACCCGGATCGCCCCCGGCCTGCTGCGCTTCGCCGCCGACCGCGCCCACGACCCGCGCGAGCTGCGCAAACTCCTGCGCCCGGACAACAAGGACGAGCTGGCCAAGTGGTCCTGGGGACGCCAGGCCGTCGACGTCCTCGCCGAGTTCGGTATCCGGGCCGGGGCGCAGGAGTGGGCGGACGTGCTGGGCCGGCTGCAACCCCGCCTGTACTCCATATCCTCCAGTCCGCTGACCGACCCCCACCGGGTGTCGGTGACGGTCTCCGTGGTCCGCTACGAGAACCCGGCCGGCCGGCCCCGCCAGGGGGTGTGCTCGCCCTTCCTCGCCGACGCCGAACTTGACACCCCGGTGCCGGTACGGGTCCAGCGGGCACCGCACTTCCGCCCGCCCGCCGACCCGGCCGTACCGGCGGTGATGGTGGGCCCCGGCACCGGCATCGCCCCCTTCCTGGGCTTCCTGGAGGAACGCCGGGCCCGCGGCCACCGCGCGCCCAACTGGCTGTTCTTCGGAGAGCAGCACCGTGCGACCGACTTCTACTACGAACAGGAGCTGGCCGCCTTCCTCGCCGACGGCACGCTCACCCGCCTGGACACCGCCTTCTCCCGCGACCAGCGCACAAAGATCTATGTGCAGGACCGGATGCGCGAGCACGGCCCGCTGCTGTGGTCCTGGCTGCGGGACGGCGCCCATCTCTACGTCTGCGGCGACGCCTCCCGCATGGCGAAGGACGTGGACCGGGCCCTGCGGGAGATCGCCGTCCTGCACGGCGGCCTCGACGAGGCGGAGGCGGAGACCTACGTCAAGCAGCTCACCGCCGACAAGCGGTATGCCCGGGACGTGTACTGACCGCCGGCCGACGGGTCAGCCGGGCGGACGGATGTTCCAGCCCGCGATCACCGGGCGGGCGTGTTCCGTGCCCAGGCGGCACAGTGCCCCCGTGGCCAGCTGGAACAGCGCCCCGTGCCCGGGCGGCAGGCCCAGCCGGCGGGCGGTGAGCACCCGCAGGAAGTGGCCGTGGGCGATCAGCACCACGACCCCCTCCGTGTTGGCGAGGGCGGCGTCGGCCTTGGCGAGCATCCGGTCGGCGCGCTCCCCGACCTGTTCCGGTGTCTCACCCGGATGCTCCGGCGGCCCCGGCGCGACCCCGTCCGTGAAGAGGAACCAGCCCGGCCGGTCGCGCTGGATCTCCATGGTGGTGACCCCCTCGTACCCGCCGTAGTCCCACTCGCACAGGTCGGCGTCGACGCGCGCGTCCGGGATGCCGATCAGCTCGGCGGTCTCCCGGGCCCGTTGCAGCGGGCTGACGAACGCGGCGCCGATCCGGTGCGAGCGGACCAGCGGCACCAGCCGGCGCGCCTCCTCCCGGCCGTGCTCGGTGAGCGGCACGTCGGTCCGGCCGGTGTGCCGTCCGGACCGTGACCACTCGGTCTCACCGTGCCGGACGAGAAGGAGGTCACCCACGTCCGCGCCCTTTCCGCTCGCCTGTCAGCACCGTGTCACAGGGCCCCCGCGGCCCGCAGGACGGACTGCGCCAGACGGCCGTTCTCCACCGCCGCGCCCACCCCGGAGGGGAAGGCGAACCGGCGCCGGGTGTAGCCGTACGCGATCCCGCTGTCCGGGTCGGCGAAGCCGAGCGAGCCGGTCGCGCCGCTGTGCCCGAAGGTGCCCTTGCCGAGGTGCGGGTAGAGCCCGGCGACATGCTCGAAGCCGAGCGCGAAGTGGTCCTCGGAGCCGGTCACCAGGTCGGGGCCGCCGGGCGTGCGCAGCGCGCCGAACAGGGCCACGGTGTCGGGGGTGAGCAGCGCCGGCCTGCCGGCCAGCCCGTCGACGGCGGCCGCGTACAGCCCGGCGGTCCCGCGCGCGTTGCCCACCACACCGGAGGACGCCGGTCCGAGGGCCCGCACCCGGGGGTGGTTGCCGAAGGCCACCAGGTCGGTCGGCTCGGGCCCGTGCGCGTTGAAGGCGATGCCCCGGAAGCTGTCCGGGGCCATGGCCCGCGCCTTCAGCAGCTCGGCCTCCTGCGGAGTCGGCCGCAGCGGCTGGACCTCCGCCCAGCGCGGCTCGAGGTCCGCCGGCAGCCCGAGGTGCAGGTCGAGGCCGTACGGCGCCCGGATCCGCTCCTCGTACACCTCCTGGAGCGTCCGGCCGGTCGCCCGGCGCACCACCTCGCCGGTGAGCGCGCCGATGACGAAGGCGTGGTAGCCCCATTTGGTGCCCGGCTCCCACAGCGGCCGGCGGCCCGCGAGCCGCGCCGCGACGAGCCGGTCGTCGGCCAGTTCCTCGACGGTGAAGGGCTGTTCGGCGTCACCGACCAGTCCGGCCCGGTGCTCCAGCAGCTGCCCGAGGGTCAGCCGGTCCTTGCCCTCGGCGCCGAACTCCGGCCAGTACGCGGCGACTTCCCGGTCCAGGTCGAGCACCCCCTCCTGCACCAGCAGCGCCACGACCAGGTGGGCGGCGCCCTTGGCGATGGAGTACAGGGTCGTCAGGGTGTCCCCGTCGACGCCGTCGCCGCCCCACAGGTCCACCACGCGGCGCCCGTGCCAGTACACCGCGAGCTGGGCCCCCGGGTCGTCCCGCTGCTCGGCGAGGACCGCCGCGAACTCCTCGCGGACGCCCTCGAACCCCTCGGCCACCGTCCCGTGCACGTCGATCGGCATCTGTTCCCCCTGTCGGTGATCAGTCACGGAGATCACCAACACGGGCCGGTACCCGGGGCATTCCCGGGACGGCGGGCGGCCGCCCCGGCCGGGGTCAGGAGCCGGCCGGGGTGAGCCGCGGCGGTGCCATGGCCAGGGTCTGTCCGCAGGCGTCGATCGAGGCGGACCGGTGCCGGGTGTCCGTCACCGGCACGGTGGCGGCGCCGGAGTCGTGCGGGGCCCGGACCACCGCCTCGCTCTGCCGTACGCACCAGTCGTCCGCGCCCTTCGTCCCGCGGCGCGTGTAGCGCAGGTCGACGGTCACCGTCCGCCGCGCGCGCTCGGGCAGGGTGAGGGCGTTGCCGCCGCCGTGCCCGGCGCCCTCGATGCTGTCCGCCTTGCCGTTGTGGATCTCCAGCGCCGGGTAGCCGTGGAACTCACAGGGGGTGGAGCCCTGGTTGACGGCGGTCAGCCGGGCCCGGCCCGGGCCGGCGCTGCCGAGGACGGTCAGGGTCCAGGTCAGCGCGGCGGTCCGGCACGCCCGCAGAGGCGTGGCCGGCTCGGCGGTCAGGGTGGTGCTCGGGGTGGTCGAGACCGTGGCGCTCGTCCCGCAGGCCGTCAGCAGCAGGCCGGTGGTGAGTGCGGTGAGGGCGCCGGTCAGCCGGGTCGTCGCTCGCATGGTTCCCCCTTCGGTAGCGTCGATGTGGTCGGTGGCCGGTCAGCTGCTCGGCGGCGCGACCAGCGTGTTCTCCGTGCCGAGGGAGGTGGCGCCGGTCTCCGCGTACAGCGTGGTCTCGCCGTCGGACCAGCGCACGAGCAGGTCGTTGCCGGTGTGGTCGGAGGTGAGGTCGCCGGCGGCCATCACCTGGGCGTGCTGCCAGGTGGTGTTGGGGCCGCGCAGCCGGGTCCGGGTGCCGAGCCCGGTGGCCGAGACCCCGGCGTAGCTGTCGAGCGAGCCGTCGGTCCAGCGGACGAGCACATCGGCGCCGGCCCGGCCGCCGAAGGCACCGCCGCTCAGCAGCGCGGCCTTGGTCCAGGTGCCGTTCGCGCCGAGGAGCCGCTTGCCGGTGCCGAAGGAGCCGGAGCGGATCCCGGTGTACAGCACCAGGCTGCCGTCGGACCGGCGGACCAGCAGGTCGGTGGCGCCCTTGGCGCCGTGGAACTGTCCGGCGGTGAGCTGGACGGCGTTCTTCCAGTCGGAGTTGGGCTTGGCCATCTGCACCTCCCGGCCCACCCCGGAGGGGCCGAGATCCGGGTAGAGGGTGACCTCGCCGTCGGACCAGCGCACCAGGAGGCCCGGCCGGCTGGCGCCGAAGAGGCCGCCGGTGATGCTCCGGGCGTGGGTCCAGGTGGTGTTGGCCTTGGCCACCCGCCGCTCGGCGGCGAACCCGCCCTGACCGTCCCCGGGGAACAGGGTGACCCCGCCGTCGGCCCAGACGACGAGGACGTCGCCGAAGCCGTCGCCGGTGTAGTCGGCGGAGGCCATCAGCGAGGCCGTGCGCCAGCGGGACGCGCCGCCGGGCAGCAGCAGCCCGTGGTACGCCGGCAGCCCGGCGGGCGGGTCCTGGCCGGCCACCGCGTCCGCGAGGAGCTGGGCGGCGGCGTCGCCGAACGCCGGGGCGTAGCTGATGTAGTCGACGTTCGCGTCGTTGCCGCCGCCGTTGTAGCCGCCGAGGTTGCCGATGACGTGGCCGGTGCGGCCGTCGTCCTGGTAGTCGGTGATCCAGGGGCTGCCGGACACTCCGCCGTAGTAGCCGCCGCAGACCATGGCGAGCTGCCGGTAACCGGGCAGCTGCTTCGTCGGCACGGTGCACTTGACGGCGCGTCCCGCGCTGTTGTGGCTGTACGACGGGTAGCCGACGACGGTGACGTTCTTCTGCGTGTAGCCGCGCGGCCGGGTGAAGGTGAGGCCGCCGCCCACCGCGTCCTGGAGGCTCTGGCCGCGCTGGTTGGCCGACACCCGGGCGAACGCGGTGTCCAGGTCGGACGCGGCCTTCTTGGTGGTGGTGGACCCCTTGTCGGGCACATAGCGGGGGTCGATGTAGACGTGCTGGATGTGGAAGATGCCGTACGGCTGCTGGTCGGGGCCGGCGCCCTGCACGAACTGCGGGACGAAGATGTAGTCGCCCTTCATGCTCAGCGCGCAGTGGGCGGCGGTGAGGACGATGTTCCGCGCGGTGGTGTCGATCACGCTGCCGGTGCAGTGCCAGGTGGTCCCGCCCGGTCCGTCGGAGCCGAAGAAGGTGCCCACCAGGCGGGTCCCCTTGAACGGGGTGCCCTGCGGGCGGCCCGTCGCCGCGACCGCGGGTCCGCTGCCGCCCGGGGCCGCCCGGCCCCCGTCCAGCGGCGCGGCGTCCGCCATGCGCTGCGCCGTCCAGAACCGCGCGGCGTCCCGGGCCTCCTGTCCGGCGCCGGGCCGGGGCGGCGGGGCCGTCCCCGCCTGCGCGTCCGGGGTGGCGGCGCCGGTGAGCGCCGCCGCGCACAGCACGGCGACGGACGTCCGGCGTATTCGGTACGTGAACAACGGTGCCCCCTGATCTGACCGACCGGTCCGGGGGGAACGGGGCTCGGCGGTGCGGCGCTGGTCGGGCGCGGCACCGGGAGCCTGTCGGCGCCTGCCCGTGCAAAAGCCCCCCGGTCGTGCGGGCAGATCTTCGCACGGATGCGCGAACGCAGGGAAACCGGGAGCGGGCTACTGCCGGTATCCGCCGAGGAAGCGCCCGATCCGGCCGATGGCCGCCTCCAGGTCCTCGGCGTGCGGCAGGGTGAGGATGCGGAAGTGGTCGGGGGAGGGCCAGTTGAAGCCGGTGCCCTGGACCACCTGGATCTTCTCGCGCAGCAGCAGGTCCAGGACGAACTTCTCGTCGTCGTGGATCGGGTGCACCTTGGGGTCGATGCGCGGGAAGGCGTACAGGGCGCCCTTGGGCTTCACACAGGACACGCCGGGGATCTCGTTGAGCCTCTCCCAGGCCACGTTCCGCTGCTCGTGCAACCGCCCGCCGGGCAGCGTCAGTTCGCGGATGGACTGGCGGCCGCCGAGCGCGGCCTGGATGGCGTACTGCGCGGGGGCGTTGGCGCACAGCCGCATGGAGGCCAGCATGGTCAGGCCCTCCAGGTAGTCCTTGGCGTGCTGCCGAGGGCCGGTCACCACCAGCCAGCCGGAGCGGAAGCCGGCCACCCGGTAGGTCTTCGACAGGCCGCAGAAGGTGAGCACGACCAGGTCGGGGGCGAGCGCGGCGGCCGAGTGGTGGACGGCGTCGTCGTACAGGATCTGGTCGTAGATCTCGTCGGCGAACACCATCAGGCCGTGCCGGCGGGCCAGGTCGAGGATGCCCTCCACGACCTCCTTGGGGTAGACCGCGCCCGTGGGGTTGTTCGGGTTGATGATGACCACGGCCTTGGTGCGGTCCGTGATCTTCGCGGCCATGTCGGCGAGGTCGGGGGTCCAGTCGGCCTGCTCGTCGCAGAGGTAGTGCACCGCCTTGCCGCCGGCGAGCGTCGTGACGGCCGTCCACAGCGGGAAGTCGGGCGCCGGGATGAGGATCTCGTCGCCGTCCTCGACCAGCGCCTGTACGGCCATGGAGACCAGCTCGGAGACGCCGTTGCCGAGGAAGACGTCGTCGACCCCGACCTCCAGGCCCAGGGTCTGGTAGCGCTGGGCGACCGCGCGGCGGGCGGAGAGGACGCCGCGCGAGTCGGTGTAGCCGTGCGCCTGCGGCAGCATCCGGATCATGTCCTGGAGGATCTCCTCCGGCGCCTCGAAGCCGAAGGCCGCGGGGTTGCCGGTGTTCAGGCGCAGCACACTGTGGCCCGCCTTCTCCAGCGCGTCCGCGTGCTCGATCACCGGACCGCGGATCTCGTAGCAGACCTCGCTGAGCTTGTTCGACTGCCGGAACTCCATGCGCCCCTCCGGAAACTCGTGGTGCTTGGTTTTACCAAGTTCGAGCTTGGAAAGTCCAACAAGTTGTCTAGACTGCGTCGCATGTCACCACGCCGAAGCTACGACCAGTACTGTTCCGCAGCCCGTGCGCTCGACCTGGTCGGCGATCGCTGGACCCTGCTGATCGTCCGGGAGCTGCTGGCGGGTCCGCGCCGCTACACGGACCTGCACGCGGACCTGCCCGGCGTGAGCACGGACGTACTCGCCTCCCGGCTGAAGGACATGGAGCGCGACGGACTGGCCACCCGGCGCCGGCTGCCCCCGCCGGGCGCGGCCTACGTCTACGAACTCACCGACCGCGGCCGTGAGCTGCTGCCGGTCCTCCAGGCGCTGGGCACCTGGGGCGAGCGGGAACTGGGCGAGCGGCGCCCCACCGACGCCGTCCGCGCCCACTGGTTCGCCCTGCCGCTGCTGCGCGCCCTGGAGGGCGAGGGCCTCGTCGAGGTCCGCCTGGACGAGGGCACCTTCCACCTCCGCCTCGGCACGGACGAGGGCCCGGTGTACGGCGACGGCCCCGCCCCCGCCGAGCCCGACGCGCGGCTCACCCTGGACGCGGAGACCTGCGAGGCGCTGGCCCGCGGCGAGACGACCCTCCCGGCCGCCGCCCGCACCGGCCGGCTTCAGGTGACCGGCACCGGCCCCCTCGCCAAGGCGCTGCACAGCGGTTGAGCCCCCGCACCCGAGGCGCGCGGGTGACCGGGAAAGGCGAAGGCCCGCCTCGCGGCGGGCCTTCTGAACAGACGTCGGGTCGGGCGTTCGGGTCAGGCGCTCGGGGGGACGCGGGAGGGGCGGCCCGAGCCCCGGGTCAGGGTGTAGCCGCCGATGCCGGCCAGTGCCGCCAGCGCGGCGCCGATCCCCGTCCACACCCAGCGGTCGGTCCACCAGCCCGACGACCAGCCGTCGTGGGAGCCGAAGCTGGACAGCACCGCGGTCTTCCCGGAACCCTTGCCGTCGGCCTTGGACGCGACCGCGATCCCGGGGACCAGCGGCTTGCCCAGCGAGCCGTCCACCGCGGCCGCGCCGCCGATGTCCTTGGAGCCCACCCGCACCTCGGCGCTCACCGGCAGACCGAGGTCGGCGTTGCCGAGGTCCACCACCGTCAGCCGGACGTAGTACGTGCCGGGCAGCGGGTCGTTCGCCCACGCCTCGGACCAGCCGCGCACGGTACGCAGCACACAGGCCAGCTGCACCGTGCCCGGGCCCTGCGCGGCGCGGGTGGACGCGCCGTACTGGCAGGCCTGGCGGCGCCGCAGCCCGTCGTACACATCGAGCTGCCAGGTCTCGGTGCCGTGCGTCTGCGGCAGCTTCACCGTCGCCTTGACGGTCGGCCGCTGACCGCTGTCCGCCGGGAACGACCAGTACAGGTAGTCACCGGTGGAACCGGACGCGGTGGCCTGCTGTCCCTGCTCGATCTCGGTGGCGGTACGGAAGGAGGTGCCCGCCCGGGTGGGCACCTGGCCGTCACCGGAGGCGCTCGGGGACGGGGAGGGGGAGTCGGCGGCGGCCGGACCCGCGGCCAGTCCCAGCGCCAGCAGCGCGGCGCCCAACGCTCGTGTGATCCGCATCAGTTCGTCCTCCAGACGGCGACCCGCCAACGCGACAGCCAGCCCCACAGCAGCCCCGCGAGGAAGCCGAACAGCACCAGTGCGCCGAGCAGCCACCAGCCGCGGCCGAGCCCGAAGGACGCCACGTCGTGGTGGCCGGACGGGCCGTCCACCACGTCCACCGTCAGCTCCAGCGGCAGACCCGGCGTGGTCTTCACGCCGGCCGCGGCCGAGAAGGAGTGGGTGACCTGGAGGCACACGGTCTCGGCGGTCGCGTTGTCGTCGTCGCTCTCCGGCTTCGGGTAGCGCAGCCCGGTGGAGATCACGTCCGTACGGCCGGTGCCCGCCGCCTCGCCGCGCACTATCTCGCGGCCGTGCAGCGTCACCGCCCGCAGCAGCACCCCGTAGTCGGGGTTGACGGCCCGGTCGTCGGCCACGCTCACCGAGGCGCGCAGCTCCTGGCCCGGCTCGACGGAGACCTTGTACCAGCGCTGCTGCCCGAACTGCTCGCGGTCGGTGTACAGCCCCGACTTCAGCGTCGGCGCGGCCGTGCACTGGGCCGCGCCCTCGGTGGCCACCGGGGTGACCACCGGATCGGCGGCCCGGTCCACCAACTGGTTGACCCGGTCGCTCAGTTCCTCCCGGTGCCGCACATCGGTGTAGGTGCCGCCGGTGGCGTCCGCGATGCAGCTGAGCTGGTCGCGGGTCTTGGCGTCCGGCACCAGACCGAGGGTGTCGATGGTGAGCCCGATGCCCTTGGCCGCGATCTCCCGGGCCACCTCGCACGGGTCGAGCGGCGCGCAGGTGTCCTCACCGTCACTGATCAGGACGATACGGCGGGTTCCGCTGCCCCCGTCGAGATCGTTGGCCGCCTTCAGCAGGGCGGGCCCGATCGGCGTCCAGCCGGTCGGCTGGAGGGTGGCCACCGCCGTCTTGGCGTCGGTCCGGTTCAGCGGGCCGACCGGATACAGCTGCGCGGTGTCCTTGCAGCCCTCCTGGCGGTCGTTGCCGCGGTAGTTGGCGCCCAGGGTGCGGATGCCGAGCTGGACCTCCTGCGGGGTCGCGTCCAGCACCTCGTTGAACGCCTGCTTCGCCGCGGCCATCCGGGAGCCGCCGTCGATGTCCCGGGCGCGCATGGAACCGCTGACGTCCAGGACGAGTTCGACCTTCGGCGCGGTCTGGTCCGTCTCGTCGGCCACAGCCCCGCCGGGGAACGCGATCCCGGCCGCCAGGGCGGCGAGCAGAGCGCAGACTCCCGCCGCCAGCCGTTGTCTTCTGATCATCGCCGGATCTTATTGATCAGACGGGCCGGGCTCCAAAACGAGCGGGTTGGGCAGCAGCGCCCACTGGTCACCGGGGGTGTCCGGGGACAGCCGCATCAGCGTCAGCGCCTTGGCGGGCAGCGGCGCCCGGCGCAGGGCCGCCAGGTCGGCGGTGTCCGGCAGGTCCGGTACGACGGCCCCGAGCGCCGCACCCAGGGCGGCCCCGGAACCCGCCGTACCGGCCAGGGCGCCCGCCACCAGGGACCCGAACAGCTTGCGCCGCAGGGCCGTTTCGTCGTCGGTGACCAGACGGCCGCCGAGCCGCGGCGGGGCGATGCCGTGCCGGGCCAGCCGGGCGGGGCTGACCCGGATGTCGGCCAGGTCGCGGTAGACCAGGCGCAGCGGGGTGCCGTCCGCCGCGAGCACCACCAGGAGGTTCTGGCCGTGCGCCTCCAGGGCCACGCCGAGGTCGAGCAGGCGCAGGCCCACCGTGAGCGCCAGCCGGGCGAACCCGGCGAGCCAGTCGGGGGAGCCGGGCAGCTCGGTGCCGGCCAGCGCGGCCACCGGCAGGACGCGTTCGCCGGGGCCGGCGTACACCTCCGGCGGCTCCCGCAGCAGCGCGGCCAGCTCGGGGGAGTGGGCCGTGACCGCGCCCAGGGTGCGGGTGATGTGCAGCAGCCCGTCCGTGCGCGCGGTCAGTTCCTCGGCCAGTGCCGCCAGCGGCGCGGCGGCCGCCACCGAGTACGGCGAGATGGTCCGCACCGAGGACGTCAGCCGCGCGCTCAGCGCGGTCTTCACATGCGGGCCGCCGGGCAGCGCGAGCGTGCGCAGCGACATCAGGGGGTGCGCCGGGCGCCACCGGGCGACCGGCCGGTCGAGGGCGTGCGCCGCCTGCCAGGGGTGCACCGGGATCAACAGGCGTTCCCCGTTGCGGAGTTCCGCCGGCCACTCACCGGTGAGCAGGCACTCGTCCGCGGGGACCGGCACCGTGCCCAGCTCCACCACCGGCCGGTGCTCCGGGGCGTACGCCAGCTGGTCGGCCACCGAGAAGCCGGGCCGGGCCCGGCAGTTGGGGTGGAACGGGTGCCCGTCGACCACCCGCTGCTCCCACTCCCAGTCGTGCTCCGGCCACTCCTTCGGGTGATCCGCGGCGGCCCGGGACAGCGCCAACGACGCGGTGCTGTGCGCGAGGTCGGCGGCGAAGGCGGACCCGTGCGGCATCCCGAGCGCGGTCATCAGGGCGGCCGGGTCCGCGTACCGCTCGCGGCCGATCCGGACACCGGTGACGTAGGCGCTGGTGGCGTACGGGTCCGGGTGCGGCCCGTACAGGGTCCGGCCGTCGGCGAGCCGCAGCGCCAGGGAGTGCGTCCCGCGCACCCGGCCGGCCAGCCACGGCAGCGGTTCATGGGCGAGCGCCCGCCACAGCCGGGTCAGCACGGCGGCCCGGGCGCCGGGCAGCTCCTCCCGGTACCGGGGCAGCAGGGCGGGCCGTACGACGGCCAGCTCCTCGGCGACCTCGGCCTCGCTGCCGGGGTGCGGACGGTGCACGGCGGTCTCCTCGGGTACACGGGCACGGACAGGGGCAGGGTGCATGACGCACGGCCGCGGTGCACGGACCGTGCGTCACGATTGTCCCGGACGCCGGAGATACTGATCGCGACGGCCCACGGCGTTCCGCCCGCCGGCCCCGTAGCGAACGACACCGAGAACGACGAATGGATCGCGTGGAACGCGTGGACCGCACACCCCCCACTGTCGCGGCCGGCCGCCGCGCCGACGCCTACGCCGCCGCGCCCCTGCTCAACTGCCTGCTGCGCGAGGTGGCCCAGCCGGTCCCGGGCCCGGACGGGCAACCGGTGCACCGGCTGCCCGGCAGCGGCCGGCTGCTGCGGGTGCGCGGCCGGCGGCGCCCCGCCGATCCCGAGGTGTACACCGCCGGGGCCTGGCACCCGGTCGGCCACACCGAACTGGTGAAACTGGTCGCCGAGGAGCTGCGCCGGCACACCGGCCTGCCGGGCGGCGACCTGCCCGCCGAGATGATCGACAGCCGGAACGCGGTCGCCGCCCTGCTCGCCGCCCGGGACCGGGCGACCCCGCCCGCGGACCCGTACCTGCGCTCCGAGCAGTCGCTGATCACCGGGCACCCCTGCCATCCGGCGCCCAAGGCGCGCGGCGGCGGCCCGGTCGCGTCCTGGCTGCCGTACGCCCCGGAGGCGCACGCCCGCTTCCCGCTGGTGCTGCTCGGCGTCCGCGAGGACCAGGCCGTCGACGAGGGCGACACCCGTGCCCTGGACGCGCTCGGCACCGCCCCGCCCGGATACCGGCTGCTGCCCGCCCACCCCTGGCAGCTCGACCTGGTCGGCCGCGACCTCGCCCCCGCCTTCGCCGACGGCCGGCTGCTCCGGCTCGGCACCACCGCCTTCGACACCTGGCCGACCGCGGCGGTGCGCACGGTGTACGAGCCCGGGCACGACCTCTTTCTGAAGTTCAGCCTGGACGTGCGCATCACCAACGACATCCGCCGGCTGTGGCGCCACGACCTGACCCGGCTGCGCCGTACCGACGCGGCCGCCGGGCGGGCCCTGGCCGGGCTCGGGCCCACCGCGGCCTGGCTGAGCGACCGCGGCTACCGCACGGCCGCCTTCGCCTTCGAGGAGCTGGCCGTGCTGGTCCGGGACGGACTGCGCGGCCATCTGCTGCCCGGTGCGGTGCCGCTGCTCGCGGCGGGGCTCGCGGAGGGGTTCGAGGGCAGCCCGCTGGCCGCCACCGCGGACCCGGCCGGCTGGTGGGAGGCGTATCTGCGCCAGGTCGTCCCGCCGGCGCTGGCCGCCTTCGACGGTCACGGGGTGGTCGTCGAGGCCCATCTCCAGAACACCCTGGTCGCCGTCGACGCGGCCGGTACGCCGGTGCAGGTGCTGTTCCGGGACGCCGAGGGCGTGAAGCTGCTGCCGGACGTGACCCGGGCCGCGGGCTGGCAGCGGCTGGTGTACTGCCTGGTCGTCAACCACCTCACGGAGATCGCCGGGGCGCTCGCCGAGCAGCACGGCGGCTACGACCCGTGGCCCGCCGTCCGCCGCGAACTGGCCCGGCACGACCTGCCCGAGATCCCCGCCCTGCTGGCCGCGCCGACCCTGCCGGGCAAGACCAACCTGCTGCTGCGCTGGACCGGCGCGGACGGCGCGGACGCCCGCTATCTGCCCCTGCCGAACCCGCTGGCAGGGGCGTGACGCGGCCGCTGCGGTGAGGGCCCGTGGCCGCCACCGCAGCGGGGCGCCGGCTACATGTTGATCATGTGTCCGGCCAGGCCGTGAACGGCCTCCTTGACCGCCTCGCCCAGCGTGGGGTGCGCGTGCACGTTGCGGGCGATCTCATGGACCGTCAGGTCCCACTGCTGGGCCAGGGTCAGCTCCGGCAGCAGCTCGGTGACCTCGGGGCCGATGAGGTGGGCGCCGAGCAGCTCCCCGTGGGTGCCGTCGCTGATGATCTTCACAAAGCCGACCGGGTGGCCCAGGCCGTGCGCCTTGCCGTTGGCGGTGAAGGGGAACTTGACCACCTGCACGTCGTAGCCGCGCTCGCGGGCCTGCGCCTCGGTGAAGCCGAAGCTGGCCACCTGCGGCTGGCAGTAGGTGGCCCGCGGGATCATGGGGTAGTCCAGCTCCATGGTCTCCGCGTCGGCGATCGTCTCGGCCGCCACGATGCCCATGGCCTCGGCGGCGTGCGCCAGCATCAGCTTGGCGGTGACGTCGCCGATGGCGAAGATGTGCGGCACGCTGGTGCGGCAGCGGCCGTCGACGTCGACGGCGCCCCGCTCGGTGAGCCGGACACCGGTGTTCTCCAGGCCGTAGCCCTGCACGTTGGGCGCGAAGCCGATGGCCTGGAGCACCTTGTCCGTCTCCAGGACCCGGCGCTCGCCGCCCGTGTTGACGGTCACCCGGACCCGCGGGCCCGAGTCGTCGATGGTCTCGACGGCGGTGCCGGTGAGCACCTCGATGCCGAGCTTGCGGTAGTGCTTGGCGAGTTCCCTGGAGATCTCCTCGTCCTCCAGCGGGACCATGCGGTCGAGGAACTCGACGATGGTCACGTCCACGCCGTAGCTGCGCAGCACATAGGCGAACTCCACGCCGATCGCGCCCGCGCCGGCGATGACGATGCTGCCCGGCAGCGTCTCGCTGAGGATCTGGCTCTCGTAGGTGACCACGCGGTCCGACAGGGCGGTGCCCGGCAGCAGCCGCGGGCTCGCGCCGACGGCGAGGATGCAGTGGCCGAACGTCACCGTCTCGGTGCTGCCGTCCGGGCGGGTCACCACCAGGGTGTGGTCGTCGGTGAAGGCGCCCCGGCCCTCGAACTGGGTGATGGCGTTCTTCTTCATCAGATAGTGAACGCCCTTGACCCGGCCGTCGGCGACCTTGCGGCTGCGCTGATAGGCGGCTCCGTAGTCGGCGCTGACGTCACCGCCGACGGAGATCCCGTAGGACTTGGCCTCGTTCGTGACGAACTGGACCATCTCGGCGTTCCGCAGCAGCGCCTTGGAGGGGATACAGCCGACGTTGAGGCAGACACCACCCCAGTAGCGCTCCTCGACCACGGCGGTGGAGAGGCCGAGCTGCGCGCTGCGCACCGCGGCGGTGTAGCCGCCGGGGCCCGCTCCCAGAACAAGGACATCGAAATGTTGGCTCACATGGACTGATCCTCGTCCCGTGAGGCTCCGGTGTGCAACCCGCCCGGCCGGGACCCGGCCAGATCGGGGCGTAGAGAGCGCTCACGCCTGCGGACTCGCCAGAAGTGACGTTGGACACGTCGACCGAGGAGCCAACCAGTCCGGTCGCGTGATAGACATTGACCAGCTGTGACGGAAAACCATCGCTCGGTACTGACAAGTGACGAGCGGGAGTTGTAACGGCGAGCCAAGGGGGACGGGGGACGTGCTCAACGGCACGGAGAACACGTGTGACGTGGTGATCTTGGGGGTTGGATCGGGGGGATACGCGGCCGCATCGCGCGCCGCCGGACCGGGGCTTTCGGTGGCCCTGGCCGAACAGGACCGGGTGGGGGGAACCCGCCTGCACCGTGGCTGTATTCCGACCACGGCGCCGCTGCGCTCGGCCGCGGTGGCCGACTCCGCCCGCGAGCCGGGCATCCGGAGCGCGTGCGGCGGTATGGACATGCCGGGCGTCACCGCGTACAAGGACAGCGTTGTCGATCAGGTCCTGACGGACCGCCACATCGCCCTGGCCGCCGGCTCGGTGCCGGCCGCCACGCTGCCCGGCGAGGACGAGGACTCCTCGAAGGCGCTGGGAAGGGCTTTCTCCATCGAGGGCATCCTGGTCGCCGAGCGCCTCGCGGGCCTCGACCCCGCGCCGATCGACGACGACGGCGTACCCCGGGTCACCTGCGCCCAGCCTGAGGTCGCGCCGGACGAGCTCGACCGTACCGGGAGCACGGAGGATCCAGCTCTTTCCGTCGCAGGCGAGCTGATCGGCGAAGCACGGCCGACCGTCGACCGGGAAGCGCTGCACGACGACGTGGCCTCCTTCCTCCACGCACACCCCACCCAGAGCGAGACTCCCGGCGAGGCCCATCCGGCCCGCACCGGGAAGCCCCTGCACGCGCACGACTGACCCACCCCGCGGGACCCGGCCGCAGTACCCGGGCCGGAACCCGCCCCGCACCACTCAGTCCGCCACCCGCCCTTCGAACACCCGCTGCCGTGCCGGCAGCCCCGCCGTGACACCCGCACCCGCGTGCACCGGTCGCCGTCCCGACCGGCCCCGCCCCCGTGCGGCCAGAGCGTCCCCGCGTCCACGCACCCCACGGCTCCTCCGGCACACCGCCGGCCACCCGCGCCGGCCGAGCACCAACTGCCGTACGACGACAGCCACATACCGAACTCCGCACAGCTGGTCCGACAACCGACGAAGAAGACGCGACGGGGAATCAACACGATGGAACCAGGCACCTCAACGTACGAAGCCTTGTCCTCGCTGGTGCACGGCGACTCCTACCGGGAGGCGCTGCCGCGACTGGAGAAGATCTTCACGCCCGACCTCTTCGCCCGGCCCTCCGGCCTGGCCGACCAGGACCGCTACCCGCTCACCTACCAGCGGCTGCGGTACATCAACGACCGGCTGGAGACCGGCACTCCCCTGCTGCACCAGCGTGACCTGCTCTTCCCGCTGCTGGAGTGGATCGCCCTCGCCGACCCGTCGCTCTTCTACGCCTTCTTCCTGCACCACTGCACCACGATCGGCGCCATCCTCGAGTTCGGCGCCGACCGCGACGACCTCGACGACGTCCTCGCCCAGCTGGCCTCCGGCGACACCGTCGGCGCCCTGCTGATGACCGAGCTCGGCCACGGCAACAGCAACGCCGCCGTCCGCACCGAGGCCGTCTTCGACCCGGACACCCGCGAGTTCGTCCTCACCACGCCCGGCCCCGAAGCCGTCAAGTACCCGCCCAGCGTGGCCTGTCCGGGCGTACCCCGCACCGGCATCGTCACCGCCAAGCTGGTCGTCGCCGGCGAGGACCGCGGACTGTTCTGCTTCGTCGTACCGCTCCGGGACGCCGCCGGACCCTGCCCCGGCGTGGTCATCGAACCGCAGGACTCCGCGCCGATCCTCCCCCTCGACTGGGCCACCGTCTCCTTCCAGGGCGTCCGCCTGCCCTACCGCTACTGGCTGCGGGACTCCGCCACCATCGCCGACGACGGCACCTTCACCGACGCCCTCAGCAACCCCGCCCTGCGCTCCCGGCAGGCCTCCCGGCTCATCCGGTACGTCTGGGAGGTGGCCGCCGTCGGCCTCGCCGCCGTCACCCGGGCCGGCGCCGCCGTCGCCGTACGGCACGCCCACGCCCGCTACACCAACGGCACCTTCGCGGGCTTCGCCGACCCCATGCCGGTGATCCGCTACCGCAACCAGCAGCGCACCCTCTTCGGCGCCCTGTCCGCCGCCTACCTGGCCGGCATGGCCGCCAAGTCGGTCTCCGGACCGCAGCCCGTCGGACGCACCGCCGGCGAGATCCGCACCCTGTTCACCCTGAAGGCGGTCATCGACCAGCTCGCCGAGCGGGTCACCGCGGCCGGCCGCGCCGCCTCCGGCGTCCTCGGCTTCAGCCCGCAGAACCGCTTCCTGGACTACCAGGGCCTCGCCCACGCCTTCAACGCCGCCGGCCTGAGCACCCAGATCCTCTACCTCAACGCCGCCTGGACCATGGCCCTCGGCCTGGACTACCAGCCGCCCACCGCCGAGCTGCCCGCACCGCAGGAGCGCGACCTGCGCGACCCCGCCGTGTGGCAGGCGCTGACCGGCGCCCGCGAACAGCGCCTGCACGAACGCCTGGTCGCCGAACTCGGCGAGGCCCGGGCCGACGGACTCGCCGAGTTCGACGTCTGGAACGACCGCTTCGACCTCGCCGAGCAGATGGCCGAGGCGCACGCCCTGCGCCTGCTGGCCGACCTCGTCCGCACCGAGACCGACGCGCTGCCCGACGCCGAGGCGCGCCGCGTCGCCCGCGACGTGTGCTCCCTGCACCTGCTCGGCGAGATCTCCGCACAGAGCGGCTGGTACCTCGCCGAGGGGCTCCTCACCGCCGAGGAGGCCGACGCCCTGCCCGGCCTGCTCAACCGGATCTGCGAGGACCTCGCCCCGCACGCCCTGGGACTCGCGGACGCCCTGGACGTGCCCTACGACCTGGTCGGCGCGCCGATCGCGTACCCCGACTACGCGACCGCCTTCACCAAGGCCACGTTCCCCGACCCGGCGTAGCCCCGCCCCGCCCTCCCCGTAGCTCCTCCTGGCTCCTTGCACCTGCCCTGCTCGGAAGGTTTGCAGCACCATGCGAGACTCGTCCCCGGCCCGCACGTCCGAAAAGCCCGCAGAGGCCGTCGCCGTCGTCGGCATGGCCTGCCGGCTGCCACTCGCCGCAGGTCCCCAGGCGTTCGCCCGGCTCCTGCGCGACGGTGTCGACGCGATCAGGGAGGTCCCCGCGGACCGCTGGGACGCCCGCGAGCACACCGGCCCCGAGACGGACGGCACCGGCAGGGCGGGAGCCAGGTGGGGCGGCTTCCTGGACGGCGCCGACCTGTTCGACCCCGCCTTCTTCGGCATCTCGCCGCGGGAGGCCGTCGCGATGGACCCGCAGCAGCGGCTCGCCCTGGAACTCGGCTGGGAGGCCCTCGAGGACGCCGGCATCCTGCCGGAGACCCTGCGCGCCAGCTCCACCGGCGTCTTCGTCGGAGCGATCTGGGACGACTACGCCACCCTCGCCCACCGCAACGGCACCGCCGGCATCACCCAGCACACCCTGACCGGCCTCCAGCGCGGCGCCATCGCCAACCGCCTGTCCTACGTCCTGGGCCTGCGCGGACCCAGCCTCACCGTGGACAGCGGCCAGTCCTCCTCGCTCACCGCCGTCCACCTCGCCTGCGAGAGCCTGCGCACCGGCGAGTCCCGCGTCGCCCTCGCCGGCGGCGTCAACCTCGACCTCGTCCCCGAAAGCGCCCTCACGGTCGCCGAGTTCGGCGCCCTCTCCCCGGACGGCCGCTGCTTCACCTTCGACAGCCGCGCCAACGGCATCGTCCGCGGCGAGGGCGGCGGACTCGTCGTCCTCAAGCGGCTGTCCGACGCGGTGGCCGACGGCGACCGCATCCACTGTGTGATTCGCGGCAGCGCCGTCAACAACGACGGCGGCGGCGACAGCTTCGCCACCCCCAGCCGCGAGGCCCAGGCCGAACTCCTGCGCCGCGCCTACGCCAACGCCGGCGTACGCCCCGCCGACGTCCAGTACGTCGAACTGCACGGCACCGGTACCCGGGTCGGCGACCCCATCGAGGCCGCCGCCCTCGGCGAGGTCCTCGGCACCGCCCGCCCCGCGGACGAACCCCTGCTCGTCGGGTCGGTCAAGACCAACATCGGCCATCTGGAGGGCGCCGCCGGCATCGCCGGCCTCATCAAGACCGCGCTCGCCCTCAAGAACCGGGAGCTTCCCCCGAGTCTGCACTTCACCACCCCGAACCCGGCGATACCCCTGGACGAACTGCGGCTGCGCGTCCGCACCGAGAACGGTCCCTGGCCCCGGCAGGACCGCCCGCTGCTCGCCGGTGTCAGCTCCTTCGGCGTCGGTGGCACCAACTGCCATGTGGTCCTGGAGGATTGGCACACTGACACCGAGAGCGACGGCGACACCGGTGCCACCGGCCCGATACCCTGGCCGGTCTCCGCCAAGAGCGAGCGCGCCCTGCGCGGCCAGGCCGAGGCGCTCCTCGCCGCCCTGGACGACCGCACGTCCCCCCTCGACATCGGCCACTCGCTGGCCACCACCCGCACCGCCTTCCCGCACCGGGCCGTCCTGCTGGGCCGTACCACCGACGACTTCCGCACCCGCCTCGAAGCCCTCGCGGCCGGCCGCCCCGCCACCGGACTGACCGAGGGCACCGCCACCCGCACCGCCGGACCGGTCTTCGTCTTCCCCGGCCAGGGCTCGCAGTGGGCCGGCATGGCCGTCGACCTCATGGACACCACACCGGTCTTCGCCGAACACATCGCCCGCTGCGAACAGGCACTCGCCCCGCATGTGCCCTGGTCGCTCACCCATGTGCTGCGCGGCGGCAGCGAGACCGACCCCGAGCTGTCCCTCGACCGCCTCGACGTCGTCCACCCCGTCCTGTTCGCGGTGATGGTCTCCCTGGCACAGCTGTGGCGCTCGTACGGCGTGCAGCCGGCCGCCGTGATCGGCCACTCGCAGGGCGAGATCGCCGCCGCACACATCGCCGGCGCCCTCCCCCTCGACGAGGCGGCACGCGTCGTCGCCCTGCGCAGCAAGGCCTTCGCCCTGCTCGCCGGCACCGGCGGCATGGCCTCGGTCGCGCTGCCCGCCGCCGAGGTGGAACAACTGCTCGCCCCCTGGGCGGACCAGCTGTCCATCGCCGCCGTCAACGGCCCCCGCGCCGTCACCGTCTCCGGAGACGTACCGGCCCTGCACGAGCTGATCGCCCACTGCGAGAGCCAGGACATCCGCGTCCGCCTGCTCCCCATCGACTGCGCCGGCCACTCCGCCCACGTCGAGCGGATCCGCGAACCGCTGCTGGACCTGCTCGGCACCGTGACCCCCACGACCGGAAGCGTGCCGTTCTACTCCACCGTGGAGGGCCGCTGGCTGGACACCGCCGGACTCGACGCCGACTACTGGTACCGCAACTCCCGGCGCACCGTCGGCTTCGAGCCCGCCGTACGCGCCCTCGCCGAGGCGGGGCACACCACGTTCATCGAGATGAGCCCGCACCCGATTCTCGCGGCAAGCGTCCAGGAGACCGTCGAGGACACCGGCGGCACGCCCGTCGTGGTCGGCTCCCTGCGCCGCGGCGAGGGCGGCCCGGAGCGCATGCTCACCGCACTGGCCGAGGCATCGGTGCAGGGCATCGCCGTCGACTGGTCCGCCGCCTTCACCGGCACCGGCGCCCAGCGCGTCGACCTGCCCACCTACGCCTTCCAGCGCCGCCGCTACTGGCTGGACGCACCGGACGCCCGCACCGCACCGGCCACCCCCGCGTCCCCGTCCCTCGCGCCCGAGCAGGACCCGGGGGCGGACGAGGAGGACCTCCCGCTGCGCGCCCAGTGGGCCGCGCTGAGCGAGAAGGCGAGCCAGGACGCGGCACTGGACCTGATCCGCACCCACGTCGCCATCGTGCTCGGCACGACCGACAACGACGACGTCCCGACCGAGTCCTCCTTCCGTGAGCTGGGCTTCGACTCGATGATGGCGGTGCAGCTGCGGAACCGTCTGAACGCGGTGACGGGGCTGCGGCTGGCGAGCACGGTGGTGTTCGACCATCCGACGGCGGGTGAGCTGGCGCGGTTCGTACGGGCGGAGCTGCTCGGGGTGTCGGTGGTGGACGAGGAGTCCCTGCCGGTGGTGTCCGGCGGCGGCTCCGACACCGAGGCCGAGCCGGTGGCGATCGTCGGCATGGGGTGCCGGTTCCCGGGCGGGGTGAGGTCGCCGGAGGATCTGTGGCGTTTGGTCGCCTCGGCGGGCGACGCCGTGTCGTCCTGGCCGACGGACCGGGGCTGGGACGTCGAGGGGCTGTACGACCCGAACCCGGAAGCGGTGGGCAAGTCGTACTCGCGCTCGGGCGGTTTCCTCTACGACGCCGCCGAGTTCGATGCCGGGTTCTTCGGCATCTCCCCGCGCGAGGCGCTCGCCATGGATCCGCAGCAGCGGTTGTTGCTGGAGACGTCCTGGGAGGCATTCGAGCGGGCGGGCATCGACCCGGCCTCGCTGCGCGGCAGCAGCACCGGGGTCTACGTCGGCGCCATGGTCCAGGAGTACGGCCCGCGCCTCGCCGACGCCGGCTCCGAGACCGAGGGCTACCTGCTCACCGGCACCCATGGCAGCGTCACCGCCGGCCGGCTGTCGTACACGTTCGGCCTCGAAGGCCCGGCGGTCACGGTCGACACGGCGTGTTCGTCGTCGCTGGTGGCGCTGCATCTGGCGGTGCAGGCGCTGCGGCGTGGCGAGTGCCGGATGGCGCTGGCGGGCGGTGTCACGGTGATGTCGTCGCCGGGTCTGTTCGTGGAGTTCAGCCGCCAGCGCGGGCTGTCGGAGGACGGCCGCTGCAAGGCGTTCGCGGAGGGCGCGGACGGCACCGGCTGGGCCGAGGGTGTGGGTGTGCTGGTGGTCGAGCGGCTCTCGGACGCCGTACGGCTCGGGCATCCGGTGTTGGCTGTGGTGCGGGGGAGTGCGGTCAATCAGGACGGTGCGAGCAATGGGCTGACGGCGCCGAACGGGTTGTCGCAGCAGCGGGTGATCCGGCAGGCGCTGGCGGACGCCCGGCTGGGTGCGGCGGATGTCGACGCGGTCGAGGCGCATGGCACCGGCACGCGTCTGGGTGACCCGATCGAGGCGCAGGCGCTGATCGCGACGTATGGGCAGGAGCGTCCGGCCGAACAGCCGCTGTATCTGGGCTCGTTGAAGTCGAACATCGGGCATGCGCAGGCTGCTGCGGGTGTGGGTGGTGTCATCAAGATGGTGATGGCGCTGCGGCATGGTGTGCTGCCGAAGACCCTGCATGTCGATGCGCCGTCATCGCATGTGGACTGGTCGGCCGGTGCGGTGGAGCTGCTGACCGAGGAGCGGGAGTGGCCCGAGGTCGGCCGGCCGCGCCGTGCGGCGGTCTCCTCCTTCGGTATGAGCGGCACCAACGCTCACGTGGTGATCGAGCAGGTGCCTGCGGAGACGTCCGCCGACGTGGAACCGGCTTCCCATGTCACCGGACCGGTGCCGTGGGTGGTGTCGGGTCGGAGTGCGGAGGCGTTGCGGGCGCAGGCTGATGTGTTGCGGGCGTTTGTGGCGGGGCGTGAGGGGTTGGATCTGGCGGGTGTGGGGGCTGCGCTGGTGTCTGCGCGGTCGGTGTTCGAGCATCGGGCTGTGGTGGTGGCCGGTGAGCGGGATGAACTCCTTTCTCAGCTGGGCGTGTTGGTGTCGGGTGGGGTGGGTTCTGGTGTGGTGAGTGGTGTGGGTGTGGATGGTCGTCGGGTGGTGTTTGTGTTTCCGGGTCAGGGGTCGCAGTGGGTGGGGATGGCGGCGGGGTTGTGGGAGTCGTCGTCGGTGTTTCGTGGGCGGATGGTGGAGTGTGAGGCGGCGTTGGGGCCGTTTGTTGATTGGTCGTTGTCGTCGGTGGTGTTGGGTGAGGTGGGGGCGCCTGGTTTTGATCGGGTGGATGTGGTGCAGCCGGTGTTGTGGGCTGTGATGGTGTCGTTGGCGGAGTTGTGGCGGTCGTGTGGGGTGGAGCCGGCGGCTGTGGTGGGGCATTCGCAGGGTGAGATTGCGGCTGCGTGTGTGGCGGGGGTTTTGTCGCTGGAGGACGCGGCCCGCGTCGTTGCTCTGCGGAGCCGGGCGTTGGGTGTGCTGGCAGGGCGGGGTGGCATGGTGTCGGTTGCTCTGCCAGTCGATGACGTCCGCTCGCGGCTGGGTGAGGGGTTGTGGGTGGCCGCGGTGAACGGGCCGCTGTCGACGGTGGTTTCGGGTGATGTCGCGGCTCTGGATGGCCTGTTGGCGGCGTGTGAGGCGGAGGGGGTGCGGGCCCGCCGGATTCCGGTGGACTATGCCTCGCATTCAGCTCATGTGGAGGAGATCGAGCAGGAGTTGTTGGAGCTGCTCGCTCCGGTGTCTCCGCGTGCGGGTGGGGTGCCGTTCTATTCGGCGGTGACGGGTGGTGTGGTGGATGGTGCTGGGCTGGATGCCGGGTACTGGTACACGAACCTCCGCGAGACGGTGGACTTCCATGGTGCGACGCGGGCGTTGCTCGCGGACGGTTTCGATGTGTTTGTCGAGGCGAGTGCGCATCCGGTGTTGACGGCGTCGGTGGAGGAGAGTGTCGAGGAAGCCGACGTTTCTGCTGTGGTCCTGGGGACGCTGCGACGCAACGAAGACGAACAGCGGCGCTTTGTGATGTCGTTGGCTGAGGCGTTTGTTGCTGGGCTTGATGTGCGGTGGCCGGTGGGTGGGCGGCCGGTGGAGCCGTGGGAGCTGCCGACGTATGCCTTCCAGCACGAGCGGTACTGGCTCGACGGGACGAGTGCCACACCGTCCGACAGTGCCGCCGACCCGGAGGAGAACCGGTTCTGGGCGGCCGTCGACAGCGCGGACCAGAGCGAACTCGCCGACCTGCTCGGGGTGGACGACACCGCCCGGCTGGAGGACGTCATCGGCCTGCTCGGCCCGTGGCGCCGTGACAGCCGGGAGCGCTCCGAGGCGGACGCCTGGCACTACCGCGTCGACTGGAAGCCGGTGCCCGAGGCGCGGTCGGCGGCGCTGACCGGCGCCTGGCTGCTCGCCGTACCGGACGGCGCCTCCGCCCACCCGTGGGCCGACGCGGTGGAAGACACTCTGGTGTCCGCCGGTGCCCGCGTGATCCGGCTCGCCGTGGAAGCGGACTGCGACCGGGAACCGCTGGCCCGGCGCATCACCGAGGCGCTCGCCACGCTCGACGGTGCCGAACCGGCCGGTGTGCTGTCCCTGCTGGCCCTGGACGAGACCCCGCGCCCGGACCAGCCGGCACTGACCGCCGGACCCGCCGGCACGCTGCTGCTGATCCAGGCCCTCGGCGACGCCGCCGTACGCGCGCCCCTGTGGTGTGCCACCCGTGGTGCCGTGCGGGTCTCCGACGCGGACACGGACGCACGTCCCGAGCAGGCGCAGGTGTGGGGGCTCGGACTGGTCGCCGGGCTGGAGCACTCCGACCGCTGGGGCGGCCTGATCGACCTGCCGGGGGCCCCCGACCCGCAGACGCTGCACCGGCTGTGCGGCACGCTCGCCGGTGCGCAGGGCGAGGACCAGCTCGCGCTCCGCCCGTCCGGGAGCTTCGCCCGGCGCCTGGTGCGGGTGGCCCGCAAGGCGCTGCACGGCCGCCCCGGCTGGCAGCCGCGCGGCACGGTCCTGATCACCGGTGGCACCGGTGCCGTCGGCGGCCGGTTCGCCCGCTGGCTGGCGGCCAACGGCGCCGACCACCTCGTCCTCACCAGCAGGCAGGGCGGCTCCGCGCCCGGCGCCCGGGAGCTGGAGGCCGAGCTGACGGCCCTCGGCGCCCGGGTCACCCTCGCGGCCTGTGACGTCGCGGACCGGGAGGCGCTGGCCGGACTCGTCGCATCGGTCGCCGCCGACGGCGAGCCCGTCCGCGCGGTCATCCACGCCGCCGGTACGACCGACTCCGCGCCGCTGGCCGAGACGGGCCTGGACCTGCTGGCCCGGCTCACCTCCGCCAAGGTGCGCGGCGCCCACCACCTCGACGACGTCTTCCGGGACACCGACCTCGACGCGTTCGTCCTCTTCTCCTCCGGCGCCGGCATCTGGGGCGGCGGCGGACAGGGCGCCTACGCGGCGGCCAACGCCCACCTCGACGCGCTCGCGCAGGCCCGCCGGTCCCGGGGACGGACCGCGCTGTCGGTGGCCTGGGGCCTCTGGGGCGGCGGTGGCATGGCCGACGGCGAGGTCGGCGACCGGATCCTCAGCCGTGGCGTACGGGTCATGAACCCGGACCAGGCGGTCGCCGCACTGGCGCCCGCCACAGCGGCCACCGAGCCGACGCGGATCGTCGCCGACATCGACTGGGAGGTCTTCGCCCCCCAGTTCACCGCCGTACGGCACGCCCCGCTGCTCTCGGACCTGCCCGAGGTGCAGGCGGTGCTGAAGGAGGAGACCGACGGCGCGGCACAGGGCGCGGCCCCGTCGGCGCTGCTCGACGGCCTGACCGAGGCGGAGCAGTACCTGGCCGTACTCGACCTGGTCCGCGCGGAGGCCGCGGCGGCACTCGGCCACAACACCACCGATCCCGTCGCTCCGGACCGCGCGTTCCGTGAGCTGGGCTTCGACTCGATGATGGCGGTGCAGCTGCGGAACCGTCTGAACGCGGTGACGGGGCTGCGGCTGGCGAGCACGGTGGTGTTCGACCACCCGACGGCCAGTGAGCTGGCGCGGTTCGTACGGGCGCAGCTGCTGGGTGTGTCGGCGGTGGAGGAGGAGTCCCTGCTGGTGGTGTCCGGCGGCGGCTCCGACACCGAGGCGGAGCCGGTGGCGATCGTGGGGATCGGGTGCCGGTTCCCGGGCGAGGTCAGGTCGCCGGAGGACCTGTGGCGGCTGGTGATGTCCGGGTCGGACGCGGTGTCCGGATTCCCGGTGGACCGCGGCTGGGACCTGGACGCCCTGTTCGATCCGGACCCGGACGCGGTGGGGAAGTCGTACACACGGTCCGGTGGCTTCCTCTACGACGCCGCCGAGTTCGATGCCGGGTTCTTCGGTATCTCGCCACGTGAGGCGCTCGCCATGGATCCGCAGCAGCGCTTGTTGCTGGAGACGTCGTGGGAGGCGATCGAGCGGGCGGGGATCGACCCGGCCTCGCTGCGGGGCAGCCGTACCGGCGTCTACGTCGGCGCCATGGTCCAGGACTACGGCCACCGACTGCACCAGGGCACGGCCGAGACGGAAGGCCACATCCTGACCGGCACCACCGGAAGCGTGGTCTCGGGCCGGCTGTCGTACACCTACGGCCTGGAGGGCCCGGCGGTCACCGTCGACACGGGCTGCTCCTCCTCCCTCGTCACCCTTCACCTCGCGGTACGGGCGCTGCGCAGCGGCGAGTGCTCACTGGCCCTGGCCGGCGGCGTGACCGTCATGCCGACTCCCGGACCCTTCATCGAGTTCAGCCGCCAGCGCGGGTTGTCGGAGGACGGCCGCTGCAAGGCGTTCGCCGAGGCCGCGGACGGCACCGGCTGGGCCGAGGGTGTGGGTGTGCTGGTGGTGGAGCGGCTGTCGGATGCCCTCAAGAACGGGCATCCGGTGCTGGCCGTCGTCCGGGGGAGTGCGGTCAACCAGGACGGTGCGAGCAATGGGCTGACGGCGCCGAACGGGTTGTCGCAGCAGCGGGTGATCCGGCAGGCGCTGGCCGATGCCCGGCTCGGTACGGCCGACGTCGATGTGGTGGAGGGACACGGTACGGGCACGCGCCTGGGTGACCCGATCGAGGCGCAGGCGCTGCTGGCCACATATGGCCAGGGGCGTGGCGACCAGTCCCCGTTGTTCCTGGGCTCGTTGAAGTCGAACATCGGGCATGCGCAGGCTGCCGCCGGTGTGGGTGGTGTCATCAAGATGGTGATGGCGCTGCGGCACGGTGTGCTGCCGAAGACGCTGCATGTGGATGAGCCGTCATCGCATGTGGACTGGTCGGCCGGTGCGGTGGAGCTGCTGACCGAGGAGCGGGACTGGCCCGAGGTCGACCGGCCCCGACGCGCCGGTGTCTCCGCCTTCGGAGTGGGCGGTACCAACGCGCACGTCGTGATCGAGCAGCCGCCCGCGGTGGAACACCGTGCCCCCGAAGAGCCCGGACTCGGCGTGGTGCCGTGGGTGGTGTCGGGTCGGAGTGCGGAGGCGTTGCGGGCGCAGGCTGATGTGTTGCGGGCGTTTGTGGCGGGGCGTGAGGGGTTGGATCTGGCGGGTGTGGGGGCTGCGCTGGTGTCTGCGCGGTCGGTGTTCGAGCATCGGGCTGTGGTGGTGGCTGGTGAGCGGGATGAACTGCTTGCTGGTTTGGGGTCGTTGGTGTCGGGTGGGGTGGGTTCTGGTGTGGTGAGTGGTGTGGGTGTGGGTGGTGGTCGGGTGGTGTTTGTGTTTCCGGGGCAGGGGTCGCAGTGGGTGGGGATGGCGGCGGGGTTGTGGGAGTCGTCGTCGGTGTTTCGTGGGCGGATGGTGGAGTGTGAGGCGGCGTTGGGGCCGTTTGTTGATTGGTCGTTGTCGTCGGTGGTGTTGGGTGAGGTGGGGGCGCCTGGTTTTGATCGGGTGGATGTGGTGCAGCCGGTGTTGTGGGCTGTGATGGTGTCGTTGGCGGAGTTGTGGCGGTCGTGTGGGGTGGAGCCGGCGGCTGTGGTGGGGCATTCGCAGGGTGAGATTGCGGCTGCGTGTGTGGCGGGGATTCTGTCGCTGGAGGACGCGGCCCGCGTCGTTGCTCTGCGGAGCAAGGCGTTGGGTGTGCTGGCGGGGCGGGGTGGCATGGTGTCGGTTGCTCTGCCGGTCGATGACGTCCGCTCGCGGCTGGGCGAGGGGTTGTGGGTGGCGGCGGTGAACGGGCCGTTGTCGACGGTGGTTTCCGGTGACGTCGCGGCTCTGGATGGCCTGTTGGCGGCGTGTGAGGCGGAGGGGGTGCGGGCCCGCCGTATCCCGGTGGACTATGCCTCGCATTCGGCCCATGTGGAGGAGATCGAGCAGGAGTTGTTGGAGCTGCTCGCTCCGGTGTCTCCGCGTCAGGGTGAGGTGCCGTTCTATTCGGCGGTGACGCGTGGCGTGGTGGACGGTCCCGGGCTGGATGCCGGGTACTGGTACACGAACCTCCGCGAAACAGTGGACTTCCACGGCGCGACGCGGGCGTTGCTCGCGGACGGCTTTGATGTGTTTGTCGAGGCGAGTGCGCATCCGGTGTTGACGGCGTCGGTGGAGGAGAGTGTCGAGGAAGCCGACGCTTCTGCTGTGGTCCTGGGGACGCTGCGACGCAACGAAGACGAACAGCGGCGCTTTGTGATGTCGTTGGCTGAGGCGTTTGTTGCGGGGCTTGATGTGCGGTGGCCGGTGGGTGGGCGGCCGGTGGAGCCGTGGGAGCTGCCGACGTACGCCTTCCAGCGCGAGCGGTACTGGCTGGAGCCGGTGCGGGCGCAGGTGACGGATGCGGCCGGCCTGGGTCTGGAGGGGCTCGGGCATGGGCTGCTGGGTGCGCTGGTGCCGGTGCCGGACTCCGATGGTGTGGTGCTGACGGGGTCGGTGTCGCTGAAGTCGCATCCCTGGCTCGCCGAGCACGCTGTGTTCGGCACCGCGCTCCTGCCCGGCACGGCCTTCGTGGAGATGGCGGCACGGGCCGGTGCGGAAGCCGGTACGCCGGTGATTCGCGAACTGGTCATCGAAGCACCGCTGTTGGTGCCGGACCAGGGCGAGACAGGGCTTCACGTGAGTGTGGCCGGTGCGGACGAGTCCGGCTGCCGGACGCTGGTGGTGCGCTCCCGCTCCGACGAGGAGTGGACCGTGCACGCCCGGGCCGTCCTGGCCCCCGCGTCAGCCGAGGCCCCCGGCCTCCAGCCCGCCGCCTGGCCGCCGGTGGATGCGGAGAGGGTGGATGTCTCCGGGCTGTACGGGGAGTTCGCGGCGGCTGGTTATGACTATGGGCCGTTGTTCCAGGGTGTGCGGGCGGTATGGCGTCGGCCTGGTGAGGTGTTCGCGGAGGTCGAGCTGGGGCAGGGCGTGGGCGAGGGGTTCGCGGTACATCCGGCGCTGTTGGATGCGGCGTTGCACTCGCTGGTGTTGATCGATCCGGATGCGGAGGGGGTCGGGGAGCCGCGGTTGCCGTTCTCGTGGACGGGTGTGTCGCTGGCGTCTACCGGTGCCACGGCTCTGCGGGTGCGGTTGACCGCGGGCGGCGACGGTGACGACACCGTGTCCCTGACGGCGACGGACCCGGACGGCCGGACGGTGGTCTCGGTCGAGTCGCTGGTACTGCGCATCGTGAGCGCCGAGCAGTTGCGCGTCGGTCGCCAGCAGGGCATCCACCGGCTGGAATGGCGCCAGATCCAGCCGGCCCCGGAGCAGCTGGCCGACGGCGCTTGGGTCGTACTGACACCTGACCTCGATCTGGGCGTGCTGGGCGAGTCGGTTCCGGAGGTGGTGGTCGCGCCGTTCGCGGGGGGTGCTGTCTCGGCGGGGGAGGCGCGTGCGGCCACGCAGCGTGCTCTGACTCTGATTCAGGAGTTCCTGGCGGATGAGCGATTGGTGTCTTCGCGGTTGGTGTTCGCCACCCGGGGTGCGGTGGCGGTGCGGCCGGGTGAGGACGTGACGGATCTGGTGTGTGCGCCGGTGTGGGGTCTGGTGCGGTCGGCGCAGCGGGAGCATCCGGAGCGGGTGTGGCTGGTGGACGGTGCGGACGAGGCGCTGGCGGCGCGTTTGGCCTGTGGTGGTGAGTCGCAGCTGGCGGTGCGGGACGGGGTGGTGTTCGTGCCGCGTCTGGTACGGCACACCCCGCAGCCGTCCGCTGCCCCGGCCATGGGTGGGGGCACGGTGCTGGTCACCGGTGGTACCGGGACGGTGGGTGCGTTGGTGGCCCGGCATCTGGTGGTCGAGCACGGGGTCAGGGATCTGCTGCTGACCAGTCGACGCGGTGAACAGGCGCCTGGCACACAGGAGTTGACCCGGGAACTGTCGGGGTTGGGGGCGCGGGTGTCGGTTGCCGCGTGTGATGCGGCCGATCGTGATGCCTTGGCGCCTGTGCTGGCGGCGATACCGCAGGAGCGTCCGCTGACCGCGGTGATCCATGCAGCTGGTGTGCTGGACGACGCGGTGGTGACCGGGTTGACCCCCGAGCAGCTGGAGCGGGTCCTGCGTCCGAAGATCGACGCGGCCCTCAACCTCCACGACCTCACCCGAAACCACCCGCTCCAGGCTTTCATCCTGTTCTCGGGAGCCGCGGCCACCTTCGGCAGCTCCGGCCAGGCGCACTACGCGGCGGCCAATGTGTTCCTCGAAGCGCTCGCCGCCCACCGGGCCGCCCACGGACTGCCCGGCACCGCACTCGGCTGGGGCTTCTGGGCCGAACGCAGCGAGATGACGGAACACCTGGACGCGATCGCCATGCGGCGCATCGCACAGCTCGGCCTCGCGGAGATGACCTCCGAGCAGGGACTCGATCTGTTCGACGAGGCCATACGCACCGGGGAGGCCTTCGTCCTGCCCGCCCTGCTGAACGAGGCGAGCCTGCGCGAGCAGGCCGCCGCGGGCACCCTGCCGGCCATCCTGCACGAACTGGTCCGCAGGCCCGCCCACCGTGCGACGGCCACGGCGGACCCGTCGGCGACGGTCGGCCACGGCCCGGTCACGGACACCGCCACCCTGGCCGACCGCCTGGCGGCCATGCCCGAGGCGGAGCGGACCGAGGAACTGCGCGACCTGGTCTGTGCGCAGGCCGCCGGGGTCCTCGGCCACACCACGGCCACCGCGGTGAAGTCGCACCAGACCTTCAAGGAGCTGGGCTTCGACTCGCTCGGCGCGGTGGAACTCCGCAACCGGCTGATGCGGGCCACCGGTCTGCGTCTCTCCGCCACGCTCGCCTTCGACTATCCGACACCGGCCGCGCTCGCGGAGCACTTGTGGGGCGAACTGCGTCCGGAAGAGGAGTCGTTGACGGACCGGGTGCTCAGCGAACTCGACGATCTGGAGTCCGCGCTCGCCACCCTGGCCCCCGACGAGCAGGCACGCGAACGCGTGCTGAGCCGGATGCAGCAACTCGTCGCCAAGCACCTCGACGCCCGGCCGGCGACGCCCGACGAACCCTCCGGCGTGGAACGGTTCGACGCGGCCAGTGACGACGAGCTGTTCGACTTCCTCGACAAAGGCATCTGACAGCTCAGCAGGCGACGGACCTTCATGACCTGAAGTAGGGGGAGAGAGTGAACACCGAGGACAAGCTGCGCTCGTACCTCAAGCAGGCGGCCGCGGAGCTGCACGACACCCGTGAGCGTCTGCGTCAGATGCAGGACGACGCCCACGAGCCGGTGGCGATCGTGGGGATGGGGTGCCGGTTCCCGGGCGGGGTGAGGTCGCCGGAGGATCTGTGGCGTTTGGTCGCCTCGGCGGGTGACGCCGTGTCGTCCTGGCCGACGGACCGGGGCTGGGACGTCGAGGGGCTGTACGACCCGGACCCGGACGCGGTGGGGAAGTCGTACTCGCGCTCGGGCGGCTTCCTCTACGACGCGGCCGAGTTCGACGCGGAGTTCTTCGGTATCTCCCCGCGCGAGGCCCTCGCCACCGACCCGCAGCAGCGGTTGCTGCTGGAGACGTCGTGGGAGGCGATCGAGCGGGCGGGCATCGACCCGGCCTCGCTGCGCGGCAGCCGTACCGGCGTCTACATGGGCCTGATGTACCACGACTACGGCTCCCGTGAGGGCAAGGCCCCCGAGGAACTCGAGGGCTACCTGCTCAACGGCAGCGCTGGCAGCATCGCGGCCGGCCGGCTGTCGTACACGTTCGGCCTCGAAGGCCCGGCGGTCACGGTGGACACGGCGTGTTCGTCGTCGCTGGTGGCGCTGCATCTGGCGGTGCAGGCGCTGCGGCGTGGCGAGTGCCGGATGGCGCTGGCCGGTGGTGTCACGGTGATGGCGTCACCGGGTCTGTTCGTGGAGTTCAGCCGCCAGCGCGGTATGTCCGCGGACGGCCGCTGCAAGGCGTTCGCGGAGGGCGCGGACGGCACCGGGTGGGCCGAGGGCGTGGGCGTGCTGGTCGTGGAGCGGCTGTCGGATGCCCTCAAGCTTGGACACCCTGTCCTGGCCGTCGTCCGGGGGAGCGCGGTCAACCAGGACGGTGCGAGCAACGGTCTGACGGCGCCGAACGGGCCGTCGCAGCAGCGGGTGATCCGGCAGGCACTGGCCGATGCCCGGCTGGGCGCCGCGGATGTCGACGCCGTCGAGGCGCATGGCACGGGTACGCGTCTGGGTGACCCGATCGAGGCGCAGGCGCTGCTCGCGACGTACGGGCAGGAGCGCACGAATGAACAGCCGCTGTATCTGGGGTCGTTGAAGTCGAACATCGGCCATGCCCAGGCCGCTGCCGGTGTCGGCGGTGTCATCAAGATGGTGATGGCGCTCCGGAACGGTGTGCTGCCGAAGACCCTGCACGTGGATCAGCCGTCCTCGCACGTCGACTGGTCGGCCGGTGCGGTGGAACTGCTGACCGAGGAGCGGAAGTGGCCCGAGGTCGACCGGCCCCGGCGCGCCGGTGTCTCCGCCTTCGGCGCCAGCGGCACCAACGCCCATGTCGTTCTGGAGCAGGCCACCGAGCCCGAACAGCTGGAGGCCGGCGCACGACCGCCGCACGGGCTGCTGCCCTGGGTGGTGTCCGCCCGTACACCGCAGGCGCTGCGCGCCCAGGCCGAGCGGCTGCACACCTTTGTCACCGAGCGCCCCGAACTCGACCTGGTCGACACGGCTCACTCCCTCCTGACCGGTCGAACCGCACATGACCACCGGGCTGTGGTGGTGGCGGGTGGCCGGGATGAACTCCTTTCCCAGCTGGGTGTGTTGGTGTCGGGTGGGGTGGGTTCTGGTGTGGTGAGTGGTGTGGGTGTGGGTGGTCGTCGGGTGGTGTTTGTGTTTCCGGGTCAGGGGTCGCAGTGGGTGGGGATGGCGGCGGGGTTGTGGGAGTCGTCGTCGGTGTTTCGTGGGCGGATGGTGGAGTGTGAGGCGGCGTTGGGGCCGTTTGTTGATTGGTCGTTGTCGTCGGTGGTGTTGGGTGAGGTGGGGGCGCCTGGTTTTGATCGGGTGGATGTGGTGCAGCCGGTGTTGTGGGCTGTGATGGTGTCGTTGGCGGAGTTGTGGCGGTCGTGTGGGGTGGAGCCGGCTGCTGTGGTGGGGCATTCGCAGGGTGAGATTGCGGCTGCGTGTGTGGCGGGGGTTTTGTCGCTGGAGGACGCGGCGCGGGTTGTCGCGTTGCGGAGCCGGGCGTTGGGTGTGTTGGCGGGGCGGGGTGGCATGGTGTCGGTTGCTCTGCCGGTCGAGGATGTGCGCTCGCGGTTGGGTGAGGGGTTGTGGGTGGCGGCGGTGAACGGGCCGTTGTCGACGGTGGTTTCGGGTGATGTCGCGGCTCTGGATGGCCTGTTGGCGGCGTGTGAGGCGGACGGGGTGCGGGCCCGCCGGATCCCCGTGGACTATGCCTCGCATTCGGCCCATGTGGAGGAGATCGAGCAGGAGTTGTTGGAGCTGCTCGCTCCGGTGTCTCCGCGTCAGGGTGAGGTGCCGTTCTATTCGGCCGTGACCGGTGGCGTGGTGGACGGTGCCGGGCTGGATGCCGGGTACTGGTACACGAACCTGCGCGAGACGGTGAACTTCCACGGTGCGACGCGGGCGTTGCTCGCGGACGGTTTTGATGTGTTTGTCGAGGCGAGTGCGCATCCGGTGTTGACGGCGTCGGTGGAGGAGAGTGTCGAGGAAGCCGACGCTTCTGCTGTGGTCCTGGGGACGCTGCGACGCAACGAAGACGAACAGCGGCGCATGCTCCTCTCCCTGGGCGAGGCCTTCGCGGCGGGTGTCACGGTCGACTGGACGACGTTCTTCGACGGTCCGGCCCGCCATGTGGACCTGCCGACGTATGCCTTCCAGCGCGAGCGGTACTGGCTGGAGCCGGTGCGGGCGCAGGTGACGGACGCGGCCGGCCTGGGGCTGGAGGGGCTCGGGCACGGGCTGCTGGGCGCGATCGTGCCGGTGCCGGACTCCGATGGTGTGGTGCTGACGGGGTCGGTGTCGCTGAAGTCGCACCCCTGGCTCGCCGAGCACGCCGTGTTCGGCACCGCGCTCCTGCCCGGCACGGCCTTCGTGGAGATGGCGGCACGGGCCGGTGCGCAGATCGGTGCGGGGACCGTGGAAGAGCTGGTGCTGGAAGCGCCGTTGCTGCTGCCGGACGACGCCGACATACGGCTGCATGTCAGCGTGGCCGGGGCGGACGAGTCCGGCCGCCGGGAAGTCGTCGTGCGCTCCGCCACCGGCTCCGGTGACGCATGGACCGTTCACGCACGCGGCGTCGTAGCCACGCCCTCGGACGGCGCAGCGCTCACGGCCATGCCCGCCTGGCCGCCGGCGGATGCGGAGAGGGTGGATGTCTCCGGGCTGTACGGGGAGTTCGCGGCGGCTGGTTATGACTATGGGCCGTTGTTCCAGGGTGTGCGGGCGGTGTGGCGTCGGCCTGGTGAGGTGTTCGCGGAGGTCGAGCTGGGGCAGGGCGTGGGCGAGGGGTTTGCGGTGCATCCGGCGTTGTTGGATGCGGCGTTGCACTCGCTGGTGTTGATCGATCCGGATGCGGAGGGGGTCGGGGAGCCGCGGTTGCCGTTCTCGTGGACGGGTGTGTCACTGGTGTCGACCGGTGCTACGGCTCTGCGGGTGCGGTTGACCGCGGGCGGCGACGGTGACGACACCGTGTCCCTGACGGCGACGGACACCGCCGGGCGGACCGTCGTGTCCGTCGAGTCGCTGACCCTGCGACCGGTCAGCGCGGAGCAGCTGCGAGCCGCCGGACAGGAGGCCCTGTACCGGCTGGAGTGGCAGCCGACACCCGGCGGAACCGTACGGACGACCACGGACCACTACCACGTCCTGGGCACCGATCTCGACCTGGGCGCTCTGGGTGAGTCGGTTCCGGATGTGGTGGTCGCGCCGTTCGCCGGAGGTGCTGTCTCGGCGGAGAACGCGCGTGAGGTGACACGTCAGGCCCTGTCTCTGCTTCAGGAGTTCCTGGGGGATGAGCGGTTGGCGTCTTCGCGGTTGGTGTTCGCCACCCGGGGTGCGGTGGCGGTGCGGCCGGGTGAGGACGTGACGGATCTGGTGTGTGCTCCGGTGTGGGGTCTGGTGCGGTCGGCGCAGCGGGAGCATCCGGAGCGGGTGTGGCTGGTGGACGGTGCGGACGAGGCGCTGGCGGCGGCTCTGGCTGGTGGTGGTGAGTCGCAGCTGGCGGTGCGGGACGGGGTGGTGTTCGTGCCGCGTCTGGTACGGCACACTGCGCAGCCCTCCGCTGCCCCGGCCTTTGGTGGGGGCACGGTGCTGGTCACGGGTGGTACCGGGACGGTGGGTGCGTTGGTGGCCCGGCACCTGGTGGTCGAGCACGGGGTCAGGGACCTGCTGCTGACCAGCCGACGCGGTGAACAGGCGCCTGGTACACGGGAGTTGACCCGGGAACTGTCGGGGTTGGGGGCGCGGGTGTCGGTTGCCGCGTGTGATGCGGCCGATCGTGATGCCTTGGCGGCTGTGCTGGCGGCGATACCGCAGGAGCGTCCGCTGACCGCCGTGATCCACGCGGCCGGTGTGCTGGACGACGCGGTCGTGACCGGGCTGACACCCGAGCAGCTGGAGCGGGTCCTGCGTCCGAAGATCGACGCGGCCCTCAACCTCCACGACCTCACCCGCAACCACCCCCTGCACACCTTCGTCCTCTTCTCCTCGGCGGCCGGCGTCCTCGGCAGCCCCGGGCAGGGCAACTACGCGGCGGCCAACGTGTTCCTGGACGCGCTCGCCGCCCACCGGGCCGCGAACGGACTGCCCGCGCAGTCCCTGCCGTGGGGACTGTGGAGCGAGCGGAGCGAGCTGACCGCGTCGCTGTCGGAGGCGGAGCGGGAGCGGACGGGACGTTCCGGCGTCCTCGGCCTGTCGTCCGGTGAGGCGCTGGCCCTCTTCGACGCCGCCCGGCGGGCCGGCGAGCCCGTGCTGGTGCCGATCCGCCTCGACCACGCGGCGCTGCGCCGTCAGGACGTACCTCCGGTGCTGTGGCACGAGGTGCGGCGCACGGGGAACACGGGGACGCACGCTGCGGAGGCGGGTACCGCATCCGCCCGCGAGCGTCTGCTGGCACTGCCCGAGGAGGAGCGCCAGGCAGGCCTGCTGGACCTCGTCCGCAGCCATGTCGCCGCGGTGCTGGGCCACTCCACCACCGGTTCGGTACCGGCCGAGCGTGCCTTCAAGGAGCTGGGCTTCGACTCGCTCACCGCGGTCCAGCTGCGCAACCAGCTGGCCGCGGCGACCGGTGTGAAGCTCCCGCCGACCGTGGTGTTCGACCACCCCACCCCGGCGGCCCTGGCCGAACACCTCGGCGGACAGCTCTTCGCCACACCCTCCGCCGACGGGCCGGCCTTCGACCCGGTTGCCGTGCTGCAAGAACTCGACCGCCTGGAGTCGGCCCTGCTCTCCTCCCTGTCCCGGCTCCCGGATCCGGACCAGGTGTCGTCCCGGCTGCGCGCCCTCGCGACGAAGGTCGCGGGAAGCGGCGGCGGCAGCGGCGGCACGGCGGACATCGACCAGGAGATCGCCTCGGCCACAGCGGACGAACTGCTCGGACTCATCGACAAGGAATTCGGTTCCGTCTGACCCCGACCGGCCCCCGGACCACCTGACTGTGAATGTTGAAAGGCGTTGCACAAGGCGATGGCAGAGCAGGAAAAACTCCTCGAGTACCTGAAGCGGATGACGGCCGAGCTGCGGCAGGCGAACCAGAGGCTCAGCGATGTCGACGCGAAGGCGCACGAGCCGATCGCCGTCGTGGGCATGGGCTGCCGCTTCCCCGGCGGGGTGCGCTCCCCGGAGGAGCTGTGGCGGTTGGTGGCCACGGGTTCCGATGGTGTGTCGGGTTTCCCGACGGATCGTGGCTGGGATCTGGAGGGGTTGTACGACCCTGATCCGGGGGTGCGGGGGAAGGTCTACACGCGGGAGGGTGGCTTCCTGCACGACGCGGCGGAGTTCGATGCCGGGTTCTTCGGTATCTCGCCGCGTGAGGCGCTTGCCATGGATCCGCAGCAGCGGTTGTTGCTGGAGACGTCGTGGGAGGCGATCGAGCGGGCGGGGATCGACCCGGCCTCGCTGCGGGGCAGCCGTACCGGCGTCTACATGGGCCTGATGTACCACGACTACGCCGTGCACATATCCGGTGTTCCCGAGGACCTGGAGGGCCACCTCGGCACCGGTACCGCGGGCAGCATCGGGGCCGGGCGCATCGCCTACACCCTGGGCCTGGAAGGGCCCACGCTCACCGTCGACACGGCGTGTTCGTCGTCGCTGGTGGCACTGCATCTGGCGGTGCAGGCGCTGCGGCGCGGCGAGTGCCGGATGGCGCTGGCCGGAGGTGTCACCGTCATGTCGTCCACGGCGTCCTTCCTGGACTTCAGCCGGCAGCGCGGGCTGTCCGCGGACGGCCGCTGCAAGGCGTTCGACGAGAGTGCGGACGGCACCGGCTTCGGCGAGGGCGTCGGCGTCCTGCTGGTCGAGCGGCTGTCGGATGCTCTCAAGAACGGGCATCCGGTGCTGGCCGTCGTCCGGGGCAGTGCCGTCAACCAGGACGGTGCGAGCAACGGTCTTACGGCGCCCAACGGGCCGTCGCAGCAGCGGGTGATCCGGCAGGCACTGGCCGATGCCCGGCTGGGCGCCGCGGATGTCGACGCCGTCGAGGCGCATGGCACGGGTACGCGTCTGGGTGACCCGATCGAGGCGCAGGCGCTGCTCGCGACGTACGGGCAGGAGCGTACGGCCGAACAGCCGCTGTTCCTCGGCTCGTTGAAGTCGAACATCGGCCATGCCCAGGCCGCGGCCGGTGTCGGCGGTGTCATCAAGATGGTGATGGCGCTCCGGAACGGCGTGCTGCCCAAGACCCTGCACATCAATCAGCCGACCTCGCACGTCGACTGGTCCGCGGGCGCGGTGGAGCTGCTGACCGAGCGGCGGGACTGGCCCGAGATCGACCGGCCGCGCCGTGCGGCCGTCTCCTCCTTCGGGCTGAGCGGCACCAACGCCCATGTCATCCTCGAACAGGCCACCGAGCCCGAGCAGCCGGAGGCCGCCGCACGCCCGCCGCACGGACTGCTGCCCTGGGTGCTGTCCGCCCGTACCCCCGAGGCGCTGCGCGCCCAGGCCGAGCGGCTGCACACCTTTGTCACCGAGCGCCCCGGACTCGACCTGGTCGACACGGCGTACTCCCTGCTGCGCCACCGCCCCGGGTTCGAGCACCGGGCCGTCGTGCTGGCCCAGGACCGGGCCGAGCTGCTGTCCGGGCTCGCCGCGCTGGCGGCCGGGGAACCGGCGCCCGGAGTCGTCCGGGGCGAGCGCCGGGACAGCGGACTGGCCTTCCTGTTCACCTTCCAGGGCAGCCAGCGCCTCGGCATGGGCCGCGAACTGTACGACGCCTTCCCGTTCTACGCGAAGGCCTTCGACGAGGCCTGCGCCGCCCTGGACCGGCACCTGAGCCGGCCGATCAAGGACATCGTCTTCGCGGCCGAGGGCAGCCCGGAAGCCGCGCTGCTGGCCCAGGCCGAGTACGGGCACCCGGCGGTGTTCGCCCTCGAGGTCGCCCTCTACCGGCTGATCGAGCACTGGGGAATCCGCCCCGACGTCGTCTTCGGCGGCTCCAACGGCGACTCCGCCCTGCTCCATGTGACGGGCATGCTCAGCCTGGCGGACGCGGCGGCCTTCGTCACCACCCGGGGCCGGCTGCTCCAGCAGACACCGCCCGGCGGCACCATGGTCGCGATCGAGGCGTCCGAGGAGGAGGTCCGCGTCTCGCTGCGGGGCCGCTCCGGCACGGTGGACGTCGCCCTGGTCAACGGCCCGCGGCAGGTCGTCATCTCCGGTGACGAGGAACTCGTCGCACGGATCGGCGACGAGTGGCAGGCCGCCGGCCGGCGGACCCACCGGATGTCCTTCGGGCGGGCGTTCCACTCCGCCCACATGGAGCCGATCCTGGACCGCTTCGTGGCCGCCGTCCGGGAACTGGAGTTCCACCCGCCGCGCCTCCCGGTCATCAACTGCCTCGACGGCCGGCTCGCGGACCCGGACGAACTCCGCACCCCGGAGTACTGGGGACGCCATGTCCGCGGCGCCGTCCGCTTCCTGGACGGCATGCGCACCCTGGAGGCCGACGGCGTCGGCACCTACCTGGAACTCGGCCCGGTCGCCATGCAGTCCCTGATGGGCCGCGAGTGCCTGGCCGACGACAGCGACGCGGTGCTGCTGCCCACCCTGCGCGAGGGCCGCCCCGAGCCCGTCACCCTGCTGACCGCGCTCGCCCAGCTGTACGTGGGCGGTGCCGATCTCGACGCCGACGCCCTCTTCGCCCATCTCGGCCCGCGCCGCGTCGAGCTGCCGACGTACGCCTTCGAGCGCACCCCCTACTGGCTCACCGGCTCCCCGGCCGCCGCCGGTACCGCCCGCCCGGCCGACCTGGGCCTGGGCGCGGCCGACCATCCGCTGCTGGGCGCGGCGGTGTCGGTGGCCGGCGCCGACGAGCTGCTGCTCACCGGCCGGCTGTCGCCCCGTACCCACCCCTGGCTCGCGGACCACGCGGTGGCCGGTACGGTGCTGCTGCCCGGCACCGCCCTCGTCGACCTGGCGCTCCACGCGGCCGACCTGACCGGCTGCCGGCTGCTCGAGGAACTAACCCTCCAGGCCCCGCTCGTCCTGCCCGAACAGGGCGGTGTCCAGGTCCAGTTGGCGGTCGGCGCCGCCGACGCGGCGGGCCGGCGCGAGCTGACCGTCCACGCCCGGCCCGACGACGTCGCCGACCGGCCCTGGACCCGGCACGCCACCGGCACCCTCGCCGCCGACACCGGGGAACCCGGCTTCGACCTCACCGAGTGGCCCCCGCGCGGCGCCCGGCCCGTCCCCGTGGACACGCTGTACGACGGTCTCGCCGCCGCCGGACTCGACTACGGCCCGGCCTTCCGCGGCCTGCGCGCGGCCTGGCGGCGCGGCACCGAGATCTTCGCCGAGGTCGCCCTGCCCGACCCGGAGACCGACGGCGGCCACGGCGTCCACCCCGACCCGGAGGCCACCGGCGGCTACGGCGTCCACCCCGCCCTGCTCGACAGCGCCCTGCACGCCTGGAGCCTGGCCGGACCGGACGGCGACGGCGGCCCGCGGCTGCCCTTCCACTGGTCCGGTGTACGGCTCTTCGCCACCGGTGCGGACACCCTGCGGGTGCGGCTGACCCCGGCCGGCACCGACGCGATGGCGCTCGCGGTGGCCGACCCGAGCGGCCTGCCGGTGGCCTCGGTGGAGTCGCTCACGGTCCGCCCGGTCACCGCCGAGGCGCTGGGCGCCACGGCGACGGCGGACGCGCTGTACCGGCTCGACTGGGTACCGGCCGAGGCGGCCGAGCCGCTGGCGCCGGGCAGTTGGATCCGGGTCGGCCCCGCCCAGGACGACCACCACCCGACCCTGGCGGCCCTCCTCGCCGCCGTCGACGCGGGCCGGGCCACCGTGCCGGACGTGGTCGTCGTACGCGAACAGCCCGCGCTCGACGTCCTGCACGACGCCGTCCACCGGACCCTGCGCCTGGTCCAGGACTGGCTCGCCGAGCCGCGGTGCGCCGCCGCCCGGCTGGTCCTCGTCACCAGCGGCGCGACCGGTGAGCAGGTCACCAGCCCGGCCGGGGCGGCGCTGCACGGTCTGTTGCGGTCCGCGCAGAACGAGCACCCGGGACGCTTCGTCCTGGTCGACACCGACCGCCCGGAAGACCCGCTCACCACCGCCGTCCTCGGCCCCGAGCCCCAGTTCCTGGTCCGCGACGGCGTCTGGTCGGTGGCCCGGCTGGCCCGCGCCGACCTCAGGACCGGCGCCGACGGGACCACGGCCCCGGGCACCGAAGCGGCCGCCGGTGCGGCGGCCCGGTTCCGGCCCGACGGCACCGTCCTGGTCACCGGCGGCACGGGCACCCTCGGCGCTGCCCTCGCCCGGCACCTCGTCACGGCGCACGGCGTCCGCCACCTGGTGCTGACCAGCCGCCGCGGCCCGGCCGCCGACGGCGCCGAGGCGCTGACCGCCGAACTGGGCGAGCTGGGCGCCACCGTGTCGGTCGTCGCCTGCGACGCGGCCGACCGGCCCGCCCTCGCCGCCCTGCTGGCCGGGATCCCGGACGCGCACCCGCTGACCGCAGTCGTCCACGCGGCCGGGATCGTGGCCGACGGACTGGTGGAGTCCCTCACCCCGGAACAGGCCGACGCGGTGCTCCGCCCCAAGGCCGACGCCGCGCTCCACCTGCACGAACTCACCCAGGGCCTGGACCTCGCGCAGTTCGTCCTGTTCTCCTCCGCCGCCGGGGTCTTCGGCGGCGCGGGCCAGGGCGCGTACGCGGCGGCCAACGCCTTCCTGGACGGGCTCGCCGCCCACCGCCGGGCCGCCGGACAGCCGGCCCTCTCGCTCGGCTGGGGCCTGTGGGCCGAACGCAGCGGCATCACCGGCCAGTTGGCCGAGACGGACCTCGCCCGCATCGCCCGGGCCGGGTTCGCCCCGCTCGCCGTCGAGGAGGGTCTGGCCCTCTTCGACGCCTGCCTCGGCGCCGACCGGGCCGCCCTGCTCCCGATGCGCCTGGACACCGCCGCGCGGTCCGGCCGGCAGGTGCCGCCGCTGCTCAGCGGCCTGGTGCGGGCCCCCCGCCCGGCCGCCCGAGCGGCCGCCGCACCCGCGGCGACGCTCCGCGACCGGCTGCTCGCACTGCCCGCCGGCGAACGCGACGCGATGCTGCTCGACCTGGTGCGCACGCACGCCGCGACCGTCCTCGGGCATGCCACCGCCGACGCCATCGGCACCACGCACACCTTCCGCGACCTCGGCGTCGACTCGCTGAGCGCCGTCGAACTGCGCAACGCCCTCGGCCTGCGCACCGGCCTGGCGCTGCCCCCGACCCTCGTCTTCGACTACCCCACACCGGCCGCGCTGGCCGAGCACCTGCGCCGCGAACTCCTCGCCGAGAGCGGCACCGACGCGGAGGAGACCGTCACCCACCCGGAGGACGAGCCGATCGCCATCATCGGCATGGGCTGCCGCTACCCCGGAGGGGTCCACTCACCCGACGACCTGTGGCAGTTGGTGGCCACCGGCTCCGATGGCGTCTCGGGCTTCCCGACCGACCGTGGCTGGGATCTGGAGGGGTTGTACGACCCTGATCCTGGGGTGCGGGGGAAGGTCTACACGCGGGAGGGTGGTTTCCTGCACGATGCGGCGGAGTTCGATGCCGGGTTCTTCGGTATCTCGCCGCGTGAGGCGCTTGCCATGGATCCGCAGCAGCGGTTGCTGCTGGAGACGTCGTGGGAGGCGATCGAGCGGGCGGGGATCGATCCGGCCTCGCTGCGGGGCAGCCGTACCGGCGTCTACATGGGCCTGATGAACCGCGACTACCTGACCAGGCTGCGCGCCATCCCCGAGGAGCTGGAGGCGTTCCGCGGCACCGGCACCGCGGGCAGTGTGGCGGCCGGCCGGCTGTCGTACACCTACGGCCTCGAAGGCCCGGCGGTCACGGTCGACACGGCGTGCTCCTCCTCCCTGGTGACCCTGCATCTGGCGGTGCAGGCGTTGCGGCGTGGCGAGTGCCGCATGGCGCTCGCGGGCGGTGTCACGGTGATGTCCTCCCCGGCCGCCTTCCTGGACTTCAGCCGCCAGCGCGGCCTCTCCCCGGACGGCCGCTGCAAGGCCTTCGCGGAGGGCGCGGACGGCACCGGCTGGGCCGAGGGCGTGGGCGTGCTGGTCGTGGAGCGGCTGTCGGATGCCCTCAAGCAGGGGCACCCTGTCCTGGCCGTCGTCCGGGGGAGCGCGGTCAACCAGGACGGTGCGAGCAACGGTCTTACGGCGCCCAACGGGCCGTCGCAGCAGCGGGTGATCCGGCAGGCACTGGCCGACGCCCGGCTGGGCGCCGCGGATGTCGACGCCGTCGAGGCGCATGGCACCGGCACCCGGCTGGGTGACCCGATCGAGGCGCAGGCGCTGCTCGCGACGTACGGGCAGGAGCGTACGGCCGAACAGCCGCTGTTCCTCGGCTCGTTGAAGTCGAACATCGGCCATGCCCAGGCCGCTGCCGGTGTCGGCGGTGTCATCAAGATGGTGATGGCGCTGCGGCACGGTGTGCTGCCCAAGACCCTGCACGTGGATGAGCCGACCTCGCACGTCGACTGGTCGGCCGGTGCGGTGGAGCTGCTGACCGAGCGGCGGGACTGGCCTGAGGTCGACCGGCCGCGCCGTGCGGCCGTCTCCTCCTTCGGGCTGAGCGGCACCAACGCCCATGTCATCCTCGAACAGGCCCCCGAGGCCGAGGAGGAGGCGGCCGACGCGGCGCTCGGCCCGATCCCGTGGATCGTCTCGGGCCGGACGGAGGCGGCGCTGCGCGCCCAGGCCGAGCGGCTGCACACCTTCGTCGCCGAGCGCCCCGGACTCGACCTGAGCGCGGCGGCGTACACGCTGCTCACCAGCCGCACCACCTTCGACCACCGGGCCGTGGTGGTGGCCGAGGACCGCGACGCGCTCCTCGGCGGCCTGGCCGCCGTGGCCGCCGGGGAGCCCGCGGCCGGAGTCGCGCAGGGCCGCCCGCACACCGGCCGGCTCGCCCTCCTCTTCACCGGGCAGGGCAGCCAGCGCCTCGGCATGGGCCGCGAACTGTACGACGCCCACCCGGTCTTCGCGGCGGCCTTCGACGAGGTGTGCGCCGAACTCGACCGGCACCTCGACCGTCCGCTGAAGGAGATCGTCTTCGCCGCCGAGGGCAGCCCCGAGGCCGCTCTGCTGCACCAGACCGGCTTCACCCAGCCCGCCGTGTTCGCCCTGGAGGTCGCCCTCCACCGGCTGGTCGAGCACTGGGGCATCCGCCCCGACGCCGTGGCCGGGCACTCCATCGGCGAGCTGGCGGCCGCCCATGCCATCGGGCTGTTCCCGCTGGCGGACGCGGCGGCCCTGGTGGCGGCCCGCGGCCGGCTGATGCAGGCCCTGCTGGCCGGCGGCGCCATGGTCGCCGTACAGGCCACCGAGGCGGAAGTGCTCGAACTGATCGGGGACTGCACCGACCGGGTCGGCATCGCCGCGGTCAACGGGCCGTCCGCCGTCGTGCTGTCCGGTGCCGCCGAGGCCGTCCTCGACATCGCCGGACACCTGCGCGCGACCGGCCGCAAGACCAAGCGGCTCGAGGTCAGCCACGCCTTCCACTCGCCGCTGATGGAACCGATGCTGGACGCCTTCGCCGAGGTGGCGCGCGGTGTCCGGTTCACCCCGGTCGACACGCCGTTCTTCTCCACCCTGACCGGCGGCCCGGTCACGGCCGGGGAACTCGCCGACCCCGAGTACTGGATCCGGCATGTCCGGCAGGCCGTGCGCTTCCACGACGCCGTGGGCGCACTGGCCGCCGACGGGGTGACCACCTTCCTGGAGCTCGGCCCGGACGGCGTGCTGTCCGCGATGGGCCCCAACTGCCTGCCCCCGGATGCGGAGACCGGCACCTTCGTCCCCGCCCTGCGCGGCAACACCGGCGAGACGCAGAGCCTCACCAGGGCCGTCGTCCAGCTGCATGTGCACGGCGTCGCGGTGGACTGGCCGGCGTTCTGCGGCACCCCGGTGGACTGGTCGGCCGCGTTCGACGGCCCCCGCCCGCCCCGCACGGAACTGCCGACCTACGCCTTCCAGCGGCAGCGGTACTGGCTGGACGCGCTGCCGGACCGGCCCGAGGACCTCGGCGCCGCCGGACTCGGCCCGGCCGACCACCCGCTGCTGGGCGCAGCCGTCGAACTGCCCGGCACCGGAGGGCTGCTGTTCACCGGCCGTCTCGGCGCCGCCAGCCAGTCCTGGCTCGACCAGCACACCCTCGCCGGGACACCCGTGCTGCCCGCCTCCGCCGTGCTCGACATGGTGCTGCGGGCCGGCGACGAGACCGGCTGTGCCCTCGTCGAGGAACTCGCCCTGGAGATCCCGCCGGTCCTGCCGGAGCAGGGTGCTCTCCAGCTCCGGCTGACCGCGACCCCGACCGGCGACCGGTGCGCCGTCGAACTGCACTCGCGGCCCGAGGGCACGCCCGGCCCCGGCGGCTGGACCCGTAACGCGTACGGCACACTGCGCCCCGCCGGTCCGGCCGGGGACGCCGACCTCGCCGTATGGCCGCCCGCGGGTGCCGTACCCGCCGCCGTCGAGGACCTGTACGAGCGGCTGGCGCAGGCCGGGCTCGACCACGGGCCGCTGTTCCGGACCGTGCGCGCCGCCTGGCGGCGCGACGCCGATCTGTACGCCGAGCTGGCCCTCGACCCGGCCGAGGCACCGCAGGCGGACCGGTACCGGCTGCACCCCGTCCTGCTGGACGGCGCGCTGCATGCCCTCGGCCTGACGGACCGGGCCGGCCTGCTGCCCCTGGCCTGGACGGGCGTGTCCGTGCACGCCACCGGGGCCACCGCCGTACGTGTCCGGATCGCCCCCGCCGGGCCGGACGCGGTCTCCCTGCTGCTCGCCGACCCGGCCGGGCAGCCGGTCGCGTCGGCGGACTCCGTGGAACTGCGCCCGGCCCCCGCCGGCCTGACCCGGTCCGTGGCCCACGGCGCGGGACCGGGCGACGCCCCGGCGGCCCGCCCGGCCCGGCGC
>NZ_JBHXVE010000003.1:0-153963 GCF_042672505.1 Streptomyces sp. NPDC127190
ACCGACACACCGCCGACCGCGTCCGACATCTTCACCACACCGGAGAAGTCCAGCTTCACGAAGTGATCGATGGGAATCCCGGTCAGCTGGTGCACGGTCGCCACCTGGCACGCCGGACCGTACTGCAACGCGCTGTTGATCTGCCCGTAGTAGCCCGGCGTGGACTGGCCCGTCTCACTGTCCTTGCAGGCCGGGACCCGGGTCATGGTGTCCCGCGGAATGCTCATCACCGTCGCGTTGGAACGGTCCGCGGCGATGTGCACCACCATCTCCACGTCCGCGTTGCCGTGACCGCTCTGCACCCCGGTCCGCGAACAGCCGCCGCCCAGCTTGCAGTCCGCCGCACTGGTCCGCCCGTCCGACCCCATCACCAGGATGTTGATCGGCGTACGGCCGAACGCGTCCGCCTTCTCCGTACCGCCCTTGCCGTCCAGCGCCACACTGTGGATGTTGCCGTTCAGATGCTCGTAGAACCACCAGCCCACCCCGGCGACGGCCATGATCAGCACGGACAGGGATATCGCGGTGATCTTCAGGACACGGCGTGCGCGGCCCGCCCGGCGGGCCCGGCGGCTGCGCTTCCCACCCTGCGCCCGGGTCGCGGCGCGGGCCGCGGCCCGGCCTCCCGCAGGGCGCGCCGCACCGGACTCGGCCGCGCGCGGCCCGGGCACCTGGTCACCGCGGCTGCGCGTGGCCTGGCCGGTCGGCCCGTCCCACGGGTCGCTCATCTCCCACTCCCATGAACGGTCGAGCCCGTCAGGCCGGGCCGGGAGGTGAGTGGCCGGGCATGCGCGGCGGTACAAGGGTGGTGAAGCACCACTTCACCTCGGTTGCCTGAGCGCGCAATCTAACAAACCTCTGGCCCAAGGTGCACGGATCCGCACCATATTCACAGGTGTGACATGTGCGGTGGCCCCGGGGCACAGCAGGCGCTACGACAGGCAACGGGAGCGTACGCGGCCACGGTAAGCCAGGGTAAGAAGCAGGTAGAGGACGGGTGGGCCGCGGCCTACGGCAGCCGGACGGACTGGCGGTGGCGGAAGATGTCGCGCGGGTCCCAGTGGGCCTTGGCGCGCTGGAGCCGTGCGTAGTTGTCCTTGTAGTAGAGGCGGTGCCAGGGCTGGCCGTTGGCCGGCGGGTTGAACTCCGGGTTGCTCAGGTCGGCGTCGCAGTAGCCGATGTAGCAGCCGTCGGTGGTGTGGCCGGGTCCCGGGGCGGCGGAGTCGGGCACGGCGGGGACGCCGCCGCTGCCCTCGTACACGGCGCCGTAGAAGCGTCGGATCCAGTCCAGGTGCGGGGCGGCGATGAAGGGGTCGGCGAGGGCGTCCCGGTAGTCGTGGACACCGTCGTGGTTGGCGTCCTTGTCCCAGGTCCAGTAGGTCTGGTACTGGAGCTTGAGCACGGAGGAGCGCTGGGCGACGGCCGTGGCGTCCGGGGGGATGTCGTTGATCCGGCCCCCGTAGGAGTCGATCTGCACCAGCGCCTGGTCGTTGGTGTAGCGCGGGTCGGTGAGGTGGTCGTACATCGCCTGGATCTGGTGCTCGGTGAAGCCCGCCGTGTGGTACGCCGACTTGTACTTGCCGCACCTGCTCGGGCCGGACTCGTTCAGGTTCTGGGTGGCCGTCAGCCAGGGCAGCCGGGTCGGGATGTAGAAGCTGTCGAGGGCGGGATGCTCGCCCGAGCGCATGTCCAGCGGGCAGGTCGGGTAGTCGGCCCGCGGGGCCACGTGGTCCAGGAAGCGGCGCAGCCGCTCCAGGGAGTCGGCGCGGTCGCCGTCCATCTGGACGATCAGGCCGACCTTGCCGGCCGCGCGGTGGTTCAGCTTGAGCAGGGTGAACATGTCCCGGTGGTCGTAGGGACCCTCGAAGCCGGTGTCGCCGCCGTTCTGCTCGCCCTCGAAGAACTCGCCGTACCGGCGCACCAGTGAGGAGAACAGCTCCGGGTCGTCCTCGAAGAGCTGCCACTTCCAGGCCACGCTGTGCAGCAGCACCTGGGCGGGTGGCTCGGGCAGGTCCCGGAACCAGAGCCGGGTGACCACGCCGAAGGAGCCGCCGCCACCACCGGTGTGCGCCCACCACAGGTCGCGCACCGCGGAGTCCTCGGAGTCCCGGCGGGCGAGGGTCACCTCGGCCCGGGTGCCGTCGCGTACGGTGACGACCTCGACGGCGTAGAGGTGGTCCACGGTGAGCCCGTACCACCGGGACAGCAGGCCGAAGCCGCCGGCCGGGACATGGCCGCCGGCGGCGACCGAGTAGCAGGAGCCGCCGGGCAGGGCGAGGCCGTGGCGGCGGTAGAGCTGGGTGGCGATGTGCCAGTTGCTCGCGCCGGCCTCCACGCACCAGGCGTCCAGGTCGGGGTCGTAGGCCACGCGGTCCATGGCGCCGACGTCGATGATGACGGAGACGTCGTCGCCGCAGACGAAGTCCTCGTAGCAGTGGCCGCCGGAGCGGACCGTGATCCGGCGCGGCGGGGTGCCGGTGCCGGGGTGCCGGGCCAGCCACTCGTTCACCGCGGTCACCACGTCGGCGGTGCCGGTGGCCACCACCACCTGGTCCGGGGTGGCGATCCACCGCTGGTTGAAGCCCCGGCGAAGCGCCTCGTACCGGTGGTCTCCCGGGCCCACCCGGATCGGACCGGGGGCGGCGGGGCGGATGGACGGGCTGGACATGGCGGCACCTCCGCAGTGGCTGACCGGCGTCGGTCACGGCACGTTAGCCATGCGACGCCGGTCGCTTGCTCCGCCGTCCGGGTGAGACGGGCGGGCGTACGGAAGCCCGGGGCGGTCAGGGAGCGGACGCCGGGGCGTGCCCCGGCCGGAGGGGGCCGCCCCGGTACCCGCGTGCGCCGCCGGAGTTGTCGTGGTGCGGGCGGGCCCGTTCGGGCCGGCCGCACCGCTCCGCCCGCTCCCCTCCCCTCCGTTCCGAGGTCACGCCGGCAGCGGTGTCCCGGGGGATCTGCCGCGTCGTACGACGAGACTGCTCACCTCGAAGGACATCTCCGTCGTACCGGGATCGGGCGGCGGATGGTAACGGCCCGCGCACACCGACAGGTTGACGATGAGGTAGGCGTGCCAGGAGTGGCCCACCCCGCGTCGGTCGGCGAGGACCCGGGAGCCGTTCACCCACCAGCTGACCGAGCCGGCCCCGAACTCGGTGCGCAGGTCCACCCAGGCGCCGGGGCCGATGGTGTCGGCCCGGTACTCGCCGCCGGAGCCGCGCACATGGTTGGCGAACTCCAGCAGGTCCGGGTGGTCCGGGTGGTACTCGAAGACGTCGATCTCCTGGTCGCCGTCGCGCCAGGTCCAGATCGCCGGCCACGCCCCGGTCTCCCGGGGCAGCCGTACCCGGGCCTCCAGCACGTCACCGGTTCGGACCGTGAACGCCTCCGCACTGCCCTCGGTGGTCAGCAGGCCGGTGTCCCAGTAGCCGTCCGGCCGGCGGGTGGCGCGGAAGACGCCGGAGCGGGAGTAGGAGGGGTCGGACACCAGGTGGTCGAGCTTGTCGTCGCCGGGGTTCACCGGACCGCCGTCGGGATAGGCCCAGGAGCGGCCCGCGACCCACTGACTGGCGGAGCCGAAGTCCGCCGTGAACACGATGTCGGATGTCTGCATGTCCGATGTCTCGCCTGCCAGGCGCCGGCCATGCGCCCAGGCCCGCACAGGGCGCCGGATTAACCCGTACGAGTGAAGCGGAGGGCGGGGTCGGCAGCCGTACCCGCACGACGGAGGTGGCGGAGGGCCAGGAAGGAAGGTAAGGACGGGAAGGGCCACCCGCTTCTCGCGGATCCGGATTGCGCGGTGCGCGGCTTCGGGCCGCTTCCCCGCGTCTGTCTCGGTCCTTCCCGTCACCATCCAGCACACCACGGAATGGCCCCGCCCACCAGAGCCGGCCGGGGCCCTTCCGCCCGCCCGGGCCGGGCGCGCGGGCCGAACGGCCCCGGGGGCGGACCCGGGCGGCCCGTGGCGCCGTGCACGCGCGGGCCGCCACGCTGGGGGTACGAGAACGAGACGCCCGCCGGGACTGCGCGTCGTGCCCCGCGCCGGGTGCACAAGCCCCTGAAGGGAGCCGGTGCGATGACCTCCGCCACCACCATGACGACGGCGCTCGAGACGGCGTACCGCGATCGGCTGATGCAGCTCGCCCGGGAGGTCTCCTTCGAGACCGGCCACCGGCTGTTCGCGGAGGGCGGCCACGCCGACCGCTTCTGGATCGTGCGTACCGGCACCGTCGCCCTCGACCTGCATGTGCCCGGCCGTCGCCCCGCCGTGATCGAGACGCTCGGACACGGCGAACTGATCGGCTGGTCCTGGCACTTCCCGCCGTACACCTGGCACCTGGGCGCCGAGACCATGAGCCCGGTGCGGGCCTGGGAGTTCGACGCCCCGTCCGTGCGCGCGATCTGCGCCGAGGACCCCGCGTTCGGCCGGGCGATCGCGACCTGGGTGGGACGGGTGGCGGCCCAGCGGCTGCACTCCGCCCGGATCCGGCTGCTCGACCTGTACGCCCCGTACGGCAGCGGGGGGCTGCTGTGACCGCCGGTGCGCCTGAGTCGCCGCGCTCGGGAGGAGAGGCCATGGAGGGCAGTCCGCGACGGGTGAGTGATGTGATGACGCGGGGCGTGGTCGCCGTGGGCCGGGCGGCCCGGTTCAAGGACATCGTCGAGCGGATGGAGCAGTGGCAGGTCAGCGCCCTGCCCGTGCTGGAGGGCGACGGCCGGGTGATCGGGGTGGTGTCCGAGGCCGATCTGCTGCCCAAGGAGGAGTTCCGGGACAGCGATCCCGACCGGCTCACCCAGCTGCGCCGGCTGCCCGACCTGGCGAAGGCCGGGGCGGTGAGCGCCGAGGACGTGATGAGCACCCCGGCGGTCACGGTGCGGGCGGAGGCCACGCTCGCCGAGGCGGCCCGCATCATGGCGCTGCGGCGCGTCAAGCGGCTGCCCGTGGTGAACGCCGAGGGGCTGCTCGAAGGCGTCGTGAGCCGCGGCGACCTGCTGAAGGTCTTTCTGCGTTCGGACGAGGAGCTCGCCGACGAGATCCGCCGGGACGTCCTGGACGTGCTGTTCCCGGCGCCCGTCGAGCCGGTGCACGTCCGGGTCGCCGACGGTGTGGCGACCCTGACCGGGCGGGTCCCGGACGGCAGCCGCATCCCGCTCGCGCGGCGCATGGCGCAGGGCGTCGAAGGTGTGGTCGGGGTGGACTGCCGGCTCATCGCGGCCGACGCGGGGTAGAGCGCGGGACAGACCGCGGGGTGGTGCAGGGCCCGTGCCGCCGTTGACGATGCGCCGACGGCGGCACGGGCCCTGCACACTGCCCTTGCGCTGATGCGCACTGATTCAGCCTCGGCCTCCGCTGATGTTTCCCCACAGCGGGCCGATCTGGCGCCACTCCTCGTCCCACTCCGCCATGCGGCGGCGGATCAGGCGGCTGCGGACGATCCAGCCCGCACCCCAGACGGCGGCCGCGGCGGACGGGGCGACCAGCGCGCCGGTGAGGGCGGCCTGGAGATCGGCCGCCGCGCCGGTGACCGGGGCGGAGACCACGTGGTCCGCGCGGTTCGTCCAGACCGTGACGCGGGTTCCGGCGGCGGCGCCCGGGTAGACCTTGGCGCGGTCGTTGTGGACCGAGCCGTTCGGCTCGGTCCAGCGCACGGTGGCCCAGACCCGCCCGTCGTCGTATCCGCTCGCCGCGGCCGGGGTCTTCGCGGCGTCGTCGGTGAGTACGGCGGACACGGCGTGCACCTCGGCCCGCCGCGCCGCGAAGGCCGCCTCCGAGGTCTGTGCCGCCGCGGCCCCCGCCAGGGCTCCGCCGCCCACGGCCACCACCCAGGTGGCCAGGACGATCCAGGCCTCGACGATGTCGCTGTGGCGGCGCAGCGCGTTGCGCCGCCAGCGCCACAGCCGCACCGGGCCGACCGTCGTGGGAGGTGTCCGGGTCATCGTCACCGCCTCCTCTGGGACGCCGGGCCCCGCTCAGGGGGTACGGGCCCGTTCGGCGTCCGGCAGGTCCGGGTCGAGGTCCGGATGCCGGGGCGGCCCGGTGAGCGCGCACCGCACGTCCACCACGCCCGGCACGGACCGGGCGAGGCGGACGGCGAGCGGCACCAGTGCGGTCTCCTGGATCCGGCCGCCGAGCGTCACCACACCATCCTGCACCCGAACGAGCACCCCGGCGCCATGGGCGCCGAAGAGACGGGTGACGACCTCGCGCCGGACGTCCTCGGCGATGTCCGCGTCGTCGCGCAGGAACACCTTGAGCAGGTCGGAACGGCTGACGATGCCCTTGAGGGTGCCGTCGCGGCCGATCACCGGCAGGCGCTTGACCCGGGTGCGCGCCATGATGCGGGCGGCCTGCGCGAGGGTGGTGTCCGCGGACACCGCGACGGCCGGGGCGGACATCAGCTCGCCCGCGGTCACCGCGTCCGCCTTGAGCACCTCGACGAGGTGCTGCACCCGGCCGTAGCGGTCGAGGCCGATCTCGCGGTACTCCTCCTTGGGCAGCAGGTCGGCCTCGGAGACGACACCGACCACCCGGCCCGCGTCGTCCAGCACCGGCAATGCGCTGACCTGCCACTCGCTCATGGTCCTGACGATGTCCTTGAAGGCCGCGCCCGTGCGCAGGGCGACGACGGTGCGGGTCATCACGTCCTTCACGACGGTCGGAGTGCCGTCCATGGCGTCCTCCAGAGTGGGGTGCCGTCACTGCGACACTTTCAGCCTGGGCTCGCCGTACCGGAGGAACCAGGGGCCGACCGGACCCGGCCACCGGCCCACCGGCCCCGCCCGCGCGGTGGCTAGCGCGCCGGGAGCGGGGCCCGCCACTCCAGGGTGGTGCCGCCTGCCTCCGGGGCGGTCAGGCGGAGATCGCCGCCGAGGCCCTCGGCCCGCTCGGCCATGTTGCGCAGACCGCTGCGGCGGCCCCCGGCCGGGATGCCGACGCCGTTGTCACCGACGCGCAGCCGGACCTCGTGGCGGTCGGCGGACAGCAGGACCTCGGCCCGGTCGGCGTGTGCGTGCCGGGCGATGTTGGTGAGTGCCTCGGAGAGTACGGCCACGATCTGGTCGGCGATCTCGCGCGGCACATCGGTGTCGACCAGGCCCTCCATGCGCACGCTGGGCGTGAAGCCGAGGACCGGGGCGGCCTCGCCGGCCACCCGGACCACGCGGGCGCGCAGCCCGCTCTCCGCGGTGTCGGCGCGGGCCCGCAGCCCGAAGATCGTCGACCGGATGATCTTGATGGTCTCGTCCAGGTCGTCGACGGCGCGCAGGACGCGCTCGGCGGCTCCCGGGTGCTCGATGAAGCGGCCGGCGCTCTGCAAGGTCATGCCGGTCGCGAACAGCCGCTGGATGGCCAGGTCGTGCAGGTCCCGGGCGATCCGGTCGCGGTCCTCCAGGAGGGCGATCTGCTGGGCGTCCAGGCGCCGCTCGGCCAGTTCCATGGCGATCGCGGCCTGCGCGGCGAAGCCCCGCAGCATCTCGGTCTCGTGCTCCGAGAAGCGGGGCCGGCCGGCTTCGCGGGCCAGCAGAAGCACACCGCGCACATCGCCCTCGCCGGTGCCGATGGGGACGGCCACGGCGGGGCCGAGACCGCGAAAGCGCGGGGGTTCCGGGGAGATGCGCGGGTCCTGGGCGACGTCGTCGCTGGTGACCGGCCCGGCTGTGGTGTAGGCCAGGCCCATGAGGCTGCTCTCCCGGGGCAGCACCAGTCCGCGGTGGGCGTCCGCCTCCGCGCCGACGGCGATCTCGACCGCGAGGGTGTCGGTGCCTGTGTCCTGCACCGGCATCGCGACCACCGCGAGCGCCGAGCCGGTGATCTCGCGTGCCCGCTCGGCGATCAGGTCCAGCGCCTCGGCGCGTGCGCTGCCGGACATCAGGCTGCGGCTGATCTCGGCGTTGGCCAGCAGCCAGCGCTCGCGCAGCCGGGACTCCTCGTACAGACGGGCGTTGTCGATGGCCACGCCCGCCGCGACGGCCAGCGTCGACAGGACCGACTCGTCCTCCTCGTCGAACTCCACGCCGCCCCGCTTCTCGGTCAGGTAGAGGTTGCCGAAGATCTGGTCGCGGACCCGGATCGGGACGCCGAGGAAGCTGTTCATCGTGGGGTGGCCGGGCGGGAAGCCGTACGACGCGGGGTGCTCGGAGATCTTCGGCAGCCGGAGCGGGGCCGGGTCCCGGATCAGCTCGCCGAGGATGCCGTGCCCCTCCGGGAAGGGGCCGATCACCCGGATCTGCTCCTCGCTCACGCCGACCGTGTGGAAGGCGGACAGCGTCTCGCCGTCGGGGCCGATGACGCCGAGGGCGGCGTACTCGGCGTCGACCAGGGTGGCGGCGGCCTCCACGATGGCGTGCAGTGCCTGTTCCAGGTCCAGCTCGCGGCCGACGGACAGCACCGCCTCCAGCAGGCTGTGCACGCGGTCGCGGGTGCCGCGGGCCGCGTCGATGCGGGCCTGCAACTCCTCCAGCAGCTCGTCGAGCTTCAGCTGGGGCAGTCGTACACGGGGCTCCTCGGGACCTGCCACCACTCCTCCGCATGGCCTGGGCGCGGTCGTCTTCCACGGTATCCGCCATGGCCCGGCCGCGGTACGGGAGAGCACCCCCTGCCCGATCGGGCCGGTCGGCCCACCCAGCGGGGACACAGAGCACCTCCCCGCCCGGGTGTCCCCGGCCGACGCTGGAGTGTGGCCCGGCTGGAGGCACCGGTGACAGCAGGGGAGGTGGGCGGGGACGTACGGCCCCCGGGCGAGGACCGAACGGCACTGGAAGGGCGGAACGCCATGGGTGACAGTGAGACCAGGAGCGGCACCGGTCCCCCGCGGTGTCGCTCCGTCGCTGCGGCGCCCGTGTGCGCGCCGGGCGGCCGCAGTCGGCGCGAAGACCGTCCCCGTCCCCGCACACCCGAAGAAGCCCGTGATGACCCGTAACGACGACCCGGCGCGCCGGCGTGTCGACCTCGACCGTGTCGAGGCACTGCGGCTGCTGGGCAGCGTGTCCCTCGGGAGGATCGTCTTCACCCGGCAGGCGCTGCCCGTCGTCCGCCCGGTCAACCATGTGCTCGACGACGGGGACATAGTGATCCGCATCCCCGAGGGCGCGGCGCTGACCTCGCAGGCCAGGCAGGCCGACGGCACGGGGGTGGTCGTCGCCTACGAGGCCGACGCCATCGACCCGGAGACGCACCTCGGGTGGAGCGTGGTGGTCACGGGGTTTGCCCGGCTGATCACGGACCCCGCCGAGCTGGCCCGGGTGCGGGCGCTGCTGACCCCGTGGGCCCCGCAGGAGGAGGACCTGGACCACGCGGTGCGCATCCGGCCCGACCTGGTAACCGGCCTGCTGCTGACCGAGACGGGAGGGGTGCCGGAGCAGGCCTGAGCGGTCCTTCCGTGTCGGTTCTCGGTGTCGGTTCTCGGTGTCAGTTCTCCGTGTCCGGCATCAGTCGAGGATCCGGCGGCCGGTGAGGGTGCTGGGGTCGAGCCGGACCCACATATCGCGGTGGCCGCCCGCCCAGGGGGTGCTGTGCGCCCGCTCGGTGTACCGCTGCTGTTCCTCGGGGTCGGTGACGGCCCGGGCGCGGCCGCGGACCAGCACGCTCCAGCCGCGGCTGAAGGCGTCGTCGATACGGTCGACCTCGAAGGCGACCCGGCTGCCGGCGGCGAGCGCGGGAGTGGTGCCCGGCGCGGTCCGGAAGACGATCGCGCCGTCGACGATGCTGTAGTTGACCGGCACGATCACCGGTCCGATGGGCGTGGACAGCGCCAGCCGGCCCACTCCGTGCGTGCCGAGCAGGGCCTGGCACTCGCCCGGGCCCAGTTCGACGAACCGGGGGGTGCGTCCGGCGCGGGCGGGGCCGGGCGGCATGTCGACGGTGCCCCCGGTCAGCTCGGTGACCGTGGTGTCCAGCGCCTCGGCGAGCCGGATCAGCGGGCCGGGGCCGGGCGCGGCGCCGGGATACTCCTCCAGGTACCGGAGGTAGGCGGGCGCCATGCCGGCCCGGGTGGCAGCCTGTCGCCGGGTGAGTCCCAGCTCGGCCCGGCGGGCGGCCAGACGGCGGCCCAGGTCGCCCAACGGCGCCTCCGCCCGGATCTCCGTCTGCTGCGGGTGTTCCCTCTGTTCGGTCTGTTCGGCCATGGCCGTCACGCCCCTTCCAGGCCTGTGCCGGGTCTCTGCCGGTCAGGCCCTTTCTGGTTCAGGCCGTGGGAACGGCCACTTCCGCGTGCTGCTCCTCGCCGAGCACCACCTTGAGCGCACCCGTCTCGGCGGCGCCGGAGAAGACGTCGTACGCCTTCTCCATCCGTGCCAGCGGGAAGGTGTGGGTGACCAGCTGCCCGGTCGGCAGCCGGCCGGCGGTGGCCATCCGGAGCAGGGTCGGGGTGGAGCGGGTGTCCACCAGCCCGGTCGTGATGGTCACGTTCCTGCTCCACAGGTCCTCGAGGTGCAGGGTGGCCGGCCTGCCGTGGACGCCGATGTTGGCCACGCGCCCGCCGGGCCGCACCACGCCGGTGCACAGCTCGAAGCTCTCGGGCACGCCGACGGCCTCGACGGCCACGTCGGCGCCGAGCCCGTCGGTCAGGTCCGCCACCAGCTGGTCCGCGGCCTCGCGGACATCGGCGACGGCGTCCGCGCCGAACCGCCGGGCGGCTTCCAGCCGGGCGGGGGCCAGGTCGACGGCGATGATCCGCTCGGGCGCGAAGAGCCGTGCCGTGGCGATCGCGGCGAGTCCGATGGGGCCGGCGCCGACGATGACGACGGTGTCCCCGGGCCGTACGCGCCCGTTGAGGACACCCACCTCGTAGGCGGTGGGGAAGATGTCGGCGAGGAGTACGGCGTCCGGGCCGGGCAGGGATCCGGGCAGCGGGTGCACGGACAGGTCGGCGTGCGGGACGCGGACGTACTCGGCCTGGGTGCCGTCGGTCAGATGGCCGAGGATCCAGCCTCCGCCGCCGCGGCACTGGCCGTAGGAGCCGTCCCGGCAGAACCGGCAGCGGCCGCAGGAGGTGATGCAGGAGATCAGCACGCGGTCGCCGGGGCGTACGGTGCGCACGTCGCCGCCGGTCTCGACGACCTCGCCGACGGCCTCGTGGCCGAGCACGGTGCCGGGGCGGACCTCGGGCACGTCGCCCTTGAGGATGTGGAGATCGGTTCCGCAGATGGTGACGGTGCCGACCTGCACGATCGCGTCGGTCGGCTCCTTGATGCCGGGGTCCGGGACGTCCTGCCAGGCGGCCTGTCCCGGGCCGTGGAAGACGAAGCCTTTCATGGCGTGCCCTCACCCTCCTCGCTCACCCGCCGCTGCTCGCGGCACCGGGGCGCCGTCGGAGCCGCCCGTCGTGTCCAGCTTGGGCGGGCGGCAAGGGGTGGCGCTTGGGCCGTCCGGCCCCGGCTGCCCGTCCGGCACCGGAACGCGTCGACCAGTGCGCCGGGTATCCAGGACCGGCGTCCTCAACAGTGAGCCGGCCCGTCAACCGGCCTCGACACCGCCGCAGACCCTGATTCCGGCCCGCGGAGCACGCGGCCCCGCATGTTCCGGCCCGCGGAGCACGCGGCCCCGCATGCTGGCGCGCGATCCGACCCGGGTCCCGGCCACGAAGAGGCGACCCGCGCGCCCCGTGTCCACTGCGACCAGTGCCTGGGCTGGAGGCTGTGGGTGGCGGGCCGGGGGTTGGGGCGGGGGCCGGGGGTAGGGGCCGGATGCCGGGAGACGGAGCCAGAGGCCAGGGCTGGGGCCAGAGGCCGGGGCCGGGAGCCGGGGCCGGGAGCCGGGGCCAGAGGCCGGGGCCGGAGCCAGGAGCCGGAGCCAGAGGCCAGAGGCCGGGGGCCTGGCCGGGAGCCGGGAGCCTGGCTCTCCGATCCACGATGCGGTGGGACCCGACAATCCCGCACCTCACAGCCCCGCACCCGAGCCTCGTCGCGCCGGCGCCGGCGCGCCAAGCCCAGAACCGTGCGCTGGCAGGCGCCGTAGGCGAGCAGCCCGTCGGCCGCCCTCCCCGCCCAACCGTGCCCCGGACGGACCCTGGCAGGGCCGACCGGCCCTATCGCCCGCCACCGCGGTCCCGGTTTTCTCATCTCCATGCCCGACAATCACACGCTGTCCACGGCCGGCGAGGGCGCCGGCCGGGCCGCGGTCCAGGCCCCGCCCGCCCCGGACGCGGCCACGGTCCTCCCCCTGCCCGGGGAGATCGATGTCAGTACCGCGCCCGGCCTCGTGCGGCGGCTCGATGTCCTCACCGACCATCCGCACCCCGATCTGGTGCTGGACCTGCGGCCGGTCGCGTTCATCGACTGTGCCGGGCTGGGCGTGCTGTGCCGGGTGCGCAACCGGGTGCTGGCCCGCCGGGGCCGGCTCCGCCTCGTCGCGGACAGTGCCGGATTCCGGCGGATACTGCGCCTGACGGGACTGGGGGACGTGTTCGAGGTGCACCCGGGACTGCCCGAGCCGGCGCTGGGGGCCGACGGCCTCGGCTGACCGTGCCGTGGGAGCCGAGCGGCCCCCGGCAGGGCCCCTCGGCCCCTGTGGCCGGGCCGTCGCGGGGAGCACCGTCGAAGGCGTCGGCGCGACGAGGAGGGGTTGATCGCATGAAGGCGTACCAGCGGCTGGGGCTGCTGCGGAGCAACCCACTGCGCCGCCGCGAGGATGTCGTGGAGGCCTGGATCATGCTGGCCGTCTGGACGGTCGTGCTGCTCGGCGGTGCCGTCGCCGGAGTGGTCGCGGCGCATGCCGCGGCGGATGTCTTCGCCCGGCAGCGCGCGGACCGGCACGCCGTCCGGGCGGTGCTGCTCGACGCGGCGGCGACCGGCGCCGGCGCGATCCGCTCCGACGACGGCCGGATCAGGGCACGAGTGCGGTGGACCGCTCCGGACGGCGGCGCACACACCGGAGAGACCTTCGTGGACTCCGGGCTCCCGGCCGGGAGCCGGGTCACGGTATGGGAGGACGGCCAGGGGCGGCTCGCGCCGGCCAAGCCGACGGGACGCGTCGAGGGCACCATGGAGGCCGGGTTCTTCGGCCTGGCGGCGGCCCTGGGCGTCGCCGGTCCGGTGTACGGGGCCGGTGCGCTGGCCCGGCACCGCCTCGACCGCCGACGGCTCGCGGCCTGGGACCGCGAGTGGCGGCAGGTGGGACCCCGCTGGAGCCATCGCACGGGCTGACCGCGGTGTCCCGTCAGGCCCGGGGGGGCGACGCCGGACCCGCGTGCGCTACCGCTCCACCGCGCAGTCCAGGACGCGTCCGTCCACGGTACCGAGCAACAGCCGGTCCGCGCCCGCGAGTTGGACGGACAGGGGTACGACGGGAAGGCCGTCGACCGTCGGGCGGTACCGTCGGCGGACCGTCCCGTCCGAGGCGCCGAGCGCCACCACCTCACCGGAGTTGAAGGCGACGTAGACCGTGTCCTCGTCGCCGTCCATGGCGGTCGCGGGGCAGTCGGCGGTGAACTCCCAGCGGACCGCTCCGTCGGCGAGGCTGCGCCGCACGACGAACGCGCCGAACGCCGGGCCGGGGGTGTACGTGGTTCCCGCATGGACCAGGTCCGGGCCGTCCGGGGGGCCGAGTTCGATGCCGCGGCCGCCGCAGAGGTGCCGGGCCGGTGTCCGCCAGTCGAGCGGGAACAGGTGTCGTGGCGCGCACCCGTCGTCCGGATCGACCTCGACCACCCACGTGTGGGGCACGGGCTCGGTCTCCTTGCCCTGGAGAAAGAGCAGCCGGCTGCTGTGCCGGACGGGCAGGGCGTGGTTGCCGGGGACGAACCCGCCCAGGTTCACGCTGTGCTGGGGGGCCTCCTTGCCGGGCGGTACGAGGGCGACGGGCCGTGGGTCGTACCGCGTGCCCGGCCCTGCCGGGCGGAGCGCCAGCCAGCCGTCCCTCCGGGTGGAGATCGTGACGCTGGAGTCCAGCGGCAGGGTGCCGAGGGTCGTGCCGTCCGCGAGCGACAGCCGGGCGACGAACGGTGCTTCGGTGCCCGGGGCCCCGCCCGGCGGGCGCGTCGCCCGCCGGGGCACGTTGACCCAGGCGTCGAGCGGGCGGACGACCAGCTGCCGTCCGCCCTCCGCGTCCGCGACACGCCAGGCCAGACGCCCGTCCGGCAGCCAGGCCTCGGCCAGCACCCCCTCCAGACAGGCCAGTACCCGCCCGTCCGGCAGCCCGCGCACGTCCCAGACCTGGCGGCGCGGCTGCCACGGCCGGCCGGACAGCTCCGCGAGGGCCTCGACGGCCGCCCCGTCGGCCCGGGCCCGTTCGAACGCGACCAGCGGACCGCGCAGTTCCTTCTGCTGCACCGAACCCCGGGGCGCGGCACCCCAGTCGGGGCGCTCCACGAGGACGTCGTACGCCTGGGCCTCCGGCTCGTCGAGGTAGTCCTCGTACGTCGGGGCCACCTTGAGCCGCAGTGCCCGGGGACTCTCCCACTCCACCCGCAGCACCTCGCGCGGCGAGCGCATCATCGTGCGTGACCGCCCCGACTCCAGGTCGATGAGCAGCAGTTCGCCCTCGAAGGCCATGTCCGGGTCGAAGTCCCCGGTGCCGACGGCCACCAGTGGGAGCGTGGGATGGACGGCGAGGGAATGCACCGGCCAGCGGGACTCCACGAGCCGGCGGCAGCGCAGGTCGTCGGTGCCGTACACGCCCACCCGGTACGGCCGCCATCCGTATCCGGCGGTGCTGTCGCCGGGCCACTTCAGGTGCCCCAGGTCGCCGGCCACGACGGCGATCCCCCGTTCCCGGCTGACGGCGACGGCGGAGGGCGTGCCGGTCTCGGCGAAGGGGCGGTCGCCGAGGACGCGGCGGACGGTCAGGGAGTCGGGCACCGGCCCATCATCGCCGACACGGATCCGGCTCGTTCAGCCGCCCCAGCTCCAGTCGGCGACCTCGGGCAGGTCGGTGCCGTGGGTGCGGATCCAGGCGTGGTGGCGGGTGCGGGCGTCGGCCATCGTCTGGCGTACGGCGGCGCCGCGCACGGCGAGGCCGGGCACCCGGTCCGGGTGTTCCTCGTACGGCAGCGGCCGGCTCAGGTCGACCACGTCGACCCGCGCGCCGCGAGATCCGGCAGGTGCCGGCGGAGCAGCCGGGCCGCTGCGAGCACCTCCTGGGGTGGGCCTGGGCTCAGGCGGGTTCCGGCACCACGGCCACGGGGCAGGCCGCATGGTGCAGTACGCCGTGGGCGACCCGGCCGAGCTGGAGCCCGAAGTGCAGGCCGCTGCGCCGCCGGGCGCCGACGACGAGCAGACCGGCGTCGTGGGAGGCGGCGAGCAGCGCGTCCCGGGGCTGCCCCTCGACGACGCTCCGGTACACCTCCAGGTCCTCGGGCGCGTCCCGCAGCGCCGCCTCCACGGCTTCGGCGGCGTCCTCCTCCTGGAAGTGGCCGGGTTCGCCGCTGAGCAGCGGGTGCCGGCCGGCCGTGTGCGCGGGACGCCGCCAGGCCCGTACGGCCTCCAGCGGTACGCCGCGCAGCGCGGCCTCCTCGATCGCGTACCGTACGGCGGCCGAGCCGGCCGGTTTCCCGTCGACGCCGAGCACGACACGGCCCCGGATGCCGGGGTGGATCCGGTTGTCGTGGGTGCCGCGCACCACGATCACGGGGCAGTGCGCATGGCCTGCGACGGTGACGCCGACGGAGCCGAGCAGGGCCTCGGTGAGGCCGCTGCGGCCGCGGCAGCCGACGACCAGGGCGCGGGCGGTGCGGCTCTCCCGGACGAGCCCGTACTCCGGCTCCTCGGCCAGCACGCCGGTGCTGACCGGCACGCCCGGCTGACGGCGGCGGGCGCGCTGTTCGGCGGGGCCGACGACATCCCTGGGCATCACCTCCTCGGCGGGCCGGTGCACTTCCTGGGCGATCAGGGCGCCCTCGTAGCGCTCCCAGAGGGAGGCGTACACCAGGCGGAGCGGGGCGGCGTGCAGGGCGGCCTCGTCGGCCGCCCAGTCCACGGCCCGCAGACTCGGCTCGGAGCCGTCGACGCCGACGACGATCGGCAGGTCCATGATGCTCACCCTTCCGTGCGCGGGTCGAAGACGACGCGGACCGGCACGCCGGCGCAGGTGAGCGGGCCTGTCCGCGGCCCGCAGCGAGTGGCCGGTCCTGCCCCACCCGCCGTTCGTGCCCGGGCACGAGGGCGTGGGCCGCGTCGAGAAGCTGGACGACGGCGTCGCCCAGCCGGTGCCGCCCGGCGTCGACCCTCGCGACGCCGCCCGGTGGGGCACGGCCTGGACGCCTCGACGCGCATCCGGATACGGCCGGGACCGAGGGCCGGGCGGTCCTCGATGACCAGGGGCGCGCCGAACGCTCGTACGACCGCTGCCTTCATGGGGTGTCTCCTCGGGGCCCGGTGGCTCAGCCGTGCGCGACGACGGCGACGGGGGCGGTGATGTGGTGCAGGGCGGCGTGGGTGACGTGTCCGATGTGGGCGCCGAGCGGGCTGGTGCGGATGCGCCGGCCGACGACGGCCAGCGAGGCGTCCTGGGCGGCGGACACCAGGACCGCCGCGGCGCCGCCGTTGCGGCACTCCTCGGTCACGTCCACGTCGGGGTACTTCTCGCGCCAGGGACGCAGGGCCTCGGCCAGCGCAGCCGCTTCGCCGCGGGCGCAGTTCTCGGAGAGGTCGTATCCGGTGGCTGCCGCGTACACCACGGAGGTCGGCAGGTTCCAGCCGTGCGCGACCCGCAGCGCGGTGCGCCGGCGGGTGGCGGCGTCGAAGGCGAACTCCAGCAGCTCGGCGGCCGGGTCGGCGGTGTCGAGGCCGAGCACGACGGGCCGGAAGGGGGTCGCGGCCGAGGCTGCATCGGCCGGGCCCGGCCGGTGCTCGTCGGCGGCCTGCTCGCCGGCCCGGACCAGGACGACCGGACGGGTGGCGTGGGCGATGACGGACAGGCCGACCGAGCCGATCATGAAGCCGTTGATCCCGCCGAAGCCGCGTGAGCCCAGCACCAGCAGTTCCGCCGTGCGGGCTTCCTCCGTGAGGACGTCGGCCGGGTTTCCGTCCAGCTGGGCGGTGACCACCTCGACGTCCGGGTGGCACAGCCGTACGGTCTCCGCCGCCTCGCGCGGAATCCGCCCGGTCCAGTCCTGCCAGCTCTCGGCGCCGAGCAGCGCTGCTTCGGCCAGGGGCTCCGGCGCGGGCCCCCACACGTTCAGGATCCGCAGCGGCAGGCCGCGCAGCCGTGCTTCGCGGGCCGCCCATGCGGCGGCGGCGCGGCTCTCGGGCGTGCCGTCGAGTCCGACGGTGACGGTTCGGGGCATCGGGTGTCCACCTCCGGGTCGGGATCCGGCTCGAGCGGTCCGGGTGCGCGATCCGGCTCGAGGGATGCGCCTCCAGCCTGGTGGCGCGAGGCTGGGTGGGGTCAGGGGCCGCAGGTCCCTCGCCGGGGCCGACCGTCCCGGCCCTCCAGGGCCCGGAGCGGTGTGCCACCGGGACCGGGCAGGGCGTGCGGCGGTGCGGCCGAACGGCCCACCGGAGGGCCGGGCGGCCCCTGTGCGGCCCGCTTGCGTCCGGCCCACGCTGGAGGCGCAAGGACCGCCCGCCGAGGACCCGAGGACCCACGGAGTCACCATGTACGGCACGCCGCACATCGTCAGCGATGTCATGACCCACACGGTCGCCGCCGTCGGCCGGCGGGCGCCTTTCAAGGAGATCGTGGAGCTGATGCAGGACTGGCAGGTCAGCGCCCTGCCGGTGCTGGAGGGCGAGGGCCGGGTGGTCGGTGTGGTGTCCGAGGCGGACCTGCTGCCCAAGGAGGAGCTGCGGGACGGCCCGGCCGAGGGGTATCTGCGGCTGCGCCGCCCCGCCGACCTGGCGAAGGCCGAGGGGCTGACGGCGGGGGACCTGATGTCGTCGCCGGCGGTCACCGTGCCGGTGGACGCCACCCTGGCCGAGGCGGCCCGGACCATGGCCCGCAGCAGGGTGAAGCGGCTGCCGGTGGTCGACGGAGTGGGCGTGTTGCAGGGCGTGGTGAGCCGGGCGGACCTGCTCAAGGTCTTTCTGCGCGAGGACGAGGACATCGCCGAGGAGGTCCGGCGGGAGGTGGTGTCCTACCTCTTCCCGCTGCCGGGCTCGGCCGTCCGGGTCGAGGTGGCGGACGGGGTCGTGACCCTCGTCGGCCGGATCCGTGACCGGTCCCTGGTCCCGGTCGCCGCCCGGCTGATCCGGGCCGTCGAGGGCGTGGTCGATGTGACGTTCGACCTCGCACGCGACCATCATGAAGGAGCAGGGCCGGTCGGCCCTGGTCCGTCCGGGGCCGCGGAGGGATGATCGGCGTCGTGGGACCGCCCGCAGCCGCTCCCTTCCCCTCCCCGGGGAACGAGAGGTCGCCATGAACGAGATGCGCACCTTCACCGAGGAGCACCCGATCCGGGTGTTGCTGCTGGACGACCACGAGGTCGTCCGGCGCGGTCTGGCGGACCTGCTCGACGCGGAGGCGGACATCACGGTGGTCGGGGAGGCCGACACCGCGGAGCATGCGCTGGCCCGGGGCCCCGCCCTGCGCCCGCACGTCGCGGTGCTCGACGTACGGCTGCCGGACGGCGACGGCATCACGGTCTGCCGGGAGCTGCGCGACCGGCTGCCGGAGCTGGCGTGTCTGATGCTGACCTCGTTCGACGACGAGGACGCCCTGCTGGACTCCATCATGGCGGGGGCGTCCGGGTACGTCCTGAAGCAGATCAAGGGTTCGGACCTGGTGGCGGCGGTACGGACCGTCGCGTCCGGGCAGTCGATGCTCGACCCGGCGACGACGGCCCGGCTGATGCGCTCGCTGCGGTCCGAGCCCGGTGACGACCCGGCCCTGCCGCCCGAGCTGGCGAGCCTGTCGCCGCGGGAGCGGGACATCCTGGTCCTCATCGGCGACGGTCTGACCAACCGGGAGATCGGCAAGCGGCTGTATCTGTCGGAGAAGACCGTGAAGAACCACATCTCGCGGCTGCTGGCCAAGCTGGGGGTGCAGCGCCGGGTCCAGGCGGCGGTGCTCGCCTCCCATGTGGAGCCGCAGGGATCGCCGGACCATCCCGCTCGATAGGCGGCGCGGCGGGGGAAGCGCCCCGCCCGCCCCAGGGAGGTGTCATGACGCAGGAGACCGTGCAGCCCCGTACCAACCCGTCGCGGTGCGGTGCCCCGTTGCCGACCCGCCGGAGCGGCGCCCGTCATGCGCCCACCGGGCGGCGACGCGCCCGCGGCTCCAAGGACGACTGGGTCCTGCTGCCCGGGGGTGTGTGGCGGCGGGTGGAGACGATCCGGGTCCGCAGCCTGTTCGGCTGACCGGCCGGTCGTCAGATGGCGTACGGCCAGACGGTGAGCATGTAGGCGCCGTACCAGCAGCCGAACAGGGATCCGCCGCCCACGGCGAGGGCGACGGTGCCGGTGCGGGCTCGGGCGAGGGCGCGGGCGAGGGGGACGAGGAAGAGCACGGCGGGGAGCACCAGGCGCAGCTTGGAGTGGTAGAAGCTGCTCTCCCCGAGGGTCAGCACCAGGATGCCGGTGCCGTAGCAGAGCAGGGGCGGCCAAGTGGTCCGGCGCCAGGTGACGCCGGTGGCGTCGACGAGGGCGAGCAGCAGGACCGCGGTGCTGACCGGGACCCATCCGTCGCCGTGCGCCAGTGTCTCGCCGAGGAAGTGGAGAAAGGAACTGCCGTTGTCCCAGCGGGTGTTCCAGCCGGCCTTCTCGATGACGAACCAGGCGTCCGGCCGGCCCGCCCGCCGGCCCACCCACCACAGGTAGGCGGGGGTGCCGAGGCAGGCGAGCGCGACGGCCGTGAGGGGGCGCCAGGCGGGCCGGCGGGTCCGGGCCAGGGACAGGGCGACGGCGACGGCGAGCGCGGCCACGGCCGCCACCCCGGCCGGCCGCGTCAGACCCGCCAGCAGGCCCGCGGCACCGGCGGTGAGCCATGCCTCGCGCCGGGCGGCCAGCAGGGTGCCGGCGGACAGGGCGAGGAACAGCGACTCGCTGTAGGCCATGACGAAGACGAGGGACATGGGCTGCGCCGCGGCCAGCAGCACGACGGCGATGGCGGCCGTACGCCGTCCGTACAGTTCGGTCAGCAGCAGGTCGACGGTGATCAGCGCGGCGACGAAGGCCAGGTTGGCGGCGACGATCGCGGCGGTGCCGAAGTCCAGGCGGGTGACGGTGTGGACGGCCCGGATCAGGAGCGGGAACAGCGGGAAGAACGCGAGGTTGTTGCCGGTCGGTTCGCCCGTGGGCGTGTGGCTGAGACCGCCGGGGTAGCCGTGTGCGGCGATCTGTGTGTACAGCCGGCCGTCCCAGGCGAGCAGCCGGTCACCGAGGCTGGGGCCGCCCGGCGGGATCATCACGGCGAGCACGACGAGATGCAGCAGCGTGGAGGCGCCGTAGACCGCGAGTGCGGGCCATGCCCGGCGGCGCACCGCCTTCCCGAACAAGCGACGCCGCACCTCGCTTCTCACCGCCTCGGGCCGTGGGACGATCTTGCTCCGATACTGCGCTTCATCTGCCTCTTCGGCGACTTCGACGCTCTCTCGGGCTGGCGTGCCGAGCGCCGCGGTACGACGCTGGGGTGAGGAACCTCGTCGGGAGGTGGCGCCGCGATGAACTGGCTGTTGCAGCTCAATCCCGAGGTGGCGCATCTGCTCGCGGCCTTCGCGGGCATCGCGCTGATCTGCCTGTACGCACTGCTGGTGGTGCTGGTCCGCAAGGTCCAGGGGAAGCCGGTCAGCGGCCTGCCGCGGAAGGACCGTTAGGAAGGCACGGGCAGGGGGCTAGGCAGAGGGGGTCAGCGGCAGGTCGTCGGTGAAGGCGTTCACGGGCTGGGCGATGGGCTGGGCCTGCCGGACGTCGAGGGCGGGCTGCGCGGTGCGGGTGCCGAGGGTGCCGCGGGGGTGCCAGGTGCCGGTGACCGCCAGCCAGGTGTCCGCGGGGGGTGCCTCGCCGCCGTACATGCGGATCTTGACGGTCTGCGAGTCCGCCGCGCAGCAGGTGAAGATGATCCGGGTGAGGTACCAGCCGTCGCCGTCCGGGTCCGGGGTGACGAAGCCCGTCAGCCGTACGGAGCGGTGGGCGATGGCATGGGTGCGGTCCTGCTGGACGCGCCGGGTGAAGTCCGTGAGCGTGAGCGGCACGGGTGAGGTCGCGGGCAGCGGTGCGAAGGCCGCCTTCTGCACGGTGACGGGCTTGTTGTTCGAGCGTGCCGCGGTGTACGCGCCGAGGGCGGGCGGGGCGTAGCAGAGCAGGCTCAGGGCCGGCAGGAACAGCAGCCAGGCGACGCGCGGGGTGCCGGAGTGGTCGTGGCCGTCGTGTGCGGGGTGGTGCTCGCCGGCCCGGCTCACCGCGGCGGCCAGGCCGAGCAGCAGCAGGACGGCACCGCCGGCGATCAGCGGGATGCGCAGTCCGGCCTTGACGTAGCGCAGGTAGGTGTCGGTCAGCAGGGTGGCGTGCAGCAGGCCGGCGCCGGTGAGGGTCAGGAGCAGGGTCTGGGCGGGGCGTCTCACAGCAGCGCCCCTCCGATCAGCACGCTCGCGGCGACGGCCACGACCGTGGTGGCCGTGGAGAAGCGCCAGGCGAAGGCGCGGCCGAAGGTGCCCGCCTGGAGGGCGATCAGCTTGAGGTCGACCATCGGGCCGACCACCAGGAACGCGAGCCGGGCGAGGGGCGAGAAGCCGGTGAGGGAGGCGGCGACGAACGCGTCCGCCTCGGAGCAGACGGCCAGCAGCACGGCGAGGGCGGCCAGGAAGAGCACGGACAGCCAGGGCGAGCCGGAGAAGGCGTCGAGGACGGAGCGCGGCACGGCGACGTTGAAGGTGGCGGCGGCCATGGCGCCGAGCACGAGGAAGCCGCCGGCGTGCAGGAAGTCGTGCTGGAAGCCGAGCCGGAACTCGGTCCGGCGGCTGTGGCCGGGCCGGTGCCCGGTGTGGTGGTGCCGCAGCAGGGGCCGTAGCCACTTCTCGTTGCCGAGCCAGAGCCACAGCCAGCCCATGACGGCGGCGGTGGCGAGCGAGGCGAGCAGCCGGGCGGCGACCATGCCGGGGTTGCCGGGGAAGGCGACGGCGGTGGCGGTGAGCACGACCGGGTTGACGGCGGGCGCGGAGAGCAGGAAGGCGAAGGCGGCGGCGGGCGTGACGCCCCGGCGGATCAGGCTGTGGGCGACGGGTACGGAGGCGCACTCGCAGCCCGGCAGGACCGCGCCCGCGACCCCGGCGACGGGCACGGCGAGGGCGGCCCGCTTCGGCAGCACCCGAGTGAACAGGCCGGCCGGCACGAAGGCGTTGATGGCCCCGGACAGGGCGGTACCGAGCAGCAGGAAGGGCAGCGCCTGGACGGTGATGGCGAGGCAGACGGTGCGCCAGGCCTGGACGGCCGGCTGGTGCAGCCACTGGGTGCCGGCGAGGAGCGGGACGGCCGCGGCGGCCGCCGTGCACGCGAGCGCGGCGCCGAGCGGCCGGGGCCGGATGCGGCGCCCGGGCCGGGCGACGGGGACGACCGCCACACCCTCGACCACATCAACCATTTCATCCGTTTTTTGCATTTTCACTCCGGATGTCGGTGTCTGGCCGACGATAAGCGAGGAGCCGGGCCCGGCCGCGCGTACACGCCGCCACCGGAACAACCCATGGACGGCAAAGCGCCCCAACGGTGGCTCTTCTCACAAAACGGCCGAACACCGGGCCGGAGTGACCCGCGCCATGCCACCGGGACCGTCCGATGGCTACGTTCGTGACCCATGCCCAGCACGCCGCACCGCTCCCCCGCCACCGCACGCACGCTCCTCGCCTCGCTGGCGGTCCTCGTCTCCGCGATGGCCCTGCGCCCCGCCCCCGCTGCCGCCGCCGCGGCGCCCGCACCGGCCCCGGCGCCGCACGCCACGGCCGCGGTGCTCGACCTGGACGGCACCGGCAGCGCACCCGTCGTCCACGGCACGGACGAGGCGTACGACACCGCCAGCATCGTCAAGGTCGACATCCTCGCCACCCTGCTGCTCCAGGCGCAGGACGCGGGACGGCAGCTCACCGCCGCGGAGCGGGGGCACGCCGAGCCGATGATCGAGCGCAGCGACAACACGGCCGCGAACGCCCTGTGGCAGGAGATCGGCCGGGCACCCGGTCTCGCGGCGGCCAACAAGCGCCTCGGGCTGACCTCGACCACCGGCGGCCCGGACGCCAGGTGGGGGCTGACCCGGACGACCGCGACGGACCAGATCCGACTGCTGCGGGCCGTGTTCGCCGACGGACGGACACAGGGCGGCGGCTCCCCCGTGCTGAACGCGGACTCCCGGGCGTATCTGCGCAGCCTCATGGGCCGCGTCATCCCCGAGCAGACCTGGGGAGTCCCGGCGGCCGGCGGCCCGAGCTCGCCGCGCCTGCTGAAGAACGGCTGGCTCCGGCGCACCACCACCGGCCTGTGGGACGTCAACAGCATCGGCCAGGTCACCGTGCGCGGGCACCGGTATCTCGTCGCCGTCCTGTCGAACGGCAGCGCCTCCATGAGCGACGGCGTCACCCTGGTCGAGCGCACGGCACGGCAGGCCACGGCCTGAGCGGCCACACCCTTCGCCACGGGCCGCAAACCACCTCCGGGGCCCTGTGACGCGCCTGTGACAATCGACGGACAGTCCCATGAAATCCGGCACCCACTCTGATGAAACAGGGCAAATCGCCCGAACGGTCAGAGACCGCCGGAGGACATCCCATGAGCGCCACCCTCGCCCCCTCGCACCCCGCAGCCCCCGCCACCGCGCTGGCTCCGCGCGAGCGGGAGACGCTCCGGCACATCGCCGCCGGCCGCACCTATCTCCAGACCGCCCGCCACATGGGACTGTCCACGCACACGGTGGACGCCTACCTGCGCCGCATCCGGGCCAAGCTCAACATCGGCAGCACCGCCGAGCTGACCCGGGTCGCCATCGCACTGGGACTGTGACCCCGGGCCCGGGCCCGCACGACCGGTCCGGCGGCCGCTGACGACCCTGCACCTGCGCCGCCTGCTGCGGCGCAGGTGACCCGCTGCGGGGTGGTTCAGCCGACGGTGAGGGAGAACGGTCCGGCCAAGGCGGTGTAGCCGTCGTTCGCGAGGTAGTACACGTCGTAGGTGCCCGGGCCGCTCAGCTTGCCCGTGGAGAAGGTCAGGGCACCGCTGGCGTTCGGGGCGTACGCCCAGGTCAGCGAGGACTGCTTGCCCGGCACGGCGCCCGCGGGGTAGATGCCGACCCAGTTCTTGGCGTTGGCCTGCGCGGCGGACGGCAGGGTGTAGCGGACGGTGGCGTTGCCGCCGTCCGCGACCGCGTTCAGAGTGCCGGTGAGCGTCGGTGCCGTCGCGGTGGACGGCGCGAAGGCGGCGTTGAGCGGGGTCGCGTAGGTGTCGTTGGCGGTGAGGCCGGGCAGGCCGAGGGCCGACTCGATGGTGCGGGCGATGCCGTAGTGGTCGTAGTGCACGGGGCTGCTGGTGCCGGCCGGGACGGTGCCCTGGGAGCCGAGGACCATGGTGGCCACGTGGTTGTAGGCCTCGCTCTGGCTCTCGTCCCAGGTGAGGATGAGCAGCGAGCGCGACTGCGTCCAGGCCGGGGAGGCCAGCACCGGGTCGAGGGTCTGCTTCAGCCAGCCGTCCTGGGTCTTCAGGCTGGTGCTGCTGCCGTTCCCGGAGGCCTCGCCGTCGTAGTAGTCGTCGGCGGCTATCCAGGAGAAACTCGGGGTCGTCGAGGCCGACTTCAGGTCGGTGGTGAGCTGCGTGGTGTCGAACAGGTGGGCCGCGCAACGGGTGGCGTCACCGCTGATGTCGGTGTAGTTGATGAAGGGCGCGTCGTCGGGCTCGTAGTAACTGTCGTAGGTGTTCTTGGTGTTGCAGGGCGTGCCCATGCCCTGCTCGTAGGCCTTCCAGGTCTTGCCGGCCGCCTCGAGGGTGTCGCCGAGGTTGCGCTGCGGGGAGTTGATGTTCGGGTAGTACGTCGCGCCCTTGGCGTAGGTGTCGCCGCCCGCGATCGCGAGGTAGTTCTCGTCGCTCGGGTGGTAGACGCCGTGGTAGTCGGTCAGGGTGGCGCCCTGGGACATCAGGCTGTGCATGTACGGCGTGTCCGCGGGGTCGTTCATGACCTCGGCGTAGTCGGTGTTCTCCATCATGACCATGAACACGTGGTCGTAGCCCGGCACCTTCGAGACGGGCGGGGCGAGCGGGGCCGGTGCGGCGACCGGGGTGTCCAGGGTGAGGGAGAGGTTGTCGAGGTAGCCGGTCTCGTGGGAGGTGGACAGGAACTGCACCTCCACCTGGATGGAGCGGGTGCCGGCCGGGACCGCGCCGGTGGTGCTGCGCGCGAGGAACTTGGTGGCCAGGCCCCGGTCGCTCGCGGAGACGGTCGGCAGCTTGGCGGTGGCGCCGACCGGCCTGCCGGCGGCGTCGTGGAAGTGCAGGGAGACGGCGACATATCCGCCGTAGACGGTCCAGCCGCCGAGCCAGCCCGAGAGGTCGTAGTGCACGGTGCCGCCGTCGATGGCCGTGGCCGCCGAGGAGACGTCGACGGTCTGTGTCATGGCGCCGTCGCCGAAGTTGCCCGGGCCGAAGAAGGCCTTGCCGGGCGTGTTGCCGTCACTGGGCAGCCCGAAGGAGCCGACCGTGTAGCACATGGCGTTCGGGCCGCCCGCCTCGGTGGTCCAGCCGGGCACCGTGCCGGCCGCCGCCCAGTCGCCGGTGCAGTAGCCGCCGCTCTCGGCATCGCCGTCGACGATCAGGTTGCCGCTGCTCACGGCCGCCTGGGCGGGGGCCGGAGCGGAGACGATCAGTGCGCCGAGCAGGGCGAGAAGCCCGCCGAGGGATCTCCAGCGCAGTCGCATACGTGTACCTCGTCCCGTTGGTGAGGGTGCCGTGAGATCCGGACCTCACGGCCTGGTTGTGCGCAACGAACGGGACATGAGTACTGGTCTTCACTGTCCAGCGGAAGAACCATGACCAAACTTGGCCAGACAAGTGAACGGCCGAGGCGAGAGGGGGCCGTCACCGCTTTTCGGTTGCCGCAGACGGGGCACGCGGTCCGGGTACGGCTTCCTAGCCCAAGGGGGCGCTGTCGCGATGACCGAGTACGAACGTTCCCGCACGATGCCCGCCCAGCCCGAGCACGTCTTCGACCAGGCGGCCAACACCGACCAGCTCGACGCCTGGCTCCCCGACGCCCTGCACGTCGACGTCGAGGAGCCACCCGCCGCCACCGTGCACGAGGACCGCTCGGGCACGGACCAGCCCGCGCTGCTGCGCGCCCGGCCGGAGCAGATGCGGCTGGAGTGGGGCACCCGCGAACAGGGCGCCTACGCCGGCTGGCTCCAGGTCGCCGGCATCGGCAGCGGCGCCAGCGAGGTGACGGTCCATCTGTCCTTCTTCGACGACCGCCACGACCCGGGCGAGGACGCGGTCGCCGGCGCCCTCGAGGACAGCCTGCGGCGGCTGGAGGAGCAGGTGCGGCTGCGCGTCGACAACACGGCCGGCTGAGGGCACCGAGGGGCTCAGACGCTGGTCAGCACCTGCGGCGACAGCTCTTCTCTGCGAGGTGGATCAGTAGGTGGAGCCGAAGGAGCGGGTCGAGTAGGCGCACTCGGTGTAGATGTAGCCGTACCGGAGTTTGGCGGTGTCCGAGGCCGGGGTCGTGGAGCTGCTGCTGTGGGACTTGTGCACGAAGTAGGTGGTGCCCGGGGGCAGGCTGATCGTGCGCTGCGGGTAGTCCTTGCCGCCGCTGCACGGCTTGAAGCCGGTCAGGAGTGTCTCGGCGAGCAGGTACGCCTTGCAGTCGCCGCAGGCCTTGAGGGTGAAGCTGCCGGTGACGGGGCCGGTGTAGAGGACGGTGATGTCGTCCGGGCTGTCGTTCTTGACGGTGACGGAGATGCCGCCGCCGGAGGCGGTGGTGGGGAGCTTGCCGCCGGCCGCAGGGAGCGTCTGGGCGACCTCGGCGGCTATCGCGACCTTCTTGGCGCGGTCCCGGTTGCGGTCGTTCTTGTTGTCGTCGACGAACTGCTCCATGGTCTTCTGCGCCGCCGCGAAGTCCTTGTCCTTGTACTGCTCGACACCGCACGCGTACTCGCCCGAGTTACCGCTGCGGTCCGCGCGGTCGGCGGCCTTCGCCAGGCTGCCGCCCGTGTCGTCGGCCGACTTCGCCAGGTCGGCGATGCTGGTGTTGAGGGTGCGCAGCCGGTCCACGGCCGCGCACGCTCCGGAGCCGCCGACGTCCTTGGCCGCCTTCGTCACCGCCGCGTCCACGGCGGGCGCCACCTGGGTGGCCTGGCGGGATTTCGGGAAGGTGTTCAGCAGGTCGGTGTAGCGGGTGACCCAGTCCGCCGATCCGCCGGCGAGGCCCTCGGACCCGCACTCGTACAGCGAGGTGGCCAGCCGGTCGTCGGGCCAGGCCGCCAGCGATCCCAGCTGGGACTTGGGCAGGGTGTCGGGAAGCGTGCGCAGGTACTTCAGGGGTTCCACCGCGCCGCAGTAGTCCCGGTGGCTGTAGGCCGCGCCGACAGTCGTGTAGAAGGTGTGCAGCCGGTCGGGCACCTGCCGGGCGGCACGGGAGCCGGGGTGGTGGACGGCGATGTCCCGGTAGACGGTCAGCGCCTTGCGGTAGTCCGGCTCCGCGGTGGAGAACGACTGCCGGCCCGCGGCCGCGACCTGGCGGTCGGCCTGGTCCAGCCGGTCAAGGAGGGCCTGTTCCACGGCGTCGTGGTGGGCGCCCTGGTACCAGAGGGCGCCACCGGCCGGTACGGCGAGCAGCACCACGCCCAGCAGCAGCGCCAGCGGCGCTCTGCCCGGCCACACCAGCCGGGTACGCAGTGCGGTGACGGCGCCGTGGACGGCGGCGAGCAGCAGCACCAGGCCGTAACCGACGAGCGCCACCCCGGGGATCCCGTCGGCGTCCGCGGGCAGCGCGACGAACAGCAGCACGGCGGTCGCCGCCCAGCAGACGGCCGTGAGGAGCCGGCGCCGCAGCAGCGCGTAGCCGAGGCCGAGCCCGCTGAGGTTGAGCAGGGCGACCGCTGCGGCGCGCCACGGGTCCGCGGGCGCGGGCGGGGGACTCGCCGGCATCGGCGGCACCGGCGGCATCGACGGCGCACCGAACCCGGGGTATGAACTGCCCTGGTCTGGATTGTTCTGATGTGCCCCACCCGGATAAGGGCCGTACGCATCCTCGGACATAGTGGCTCCCCCCACTCAACTCCCCCCGCACCACTGCGGAATGAGCAGTTTACGTGCGTTGACACAGGACCCGACAGAGGTTCGAACACCTGACGCCTACACGTTCCTTATTTGCCACATGCCCGGTTTGTCCGATTATTCTGGGCGGCCTTGCCGGAACCCGGACAAAGGAGGTCACTCGACATGCTCAGCGCACGGTGGTCCGCCCTCGCCGAGAGGATCGGACGGACCGACTGCGTCGGGGCCGCGCGCGCGACCGTGGCCGCCGGACTCACCTGGCAGATGTGTGCGACCCTGCTGCACTCCCCCGACCCGTACCCGGGTGCCGTCGCCGCGCTGCTCACGGTCGAGGCGACGGTGGTGCGCACGGTCGCCGCCGCGGCCCGGTACGCCGCCGGCTGTCTGCTCGGTGTCCTGCTCGCGGTACCGGCCGCGCTGTATGTGCACCCGGGGATGGTGGGGCTGGCCCTGGTGGTGTTCGCCTCGGTGCTGCCGGTCCGGCACGGCTTCCTCGGTCACCACGGCCTCCATGTGCCGACCACCGCCCTGATCACCTTCGCCCTGGTCCGCGGCCGCCACCCCGGCGAGCTGGCCTCCCATCTCACGGAGATCGTGCTGGGCATCGCCTTCGGCCTGGCGTGCAGCGCGCTGCTGTTCCCGGCGGTGCGCGTGCGCTCCGCCGAGCGGGCCCTGGCGGAGCTGCGGCATCTGATCGCCCGGGACCTGGACGCGCTGGCCGACGCGGTCGTACGGCGTGAACCGCCGCGGCAGGTGCTCGGCGCCGCCTGGGAACGCGACCTGGAGACCGCCCTGGACCGAGCCCGCGGCGCGGTGGACGAGGCGCACGAGAGCGTGCGCTGGAACGTCCGGCCGGCCGCCCGGCGCCGCCGCTGGCACCTGGACCACCGGGTGCTGCGCACGCTGGGCGAAGTGGCGGAACAGGCGACGGCGACGGGCCGGCTGCTGGACGGACACCGCCCGCACCCCGGCGGCCCGGCCGCCCCCTTCGTCCAGCGGTACGCGCGCCTGCTGCGGACGACCGCCCTGTGCGTCTACTCCTGCCGGGGCGGCGGCCGCCCGCATCCCGCGCTGCCCGCCGCACGGCACGCGCTGGCCCGCCTCGACGGACCGGCCCCCGGCCCCCACCCGGCCCCGCACACCCCCGCCACCGCCACACCGGCTTCCGCCGACGAGCCCGGCACCACTCAGCCGCCCCCGGCCACCGGCTCCGGTACCGATCCATCAGCCCTGGGCGCCGCGCTGGGTACCGATCCATCAGCCCGGGACGCTCACCCCCGCACCGAACCACCGGCCCGGGAGATCGGCCCCGGCGCAGGCCCCCCGGCCTCGGTGACCGATCCCCACACCGACTCGCCTGCCCCGCACACCAACCCGGCGGCCCCCGACACCAGCGTCGGCGTCGACCCGCGCACCGGGTCCCTGGCCCCCGGCACCGATCCCCGCACCACCCCACCACCCTCCGGCGTCCCCGAGCGGCGCCTCCTCCGGCAGCTCGACGCGGCCCTCGCCTGCCTGGCCGCGCCCGCGCCCGCGGCCCGGGCCGCCCGGCCGCACCGCGTCCTCGCTCCCCTACGGCCCGCATCGCGACGATGACCTCTTCCCCCTCCACCGATCTCCAACACCAGCACCCCACCCCCACCGGCAAGGACACCGGGCGCCGGTCCGCCCGCTCCCGGGTCCTGCTGGCCTCCGCACCCGCGCTGCTGATGGCGGTGGTCGTCCTCGTCGACGTACTCACCCCGGACTGGCTGCATGTCGCGCCGGTGCTGGCCGCCGTACCCGTCCTGGCCGCCGTGCTGCTGCCGTGCCCGGCGACGGCGGCGCTCGCCGCTGCCGTGCTCGTGGTCACGCTGCTGCTCCAGCTGGACGCCGGGACGTGCGGCCGCCCGGACTCGGACGTCACCCTGGGCACACTGTTCGTCGTCGGACTCACCTCGCTCGGCGCGTGCGCGCTGCGGCGGCGCCGGGAACGGCAGCTCCGCCAGGTCCGCTCGGTCGCCGAGACCACACAGCGCGCCCTCATGCACCCGCTCCCCGGCCGGATCGGCTCGCTGGCCCTGTCCGGCTGCTATCTGCCGGCCGAGTCGGAGGCCCGGATCGGCGGCGACTTCTACGAGGCGCTGCGCACGCCGTACGGCACCCGGATCCTCCTCGGCGACGTACGCGGCAAGGGCCTGACGGCCGTCGGCGCCTCGGCGACCCTGCTCAGCGCCTTTCGTGAACTCGCCTACCAGGAGCCGGAGTTGACGCGCGTCGCGGCGCACCTGGACGAGCGGGCCCGACAGCAGATCGCGGCGCTGGACGGGACCCCGGACGGACGGGGCACGGACGGTGCGGGCGGCGCCCTGTTCACGGAGCGGTTCGCCACCGCGCTGCTGGTGGAGTTCCCGCCCGGCGAGACGGTGGCCCGCATCGTGCACTGCGGCCACCCCGAGCCGTACGTCGTACACGCCGGGCGGCCGCGCCCGGTACGGCCGGAGCAGCCGGGCGCGCCGCTCGGGCTCGGTGACCTCCTGGACGCGCGGCCGGTCGCGCAGACGGTGCCGTTCACGGCCGGCGACCGACTGGTGCTCTACACCGACGGTTTCATCGAGGCCCGCGACCGCCTCGGCCGGTTCTACGACCTGTCCGGGCGGGTGCGGGCGCACGCGGGCCGGCCGCCGGCGGCGATGGTGGCGGCCCTCCGCCGCGACCTGCTGCGCCATGTGCACGGCGATCTCGGGGACGACGCGGCCCTGGTGGCGGTGGAACGGCTGCCCTCCGGCGCCGGCGAACCGCGGGCCGGACACGCGTGAACCGGCCGACCTCGGCCAAGGCGGGCCCGCGGCGCCGCTCCGCCTGGAACCATGGAACGCCCGGCGAGGGAGGGAGACGCCCGTGGCGTGGACGACGGAGGAGTTCGGGGAGTCCCACGAGGGCATCGTCGGAGCCGTGCTGGCCGACGGCAGCGAGCCGAAGCCCGCGTACTTCGACGTCGGCAGCGGCGCCGAGATGTACCGGACCAGCGAGTGGTGGGCATACAGCGGCCGGCTGGGCAAGCCACGGGCGGCCGCGATCCGGGCCGCGTGCAGTTGCGGCTGGCGCGGCCCGAGCGTGCCGGTGCCGTGGGCGGAGCTGGACGAGGACGGCCTGGACGACCTGGACCTCTCCGGTCCGCACCGGGACTGGCGGGAACACATCGGGGCGGTGGAGCGGCGCACGGTACCGTTGCCGGAGGAACTGACCGAGCTGCTGGGTGTCCTGGAGGAAAGGCTGCTGGCGCTCGCCGACGACGCACCGGCCGCCGCGCTGCGGGCCGTGGCGGCGCTGGACCGGCTGACCGCCCGGGTCGGCCGGGAGGCGGCCTGCATGATCGAGGAGGACAGCGCGGGGCAGTGGGAGTCGCTGGGCAGGGCCCTCGGCATCGCCCCCGACCGGGCCCGCTCCCTGGTCACCCGCTATCTGCTGCTCCACTGAGCCGCGGCAAGCGCGAGCGGCCGACCTGGCTGGATGACACGCAACTCGGAAGGCGGCCGTGGGCTGCGTGGGACGCGAAGGGGGGCGGCCGGCGGGCGCATGGCCCGGCGGCCGCCCGCTGTCAGGGCGCCACGGCCCGGCCGGTCTGCGGGGAGATCCGGCCGGCGCACAGCCCGCGGGCCGCCAGCACCTGGGCGATGCGCGGCACCGCGGCGAGCGTGTTCGCGGGCCACTCGTGCATGAGGATGACCTGACCGTTGGTCAGCCGGCCGGCCGCCTGCACGATGGCGTCGGTGCTCGCGCCGTTCCAGTCCTGCGAGTCGACGTCCCAGATGACCTGGGTGAGGCCGTACTTGGCCGCGACCCCGTGCACGGTGGCGTTCGTCTCGCCGTAGGGCGGCCGGAACAGCACCGGTGTGCCGCCGCCGGCCGCCGCGATCGCCTGCTGGGTGCGGGCGATCTCGGAGTCGGTCTGCGCCTGGCTTAGCTGGGTCAGATGCGGGTGGGTGTAGCTGTGGTTGCCGATCCACATGCCCGCCGCGGCCTCGGCCCGGACCTGTGCCGGATAGGCGGCCGCGTACTGGCCCTCGTTGAACACGGTGGCCCGCAGTCCGTTCTGCCGGAGCGCGGCGAGCAGGGCCGGGGTATGGGCGTCGGACGGCCCGTCGTCGAAGGTGAGCCCGACATACCCGGAGCAGCCTGCGGCACGGGACGGTGTGGCGCCGAGCGTGAGGCTGCCGGTGATGCCCAGTGCGGCCACGGCGAGCGTCGCCACGAGGGGCCGGACGGCCCGGCCGGGTGAGCTGCGCATGGGTGCCACCTCCCCTCAGTTCACCGTGATGCTGGAGTTGCCGCTGCTGTGGTAGCCCTCGGTCGCCAGGATCATGTAGTTGAAGGTGCCGAGGTTCATGCCGTGCCGGGCCCAGGCGTCGAAGTGGTTGCCGGTGGTGATGGTTCCGCCGGTCCGCTTGGTCTGCCGCACGCTCCAGTACTGGTTGAACGTCCGGATGCCCTCGATCGACGGGGCGTTGACCCGGGTCGTCTCGTAGATGTCGTACGTGCCGCCGTCGCTGGTGACGGTGCCCTTGTAGGTGCCGGTGGGCCGGTAGGTGCCCCAGTTGTCGACGACGTAGTACTCCACCAGCGGGTTGGTCGTCCAGCCGTACAGGGAGAGGTAGCCGTTGCCGGACGGGTTGAAGCTGCCGTTGTAGTTGACGGTGCGGCGGCCGCCGGTGCTCCAGCCCTTGCCCGCGACGAAGTTGCCGCTGTTGCTCCACGAGGTGCTGTAGCTGCCTCCGGAGCCGAGACCCATCGAGACGGATCCGCCTCCGTCGGTCCAGAACGAGTAGTAGTAGCCGTTGTTGGTGCCGGTCTGGTTGGTGGTGATGACCGTGTCGGCCTGCGCGGTGCCGGGCAGCAGCAACGCTCCGACGGCGACCAGCACCATGGCGCACGCGCCTCGGATGAAGAGCACGAACCGTTCCACGACGCTTCCTTCCTCATCGCCCGCTGACGCCGATGAGTGTCTGAGCGGGCCGAACCACTGTCAACAGTTTCGGTTGATATTTCGAAACGTTCGTACCTGTGAACAGCAGCGGTGATGCGTCGAAAGCGTTCGGAGCGCGCGGCTCGCTGATCGACTTTCACCGGCTCCTGACGTCGAAAGTTTCGACGTGTTGACCGGTGTCCCCTGACCGGCCCAACGACCGCGCGTCCGAGGGGCGCGGTCGCCTGCGGGGTGTGACCGTGGTGGGAGGCATCCGCCGGTGCACCGGAGTCGAGGAGGCGGGATGGAGTCGATGAGCGCGGTCGCCGACGCCGTGCTGTACGAGGGGTACCTGCTGTATCCCTATCGCCGTTCCTCCGCGAAGAACCGGGTCCGCTGGCAGTTCGGGGTGCTGCTGCCCCGGGACTGGGTGGAGCGGGACGGGCCGGTCGCGCCCGGCATCTCCGGCTCCGCGGACTCCTGGTACCAGCAGACCGAGTGCCTGCTGCGGGTACGGCGCCCGGACGCGGTCGTGCGGGTGCGGGTGCGCTATCTCCAGCTCCAGCACAAGCAGGTGGAGGCGGCCGACGGCGCGGGCGGACACCGGCCGGTCGAGTCGTTGCGGGCGGAGGACGGCACCCGTCATCTGTCCTTCGAGGAGGCCGTGGAGCGGGAGGCCGAGGTCACGCTGGCTCCGGCGGACCTGCTGCGCGGGGCGCACACCGTCTGTGTGAACGCGCCCGCCGGGGCGGACTGCGAGCCGCTGCCGGCCGGGGCGGGCCGCACGGTCCGGCGGCGGCAGGAGGTACGGGCGGCCCTGACGGTCGCCGCCGAACCGCTCTCCGCCGAACCGCTCTCCTCCCAACCGCCCGCCGCCGAACCACTCGACCGGCCGGAGCTGTACCGGCTGCGGGTGCGGATCGAGAACACCGGCGCCGCCCCGGATCCGCACGCGCCGCGGGGCGCGGTGCTGGAGCGGGCGCTGATCGCCACGCACACCCTGCTCGGCGGCGACGGCGTGGAGTTCGTCTCCCTGATCGATCCGCCGGCCGCGCTGCGCGAGGCGGCACGGGGCTGCCGTAACGCGTTCACTTTCCCGGTGCTGGGCGGCGCACCCGGCGCCCACGCCGGCGCAGACGGGGCGACCGCACCCGTCATGCTGTCCGCGCCCATCATCCTGCCGGACCACCCCCAGGTGGCACCGGAGAGCCCCGGCGACCTGCACGACGCGGCGGAGATCGACGAGATTCTCACGCTGCGCACGATGCTGCTGACCGACGAGGAGAAGGCGGAGGCCCGGGCCACCGATCCACGGGCCGCGCAGATTCTCGACCGGGTCGACACCATGCCGGACGAGGTGTTCGCCCGCCTGCACGGCGCCATCCGCTCCCTGGCCCCGGCCGGGGCGCCGGCCCGCCCGCAGCGGCCCGCCTGGTGGCAGGAGGGCGGTGACGACGGGCTGTCCCCGACGACCGACACCGTCCTCGTGGCCGGGGTCGCCGTGGGCGCGGGCAGCCCGGTGCGGCTGCGTCCCCGGCTGCGCGGCGCCGACGCGCAGGACATGTTCCTGGACGGGCGCACCGCCCGGGTCGCCGCCGTCTTCCACGACGTCGACGGCGGGGTCAGGTTCGCCGTCACGGTCGACGACGATCCGGCCGCCGAACTGCACGACTGGTACGGCCGGTTCCACTACTTCCGGCCCGACGAGGTCGAACCCCTCGTCCCCACGGGCCCGCCGGTGTCCCCCGGCCCGGCCCACGACCGACTGCGACGGAGGCCGCAGACATGAGCACACGGAGCGGTACCACCGAAGCCCCCGGCGAGTCCGGCCGGGCCGAAGCGCACGACGGCTTCGAGGAGATCACCATCCTCTGGATCTCGGAGGGCATGAGCTGCGACGGCGACACCGTGTCGCTGACCGCGGCGGGCCAGCCGTCCATCGAGGACGTGGTGCTGGGTCTCATCCCGGGTCTGCCGAAGGTGAACCTGGTCAACAAGGTGCTGTCGCCGAGCCTGGGCGGCGAGGACTTCCTCGCCCCGTACCGGGCGGCGGCGCGCGGCGAGCTTGCGCCGTTCATCCTGGTAATCGAGGGTTCGATCCCGAACCAGCGGATCATCGAGGGGGACGGCTACTGGACGTCGTTCGGCAACGACCCCGACACCGGTCAGCCGCAGACCCTGAACCAGTGGATCGACGACCTCGCGCCCAAGGCCTGGGCGGTGGTGGCCGCCGGGACCTGTGCCACGTTCGGCGGCATCCACGCCATGGCCGGCAACCCGACCGGCTGCATGGGCCTCGCGGACTACCTGGGCTGGGACTTCACGGCGCGGTCCGGGCTGCCGATCGTCAACGTGCCGGGCTGCCCGATCCAGCCGGAGAACTTCATGGAGACCCTGGTCTGGGTGCTCCAGCACGCGGCCGGCACCGCTCCCCCGCCACCGCTGGACCACATGCTGCGCCCCCAGTGGCTGTTCGGGAAGACCGTGCACGAGGGCTGCGACCGGGCCGCCTACTACGAGCAGGGCGACTTCGGGAAGGACTACAACTCCCCCAAGTGCCAGGTGCGGGTGGGCTGCTGGGGCCCGGTCGTCAACTGCAACGTCCCCAAGCGGGGCTGGATGGCCGGGATCGGCGGCTGCCCCAATGTCGGCGGCATCTGCATCGGCTGCACGATGCCCAGCTTCCCGGACGCCTTCATGCCGTTCATGGACGAACCGCCGGGCGGCACCCTGTCGTCGGCGGTGATCCGGCCGTACGGGGCGGTCATCCGGCGGCTGCGCGGCCTGACCAACGACCTGGTGAACCACGAGCCCAGGTGGCGCCACAACAAGCGCAAGCTGACCAGTGGTTACGACCCCCACTGGCGCGCCTGACCGTCCCCCCGGACCCCACCTCCACCCGCCCGACCCGAACAGCGAGGGGCAGCACCGCAGATGACCACCACCGAGTCCCGGGCCACGGGACGCAAGCCCGCCCAGATCGTCGACATGTCCTGGGATCCGATCACCCGGATCATCGGCAACCTGGGCATCTACACGAAGATCGACTTCGCCAACCGGGAGGTCGTGGAGTGCCACAGCACCTCGTCGCTGTTCCGCGGCTACTCGGTGTTCATGAGGGGCAAGGACCCGCGGGACGCCGGGTTCATCACCTCGCGGATCTGCGGCATCTGCGGTGACAACCACACCACCTGCTCCAACTACGCGCAGCAGATGGCCTACGGGGTCAAGCCGCCCAAGCTGGCCGAGCACATCACCAACCTCGGCGAGGCGGCGGAGTACATCTTCGACCACACGATCTTCCAGGACAACCTGGTGTTCGTGGACTTCTGCGAAGCGATGGTCAAGGCCACCAACCCCGGTGTGCTGGCCCGCGCCGAACGCACCGACGCACCGCGCGGGGACATCCACGGCTACCGCACCATCGCCGACATCATGAAGGCCTTCAACCCCTTCGAGGGCGAGGTCTACAAGGAGGCGCTGAAGGTCAGCCGGATCACCCGGGAGATGTTCTGCCTGATGGAGGGGCGGCATGTGCACCCCTCGACGCTGTACCCGGGCGGCGTCGGCACGATGCCGCAGCCGAGCACCTTCACCGACTACCTCAGCCGGCTCATGCGCGTCATCGACTTCATCAAGAAGGCGGTGGCGATGAACGACGACGTCTTCGACTTCTTCTACGAGGCCCTGCCGGGCTACGAGGAGGTCGGCAGACGCCGCATTCTGCTCGGCTGCTGGGGCGCCTTCCAGAACCCGGACGTGGTGGACTACCGCTACGCGACGATGAACGAGTGGGGCCGGGCGATGTATGTCACCCCGGGCATCATCGTCGACGGCAAGCTGGTCACCAACAACCTGATCGACATCAACCTCGGCCTGCGCATCATGCTGGGCAGCTCCTTCTACGAAGACTGGGTGAACGAGGAGCCGTTCGTCACCCACGACCCGCTCGGCAACCCCGTCGACATGCGCCACCCCTGGAACCAGACCACGGTCCCGGTGCCGCAGAAGCGGGAGTTCGAGGGCAACTACAGCTGGGTGATGAGCCCGCGCTGGTACCACCCGCAGACCGGCGAGCACCTCGCCCTGGACACCGGCGGCGGCCCGCTCGCCCGGCTCTGGTCGACGGCGCTGAGCGGCCTGGTCGACACGCCGTACGTCAAGGCGACCGGCGGCGCCGTCCGGATCACCCTGCCCAAGGGCGAGCGGCTGCCGGAGACCACCCTGGAGTGGCGCATCCCGAAGTGGAGCAACACCCTCGAACGGGACCGCGCCCGGCCGTACTTCATCGCCTACGCCGCCGCCATGGCCTTGCAGTTCCTGGAGGAGGCGATGGGCATGCTGAAGAGCGGCGACACGAAGGTGTACGAGAACTTCGAGGTGCCGGACGAGTCGATCGGCTGCGGCTTCCACGAGGCGGTCCGCGGTGTCCTCTCCCACCATCTGGTGATCAGGGACAAGAAGATCGCCAACTACCACCCGTACCCGCCCACCCCGTGGAACGCCAGCCCCCGTGACATCCACGGCACCCCCGGCCCGTACGAGGACGCCGTCCAGGGGCAGCCGATCTTCGAGGAGAACGGTCCCGACGACTTCAAGGGCGTCGACATCATGCGCACCGTGCGCAGCTTCGACCCCTGTCTGCCGTGCGGGGTCCACATGTACATGGGCAAGGGCAAGACGCTGACCACGGTCCACTCGCCGACATATGGAGCGAACCATGGCTGACCCGGCCGTGCGGTTGCCGGACCCGGCCGTGGAGGCACGGCTCGCCCGGCTGGACGAGGTGCTCGCCGGGCTGGAGGCGGCGCCCGGGCCCGCCCTGGAGGCGGTACGGCTGCTGACCGAGGTCTACGGCGAGGCGCTCGCCCGGGTGCTGGACCACGCGGACGGGCCGCTGACGGAGCGGCTCGCCGATGACGAGTTGCTCGGGCATCTGCTGGTCCTGCACGACATCCACCCCGAGCCGCCGGAGCGCCGGGCCGCCCGCGCGGTCGAGAAGCTGCGGCCCGCGGTGCGCGAGCGCGGCGGCGATCTGGAGTGGGCGGGCGTCGAAGGACAGGTGGCGCGGGTACGGCTGAGCAGCGGCGGCGGTTGCGGTTCCGGCTGCGGCAGCGGCGGCGGCTCCTCGGACGTGGCCGCGGCGGTCCGGGACGCGGTGCTGGCCGTCGCCCCGGAGCTGACCGAGGTGGAGACGGTGTCCGGCGCCGCCCGCCCGGCCGGTCCCGCGTTCGTGCCGCTGGACTCCCTGCTGGTCCGGGAGGCGCGGTGAGCGTGGACGGGGCGCTCGCCCGGGTCATCCGCTCCGCCGCCGACCGGGCGGCGGAGGCCGCCGCGGAGGTGTGTGAGCTGTGCGCCGCGCGGATGGCCGGGGAACACCCGCATCTGTACGACACCGGTGCCGCCGAGCTGCGATGTGTGTGCCGCCCCTGCTCGGTGCTGTTCGCCGACGGCGCGGCGGGCGAGGGCCGGTACCGGCTGGTGCCCCGGCGGCGGCTGCGGCTGCCGCCCGTCGACACGGCGGTGCTCGGCGTCCCGGTGGGCCTGGTGTTCTTCGTGCCGGGCTCGGACGGCACGGTGACCGCGCAGGGGCCGAGCCCGGCCGGGGCCATGCGCTGGGAGGTGGACGCGGCGGCCTGGCGGCGGCTCGCCGCCGAGGTCCCGCAGCTGGCCGGGATGGCACCCGATGTGGAGGCGCTGCTGGTGAACACCGTGCGCGGCGCCGACGCACACTGGATCGTGCCGGTCGACGACTGCTACCGGATGATCGCCCTGGTCCGCCGGGAGTGGCGGGGCCTGTCCGGTGGCGGCCGGGTGTGGCCGGCCGTAGAACAGTTCTTCAGGGAACTGACCGAGCGGTCCTGAGGACCGGACCGGAAGGAGAACCGGTATGGGCAGCATCCGAGTGGGCCGACCCCAGGCGAAGCCCGACACCCCCACCCATGTGCGCGGACTGCACCAGGGGAACAAGGGCCCCTACCAGCACCAGACCGGACACCACGCGGACGGCACGTCCGACGCGCGCCGCTCCACCGGTGTGCACTGGAAGCGGCATGACGCGCTGGTGAAGGACATGCCGAACATCTCGCCGGGATGACCCGGCGGGACCGGCAGGACGTGACCCTCCAGGAGGTTGGCATGAGAAGAAGGACCAGGCGGGCCGGGATGTCCGGGCGTCAGCTGCTGGGCGCGCAGGCGGCGGTCGTCGGCGCCCTGTTCGCGGCCGTGTTCGTCAAGGAACTCCCGGGGATCGTGCGTGAGTTGCGTATCTACCGGATGACCGGTGGGCTGCGGGCCGCCCGCCGCTATCCCTGAGCCGGCCGTGCACGAACTGTCGATCGCGACCGCGATCGTGGAGCGGGCCGAGGAGATCGCCCGTGCGGACGGGTCGGACCGGGTGTCCTCGGTGACCGTGCGGGTCGGCGAGCTGGCCGGGGTCGTGCCGGACGCGCTGCACTTCGCGTTCGAGGTGGCCCGGGACGGGACGGCGCTCGCCGGTGCCCGCCTCGTCGTGGAACAGGTGACCGCGCTGGCCTGGTGCGGCGGGTGCACCGAGGAGTTCCCGGTGGGCATGCCGCCGTTCTTCTGGTGCCCGCGCTGCGACCGGCCCTCGCAGGAGCTGCGCCGCGGGCGGGAGCTGGAGATCACCGAGGTGGCGCCGGCCCCGGCCCCGCGCTGACGGCGGGGCCGGGCTCCGGTCAGCAGATGCGCGGCAGCTGCTCCCCCAGCGGCAGGTCCACCACCCGGGTGCCGCCGAGGCCGGTGGCGACGACGACCATGCCCGGGTGGTCCGCGACGCACTCCCCGATGACGGCCGCTCCGGTGCCGTGGGGATGGGCGTGCATCGCGGCGAGGACGGCCTCGGCGTGCTCCGGGGGCACGAAGGCGACCAGCCGGCCCTCGTTGGCGACGTACAGCGGGTCCAGGCCGAGGAAGCCGCAGGCGTTCACGACCTCGTCCGGCACCGGGACGGCCCGCTCGTGGAGCCGGACGCCGGTGCCGGAGGCGCGGGCGATCTCGTTGAGGGAGGCGCCGAGCCCGCCCCGGGTCGGGTCGCGCAGCACATGGATGTCGGGGGTGACCGCGAGCATGGCGGCCACCAGCCCGGCCAGCGGCGCGGTGTCGGAGGCGATCTCGACGCCGAACTCCAGCCCTTCCCGCACGCTCATGATCGCCACACCGTGCAGTCCGATCGGGCCGCTGACGATGACGACGTCCCCGGGGCGGGCCCGCTGCGGGCGGATGTCGACGCCGTCCGGTACGAGGCCGACGCCGGCGGTGGTGACATAGACGCCGTCGCCGTGCCCGGACTCGACGACCTTGGTGTCGCCGGTGGCCACGGTGACGCCCGCGGCCTCGGCCGCCGTGCCGATCGCCCGCGCGATCCGCTCGACGACGGCGAGTTCCACCCCCTCCTCCAGGACGAAGGCCGTGGAGAGATAGGCGGGCCTGGCTCCGCTCATGGCCAGGTCGTTGACGGTGCCGTTGACGGCGAGGTCGCCGAGGCTGCCGCCGGGGAAGAACAGCGGCCGTACGACATAGGAGTCGGTGGAGAAGGCCAGCCGGGCGCCGCCGAGGTCGAGCACGGCGGAGTCGGTGAGGGCGGCCAGGGTGGGGTTGCCGTAGGCGGGGGCGAAGACGTGCTCGACCAGTTCGGCGGAGAGGGCGCCGCCTCCGCCGTGGCCCATGACGACGACCGGCTGGTCGCGCAGCGGGGCGGGGCAGGTCCAGTTCGCGGGGTCGACGGCCGCTTCGGTGGCGAGGTCAGCCAACGGTGTTCATCTCCTCCTGCGGGATGCGGGATCCCTGAGGGGCCGGGGCGTTCATCCGGCGGTACAGGTAGTAGGCGGCGCAGGCGCCCTCGCTGGAGACCATGGTGGCGCCGAGCGGGGTGCGCGGGGTGCAGGCCGTGCCGAAGGCCTCGCACGCGGTCGGCTTGATCAGCCCCTGGAGGACCTCGCCGGCCCGGCACACGGCGGGTTCCTCGGTGCGGATGCCGCTGACGTCGAAGCGGTGCTCGGCGTCGTAGGCCCGGTAGGCCTCGGACAGCCGCCAGCCGCTGGCCGGGATGGGGCCGATGCCGCGCCAGTTGCGGTCGGTGACCTCGAAGACCTCCTGGAGCATGCGCAGGGCCGCCGGGTTGCCCTGGTCGCGTACGGCCCGGGGGTAGGCGTTCTCCACCCGGTGCTCGCCGCGCTCCAGCTGGTGGACCGCGCGGCGGATGCCCTCGAGGATGTCCAGCGGCTCGAAGCCGGTCACCACGACGGGGACGCGGTGCCGCTCGGCCAGGTCCGGGTACTCGGCGGTGCCCATCACGCTGCACACGTGTCCGGCGGCGAGGAATCCCTGCACCCGGCACTCGGGCGCCGTCATGATCGCGTCGATCGCCGGGGGGACCCGGACATGGGAGACCAGCAGGCTGAAGTTGCCGAGGCCGAGGCGGCGGGCCTGGTGGACGGCCATGGCGTTGGCGGGCGCGGTGGTCTCGAAGCCGATGGCGAAGAACACCACCTGCCGGTCGGGGTTCCTGCGGGCCAGATCGAGGGCGTCCAGCGGCGAGTACACCACCCGGACGTCACCGCCCTCGCCCTTGACCCGGTACAGGTCCCGGTCGGTGCCGGGCACCCGCAGCATGTCCCCGAAGGAGCAGAAGATCACCTCGGGGCGGGCGGCGATCTCCAGGGCCTTGTCGATGACCTCCAGCGGGGTGACGCACACCGGGCAGCCAGGCCCGTGGATCAACTCGACGTTCTCCGGCAGGAGTTGGTCGATGCCGTGCCGGATGATGGAGTGCGTCTGGCCGCCGCAGACCTCCATCAGGGCCCAGGGCCGGGTGGCCGTGGCGTGGATCTCGTCCAGCAGTCGCCGGGCGAGGGCGGGGTCCTGGAACTCGTCGATGTACTTCACGGGGCCTCACTCCCGCTCTCCTGCCGCGCCGCCTGCTCCCAGGCGTCACCGAACTCCTCTTCCAGCAGGCCCAGTTGCTCGAACAGCTCCAGGGACGCTCGGGCCGATTCCTCGTCCAGGCGCTGCAACGCGAAGCCGACGTGGACGATGACGTACTCCCCCACCCGGATGTCGGGCAGGTACTCCAGGCAGGCCTGTTTTCGTACGCCGCCGAAGTCGATCAGGCCGGTGAGGGGGTCGGCGCGGTGGTCGATGGACACGACCTTGCCGGGCACTGCCAGACACATGGGTCACTCCGTCTCGTGGTGGGTTGCCGTCCCCGCGACGATGAGCTGGCCGAGCGCCAGCCCGCCGTCGTTCGGGGGGACGTCGCGGTGGAGCAGGACCGTCAGGCCGTCGGCGGCCAGCAGGGCGGCGCACTCCTCCTCCAGCAGGGCGTTGGCGAAGACCCCGCCGGTGAGGGCCACCGTGGTGAGCCCGGTGGCGGCGCGGGCGCGGCGGCAGATCTCGGCGACGGCCCCGGCCACGCCCCGGTGGAAGCGGGCCGCGAGGACGGGGGCGGGGGTGCCGCGCCGCTGGTCGGCGAGGAGGGCCTCCAGCATCGGCGCGGGGCTGTACACCAGCTCCCCGCCGCCGGTGAAGCCGAAGGGGTAGGCCACCGCCTCCGCGTCCCGCGCCTCGGTCGCGGCCGCCTCCAGTTCCAGCGCGGCCTGCGCCTCGTAGCCCGCGCGGTGGCAGACACCCACCAGGGAGGCCACCGCGTCGAAGAGGCGGCCCATGCTGGAGGTCGGCACACAGGCCAGCTGCCGCTCCAGCTGCCGTCTCAGGACGGCCGTCTCGGTGTCCGTGCAGGCCCGGACGCTGGGCAGCCACGGCTCCCAGGGCAGTCCGGCCGCCCACAGCCGGGCCAGGGCCAGCCGGCAGGGGTTGGCCACACCGGCGTCACCGCCGGGCAGCGGGGCGGGGGCGAGCCGGGCGAAGCGCCGGTAGCCGGTGTAGTCGGCGAGCAGGACCTCGCCGCCCCACACCGTGCCGTCGTCGCCGTAGCCGGTGCCGTCGAAGGCGACGCCGATCACCGGGCTGGTGCCGTCCAGGCCGTGCTCGGCCATGGCGGAGGCGACATGGGCGTGGTGGTGCTGGACCAGCCGCAGCGGCAGCCGCCCGGCGCGCCGCCGGGCCCACGCGGTGGAGTGGTATCCGGGGTGGCGGTCGGCGGCGAGCAGCCGGGGGGCGACTCCGGTGAGGCCGGTCAGGTGCCGCTCGGCGCGCTCGGCCGCCGCCAGCGTCGCCAGGTCGCCCATGTCGCCGATGTGCGGCCCGAACCAGGCGTGTTCGCCCTCGCCCAGGCACAGCGCGTTCTTCAGGTCGCCGCCGACGGCGAGCACCGGCGGGACCGGGACCGGCAGCCGCACCGGGCGGGGGACATAACCGCGGGAGCGCCGCAGGACCTGTGCGGTGCCGTCGGGGCGGACCCGTAGCAGGGAGTCGTCGCAGGGCGAGGCGATCGGCCGGTCGTGGCTGAGCCAGGCGTCGGCCAGGCCGGCGAGCCGGGTCAGGGCCTCGGTGTCGTCGGTGACGATGGGTTCGCCGGAGCGGTTGCCGCTCGTCATCACCAGCACCCGGGGGCCGGGCGGATCGCCGGGCAGCCCGAACAGCAGGGTGTGCACGGGGGTGTAGGGCAGCATCACACCGATGTGCGGGCTGCCGGGGCACACCTGGCCGGCGAGCCGGAGGCCGTCCGCCGGGGTGTGTCCGCGCAGCAGCACGATGGGGCGCCGGGGGCCGGTCAGTTCGGCGCGTTCGGCGTCGGTGAGGAGCGCGATCCGCTCGACGGTGGCGAGGTCGGCGCACATCACGGCGAAGGCCTTGCCGCCGCGTTCCTTGCGGGCGCGCAGGGTGGCGACGGCGCGGGCGTCGGTGGCGTCGCAGGCCAGGTGGTAGCCGCCGACGCCCTTGACGGCCACGATCCGCCCGGCGGCGAGCAGTGCCCGCGCCGAGGTCAGGGCCTCCGCGTCGCGGGCCGGGCGGATGCCGAGCCCGTCGGCGGGAACCAGGGTGAGGCGTGGTCCGCAGTCGGGGCAGGCGACGGGCTGGGCGTGGAAGCGCCGGTCGGCGGGATCGCCGTACTCGCGGGCGCAGGCGGGGCACAGGGGGAAGCCCGCCATGGTGGTGACGGCGCGGTCGTACGGCATCGCGGTGGCGATGGTGAAGCGGGGGCCGCAGTGGGTGCAGGTGATGAAGGGGTGCCGGTGCCGGCGGTCGCCCGGGTCGGCGAGTTCGCGCAGGCAGTCGGCGCAGGTCGCGGTGTCGGGCGGCAGCTGGGTGCGGCCGCCGGCCCGTTCGGTGGTGCGGATCGCGAAGGGGGCGGTGTCGCCGGTGGCGGGCAGCTCCTCGCCGGCGACGCCGGTCACGGTGGCGAGCGGCGGCGGCTGTTCGGCCAGGACGGTGCAGAACCGGTCGACCTCGCCGGCCGGTCCCTCTACCTCGAGGATGACGCCGTCGCCGGTGTTGCCGACGAATCCGGCCAGCCCGAGCTCTGCCGCCAGGCGGTGCACATACGGCCGGAAGCCGACGCCCTGCACGGTGCCGCGCACGGTGAGCCGGCGGCGGACCAGGCCGGTCGCGGGGGCCGTCATACGGCGGTGGCGGGTGTGCTGTGGTGGTGGCCGTGCGGGTGCGGGGCGAGCGGCGGACGGTGGGCCGGGGCGCCGTCCCGGGCGGCGAGGGCCCGGTCCAGCAGGGTGCCGACCCCGGAGCCGCTGCGGGCGCAGGTGCGGACGATCTCGACGCCCGGGTTGACCCGGTGCACGTTCGTCCGGAAGGCGGCCTCGTCGAAGCCGGCCGGCTCGGCGAGGTCGGTCTTGGTGACGACGACGAGATGGGCGGAGCCGAAGGCGGTGGGGTACTTCAGCGGCTTGTCCTCGCCCTCGGTGACCGCCATCAGCACGATCCGCAGGGTCTCGCCCAGGTCGTAGGCGGCCGGGCAGACGAGGTTGCCGACGTTCTCCACGAAGAGCACCCGGGTGCCGGGCGGCAGCCAGCCGTCCAGCCGGGCCCGGACCTGGCGGGCCTCCAGATGGCACAGCCCGTCGGTGAGCAGCTGCTGCACGGGTGCCCCGGAGCGGGCGAGCCGGACGGCGTCGTTCTCGGTCGCGAGGTCGGCGGTCAGCGCGGCGACCGGCAGGCCGCGCTCCACGGCGCGGGCCAGGACCCGGCCGAGGAGCTCGGTCTTGCCGCTGCCGGGGCTGGACAGCAGGTTGACGACGGCCACGCCCTGCCGGGCGAGGTCGCCGCGCAGGGTGGCGGCCAGGTCGTCGTTCTTCGCCAGGACGGCTTCTTTGACGGCCTGTTCCACGTCGGACCGGCACATGGGCGCAGCTCCTCGGACACGGCGGCGGGGTCCGGGCCGCCGGACGCGGCCCGGGTGCTCACCGATCTTCGGTGCCGTCGGCCGCGGGGACGGGCAGCGCAGCCGGGTGCGGGGGGCGGGATTCCATCGGGCGGCCCAACGGGGGCGGTGCTGCGGCCGGGTCGGCGAGCAGGGCCGGGACGAGGGTGTGCAGCGCGTCCACGGCCCGGTCGACGGCCTCGCGGACCGGTTCGCTCAGGCCCGGCAGGATGTCCTCGTCCCCGGCCGGCAGCACCGCGGGTTCGCAGGCCAGGACGAGGACCCGGGGCAGCGGTTCCTCGCCCAGGTGCGCGGCCAGGGCCAGCACCTTGGCCGGGTCCATGCCGTGGGCCTCGGGCACGACGGTGCCGTCGGGCGGCTCGGCCTCCAGGAGGGTGAGGGTGCCGGGGCGGTGGCCGCGCCGGGCGGTGTCGACCAGGACGGCGGTGGCGCAGCCGGCCAACAGGGCGTAGGCGAGGTCCAGGCCGCGGATGCCGAAGTCGCGCACCTGGACGCCGGGCGGCAGCGGGCGGTGGTCGAGGGCGCGGATCACCTCGGGGCCGAAGGCGTCGTCCGCGAGGAAGATGTTGCCGACGCCCGCCACCAGCAGTTCCGCCGTCACCGGAGGGTCCCGGCCGGCGGGTCGAGCGGGCGCGGCGAGCCGGCCGGGGTCTTGCGGACGAAGGCCGAGCGCAGGGCGTGGTAGGACGCCGCGGGGTCGAAGAAGATGGCGTGCATGCGGTCCAGTTCGGGCTGCCGGTACTCGGCGAGGGGCCGTTCCCGCTCGTCCGCGGCGCGCGCGGCCGCCTTGGCGGCGATCCTGCGGTCGAGGCCGGGGTCGGCGGCGAGGTCCGCCGCGAGCTGTTCGGCAGCGGCGGCGAAGTCCTGGGGGGCGGCCGGGACGATCCGGTCCACGAGCCCGAGCCGCGCGGCGGACGCGGCGCTGACCGGCAGGGCGTCGCCGGTCAGCCGCTCGGCGCACGCGGCGCCGGCGCGGCGCGGCAGGGTGTAGGTCCAGAACTCGGAGCCGTACAGGCCCATGCGCCGGTAGTGCGGGTTGAGGACGACGCCCGTACGGCACCACACCTCGTCGGCGGCGAGGGCGAGCATGGCGCCGCCGGCGGCGGCGTTGCCGCCGAGCGCGGCCACCACGAGCCGGTCGGTGGTGCGCAGCACCGCTTCGACCAGGTCGTCCATGGCGCACAGGTTGGTCCAGGACTCCCGGGCGGGGTCGGGGGCCGCCTCGATGACGTTGAGATGGATGCCGTTGGAGAAGAAGTCGCGGGCCGCGCCCAGCACCAGCACCCGGGTGGGGCGGGTGAGCGCGTGCCGGTAGGCGGCGAGCAGCCGGCGGCACTGGTCGGTGCTCATGGCGCCGCCGGGAAAGGAGAAGGTCAGCACGCCCACGTCACCGCGCTGCCGGTAGCGGATGTCGCTGAAGGTGCGCCGGTCCGCGGGCAGTTCCAGCGGGACGGTGTCCTCCGGGAGGCTGAGGCCGGGTTCGAGGGCGGCCAGGACGCTGGCGGCGGGCCGGCGGAAGGGCGCGGGGTCGCCGGAGTTCCTGCGGGGCCGCAGTTCCGGGATCCACACGGCGCCGTCCCGGGTGGCGCGGCAGACCGCGCCCGCCCGCTGGGCCAGCAGCTCGCCGGGGCGGCCGCGCAGCCGGTCCTCGGGGTGGCCGCCGTGCAGGAACACCTCCCGGCCGAGGAATTCGTCCAGGACGCCGGGCTGCGAGTCGGCGCCGCGGAGCTTGGCCAGGACGGTCCCGGTGTCGTCGTGCTCCCAGTCGATGCGCCGCCGCTCCTGCCGGAAGAGGTCCCGCCAGACGACGTCGATCGACTCGTCCGTCTGCGGGCGGGGCTTGTAGGAGCCTTCCGCGAAGCGCCGTACGGCCGTGTGGACGGCGGTCACGGCGGCGTCGGAGGCCTCGTTGCGGTACAGGTCGCTCTTGCCGACGGACGGCACGGGGAAGGGCTCCGCCGCCCAGACGGGGCCCGCGTCCATCGCCGCCTCGGCCTGGAGGACGGTCACGCCCCACTCCGCTGCCCGCCCCGCGATGGCCCAGTCCAGCGAGGACGGGCCGCGGTCGCCGGGCGGGCCGGGATGCACGATCAGGCAGGTGTGCTCCCGCCACACGTCCTCGGGCAGCGCCGTCTTGAGCATGGGCGCGACGACCAGCTCCGGCCGCAGTTCGCGTACGGCGGCCCGCACCGGGTCGGGGCCGTGGGTGGCGAGGACGACGTCGACATGGTGTCCCTCGTCGGACAGTTCGGCGTACAGGCGCTGGGAGAGGCTGTTGAACGCGCTGGCCACGAGCAGAATGTTCATGACACGGCATCGTCGTCCCCGCGGCGGGCTCCGGGAAGGACCGCCGCGGCGTTTCGTCCCCGCCCGTCAGGTCTCTTCCTCCATCCGGATCGCGTTGCGCAGGTCCTCGAAGGCCTGGCTGTGTTCGTCCTCGCGCATCTCCAGCAGGGCGCCGGCGATCGCGTCGAGCTTGCGCTGGATGGCGTGTTCGGCCCGCATCTCGGCGTTCTTCAGCAGCGCCAGCAGGAGCAGGGTGACCGCCGTCATGGACTCCCCGGCGAGCAGCAGCAGTTCCAGGCGCAGATGGGCGACGTGGGCCGCGGCGAAGAAGCCGACGAGCAGCAGGCAGAAGAGGAAGAAGACCGGGGAGCTGGTGAAGTTGGAGGCGTATTCGGCGAACTGTTCGAACCGGCCGCGGCGGTCGCCGCCGCGGTGCACGGGATTCTTGAAGGTCATGGCCGGGCCCTACCGTTCGGCGGGCGCAGGCGGCGTGTCGCCGGCCGTCTCCGCCCGGGCGTATACGGCGGCCTGCGCCGCGGCCCGGATCCGGTCCCGGGCCGCCCACCCCCGTGCCCCGGCACCGGCGGCATACGCGCCGCCGCCGGCCGTCGCGTCATCCGGTTGCGCACTCGTCGCCGCCTCCTGCCGCCGTCCGGCGGGGGCGGCCTTCGCGCTCAGCTCCGCAGTACCCAGCTGGGGTGGTACGACACCGCAGGCCCGGGCGCCGCTGGGCGGGCGGGCAGGGGTCCTCGACCGGAGGCCGGGTGACGGGTGGCGGGCTAGGCGGGCCGCCGGGCGGGCGGGCAGAGGTCATCGACCGGAGGCCGGGTGACGGGTGGCGGGCTAGGCGGGCCGCCGGGCGGGCGGGCAGAGGCCATCGACCGGAGGCCGGGTGACGGGTGGCGGGCTAGGCGGGCCGCCGGGCGGGCGGGCAGAGGCCCCGACCGGAGGCCGGGTGGCGGGTGACGTGCTAGGCCGCCAGGGTGCGGTCGGGCCTGAGGCGGGCGAGGAGCTGGGCGTGGTGGAGTTCGGCCACGGGGGCGAGCAGGTCAGGGTGGCGGAGCAGGGCGGCGGCGCGCCGGTCGCCGTCGTCGGGGTCGAGCAGGCGGCGGAACTCGACCGGTGCCGCGGCGGTGTGCTCGCCCTCGGCGAGGGCGGCGACGGCCAGCGCGGCCAGTTCCGGATCGGTGAGCAGCCCCGCCGCCCAGCTGACCACGACCTCGTCCACCCAGGTGCGCCAGGCCCACTCCTCGGCCGCCTCGTCGACGGCGGCTTCCGCGCCGGTGATCCAGTCCAGGCGGACGGCGCCCCCGGGTCCGGCCAGGGTGACCAGGCCCGCGTCGATCTCGGTGGGATAGCGGAGCCATGCGGCGACCGTGACGGCCTGCCGGGCCTGCGCCTCGCACAGGGCCGAGGCCAGCGCGCCGCCGCTCGGCGGGTAGGCGAGGGTCAGCCAGCGCGTCGTCGCGGAGATGAGGGGGGACAGGTCAGTGAGCACAGCCGGGCCGTCCGAGGGGCGAGGGGAAGAGGGGCTCGACGCCACGGTAGCCCGGCGCGGGCCGTCACCGGGAGGGGGTGCGAACCAGGTCATATGTGGCTTCGCCCACGTCGTACCCGGCGGGCGCGGCGGACCGGCACACGCGTGTCACCCCCGGGCGCCGGGGAACCCGGAGCGGGCCACCGCACCCCCGGCCCCTGCCCAGGGGCCCGGGTGGCCGGACACCGCAGGAGGTTCCATGACGCCGGACGCCGCACACTACGACGAGCGGGGCGAGGTCCCGCTCGCCGGCTACGCCGTCCTCGCCACCGTGTTCACCGCGGGCACCGGCACCTTCGCGCTGCTCGCCCGGCGCCGGGGCGTGCGGCTGCCGCAGCAGGTCCCGCCGTGGGACGTGGTCCTGCTCGGCGTGGCGACGTACAAGGCGTCCCGGCTGCTGTCCCGCGACCGGGTCACGAGTTTTCTGCGGGCGCCGTTCACGCGCCGGGCCGGTGACGGCGAGGCGAACGAGGTCATGGACGAGCCGCGCGGCAGCGGGCTGCGGCGGGCCGTCGGCTCCCTGCTGACCTGCCCGTTCTGCACCTCCGCGTGGGCGGCCGGCGCGCTGGTCTGCTGCTACACCGCGGCACCCCGGTTCACCCGGCTGGTCAGCAGCGGTCTCGGCGCGGTCACCGTGGCGGACTGGCTCCAGTACGCGTGGACGTGGACGCAGCAGAGCGCGGAGCACTGAGAACACGAGCACGGCAGGGGTACTCGGTGTGGGCCGGCCGGCCGGCTCGGGGGGCCGCATGCCGGCGCGACCTCATCGGGGACCTCACGACGAAGGGGGCCGGGTCCATGCGGCACGACGAGATGATCGGAAAGGTCCAGGCGCTCGCCCAGCTGCCCGACCGGGGCTCGGCCGAGCGGGCCGCGCACGCGGTCGTGGCCACCCTGTCGGAGCGGCTGCCGTCCGGTCTCGCCCGGCATGTGGCGGCCCAGCTGCCGCCCGACATGGCGGCGGCGATGCGCGAGGCGGTGGACGCTGCCGCCGGGGCCGACTCGGGCACCGCGGCCGAGCGGTTCGGGCTGACCGCCTTCGCCGGCCGGATAGCGGTGCGGGCGGGCACCGACGAGGACACCGCGCTGCGGGACGCCGCCGCCGTCATGGAGGTGCTGGACGCCGCCCTGGCGCCGGAACTGACCGAGCGGATGGCGGGCACGCTGCCCTCGGACATCCGCGCGCTGCTGCCGGTGGGCCGGGCGACCGAGGACAGCGAGGAGACCGCCTGAGCCGTGGGCGGCGGCGGCACGGACCGCCGCACCGGGAGCGGGGCTGAGCTGCTGCTTCCATGCGTGTGCACGCGCACATCGGGGGCAGGCGTAGCCGTGACGCCCCCCATCCCGAAAAGGTGCTCCATGGCCTTCTTCACCCTCTCCCGGCACCGGCCGCTGGACCTGCTGTCGGCGACCGATCTGGCAGCCGAGTACGACCGGCTGCTGGCGGAGAACGAGCAGTTGCAGCAGGCGGTGACCTCGCACGCGGTCATCGACCAGGCGATCGGGGCCGTGGTGGTGCTCGGCCGGATCGCGCCGGAGGAGGCCTGGCGGGCGCTGCGGGACGTCTCCCAGCGCACCAACACCAAGCTGCGTACGGTCGCCGAACACATCCTCGACTACGTCCAGGGCGGCCCGCTGCCCGAACCCGAGCGCATCGAACTCGCCAAGGCCGTCGCGCGCTACCGGCGGTGTGCCGACGGCATCCAGTGACCGCGACGGTCAGTGACGGCCGATGCCGAAGCGGCGTCGGCGCCGGGGCCTGGCATGGTGGGAAGCCTGCGAGCGGGTCGGGCGGGAGGCCGGGGGCCGGGCGACCCATCGGTCCTCGACCAGGTCCAGCCCGAACAGCAGCAGGCTGAGGACGGGCAGCAGCAGAAACGCGACAATGATCACGGGAGGTGCTCCCTCCGGGGGCGACACAACGCGAGTGCCCCATCCGCCCTCCACCACCCCCGCCCGGTGTGAAGGTCCTGTGCCCACCCCTGTGCCCTCGGCCTCCGAGGGGTCCGACGCGGGCGCGTTGCGGCGGGCGCCGCCGCAGGCGTGCGCTTACGGTTCTCTAGACGTGACCGTCGGTGACGACACGGAGGCGGGAGGCGCGGTGGGCGATGGGCGGCGTCGGCGGACGGCCGATCCGGGTGGCGTTCCGCGCGCGGTGCTGGGCAGCCGGCCCGCGTACTCCGTACGGCTCGCGGTCTCCCCGCGTCCCGAGCCGAGCGCGCCGGTGGCCGAGCGGACGGTGCCGTGGCTGCGGATCGCGGCGGCCTACTCCTGGCGGCTCATCCTCGTCGGCGCGGTCGTCTACGGCGTCTTCAGCGTCCTCGGCAGCTTCCAGCTCATCGCCGTCGCCCTGTTCCTGGCGCTGGTCGTGACCTCGGTGCTGCGCCCGCTGACCGATCTGCTCGCCCGGGTGCTGCCCCGGCCACTGTCCGTCGCCGTGGCACTGGTGGGAAGCCTGCTGATCCTGCTGGGCCTGCTCGCGCTGGTGGGCAACGCGGTGGCCGTGGAGTCGCCCCGGCTGGTGGGCGAGTTCCGCGGCGGCGTGCAGCGGATCGAGGAGTGGCTGCAACGGCCGCCGTTCCGGCTCAGCCCCCGCCGGCTCACCGATCTGGAACACCAGGTGACGAACTACGTCACCGCGCACCGGTCGCGTCTGCTGAGCAGCGCGGTCAGCGGCCTCGGCCAGCTCGTGGAACTGATCACGGGCGGCGCACTGGCACTGTTCGCCTCGGTGTTCTTCATCCACTCGGGAGAACACCTGTGGAGCTGGGCGCGCGACCAGTTGCTGCCCCCGGGTGCGCGTCCGGCCTGGGACCGGGGCGGCCGGGCGGCCTGGCAGACCTTCGCCGGATACACGCGCGGAATCATCATCATCGCCGCTACCAACGCGATCCTGGTCGGTGTCGTCCTGCTGGTGCTCCGCGTGCCGCTCGCCCTGCCGCTGACGCTGCTGGAGTTCTTCGCCACGTTCGTGCCGCTGGTGGGCTCGCCGGTGGCGCTCGGGGTGGCCACGATCGTGGCGCTCGCCGGACGCGGCCCGCTCACCGCCCTCGGCGTCCTGGTGCTGATCGTGGTGATCGGCCAGCTGGAGGGACATGTGCTGCACCCGCTGGTGATGAGCTGGGCGGTGCGACTGCATCCGCTGGTCGTCGCCGTCTCTGTGATCGCGGGCAGCATCGTGGGCGGGGTGATCGGCGCGGTGGTGGCGGTGCCGCTGGTCTCGGTGGTGTGGGCGGTGCTGCGGGCGCTGCGCGCGGTGCCGCCGCCCTGATCGAACAGGGGATCAGGTGTTATCAGGTGTTCCCCGGAGACCGGATCACGCGATAGCGGGCGTAGACGACTCCCGAGCCGAAGGTGCGGGTCTCCATGAGTTCGAGGTCCGCCCGGCGCTCACGCCGGGGAAAGAACGGAGTGCCGCCGCCGACCAGCACCGGGTGGATCCTGAGCCGGTACTCGTCGATCAGACCCGACCCGGCCGCCTCCGCGGCGAGAGTCGCGCCGCCGATCGCGATGTCGCCCTCCCCCGGCTCGGCTCGCAACCGCTCGATCTCCTCGGCCAGACCCCCGGACGCCAGGCGGGCGTTGCCCTGCACCGCCGACAGCGTGGTGGAGAACACCACCTTCGGCAGCGGCTTCCACAGTGCGGCCCACTCGAGCCGTGAGTCGTCGAGCGACGGATCCTGGTCGGCGGTCTCCCAGGACAGCATCGTCTCGTACAGCCGTCGTCCCAGAAGGTGGACGCCGACCTCCCGGAGCTGACCGGTGAAGAAGCGGAACAGCTCGTCGTCGGGCTCCGTCCAGTCGAAGCGGCCGTCCGGTCCGCTGATGTAGCCGTCGAGCGAGACACCCATCGAACAGGTCACCCTGCGCATCCAAACCCCCACGGATCTAGTCGTCCTCCCTCAGCCTCCGCCAGATCCGGGTGCGGTGCAGCACATAGAGGGACACGAACAGGACAAGTGCCTGCAAGCCCACGGCGAGCAGCCAGAACTCGTCCCTGCTCTCCAGCTTGTCCGTCAGGAAGGTGAAGTTCATACCGAAGAACCCGGTGAGGAAGGACAACGGCAGAAAGACCACCGACACGATGGCCAGCCGGTTGATGACGCCGTTCTGTTCGCCGGCGATCAGCGAGGAGTAGCTGGCGAACGCCCGGCGGGTGGCCTCCTGGAGGGATTCGATGTCCGCGAGCACCAGTCGTCCGCTGGTCTGGAACTGCTGGGCGAGCCGCTGCCGCTCCTCCGGAAAGTTGCGGTTCATCATCCGCCGGGTGAGGACCTCGTCGGTCACCTCGAGGAAGGGCCGCAGGAAGTGGTGCAGGAAGGCGGAACGGCGGCGTAGCTGCGCCAGGCGGTAGACCTGCTCGGGGTGGCGCTCCTCGAACATGGCGTCCTCGAGTTCCTCGGCCTCCAGCAGGGCCTGCACGGCGGCCCGCCGAAAGCTGCCCAGGGACTCGCCGAGCAGGAGGAAGAGTACGGCCACGGCGTCGGACGGCCGCTCGTGCCGCAGTGCGTCGGTGAGGGCCTTCGCCAGGTTGGCCTGGCCGCGGTGCACGGCGGCCAGGAAGCGCTCGGTCACCACCACATGGATGTGGGCGATCCGCTCCTCGTGGACCACCGGCACGACGAAACCGGCCCTGTCGCCCCGGAACTCGGCCCGCGGGGGCTCGTCGTCCCTGCCGAACCAGTCCAGGCCCTCGGTGTTCAGGCCCAGCCGTTCGGCGATCGACTCCGCTTCCTCCTGCCCCTCCATCGGCAGCTCGACGTCGACCAGCACGAAATCGTCGGTGGCCAGCCGGTCGCGTGCCTCCGCCACATCCGTACGGGTGACGGCCACCTCCGGCATCGACACCACCGTTACGATCATCGTCCCTCGCCATCCGTGCCGGACCTCGCGGGATCCAGCGTCCACGCGCCGCGCCGCCCCCGCACGCGCAGGCACGCAGGTGCGCCCGCGGGTGCCCCGAACGGATGACATGGCCGGCGCCTGGTGGGGGGCGGCCGCCTCGTCGGCCGCCCTGCCGCGGCGTCCCCGTGTACCCGTCCGCGCCATTCCGGCCACCGCTCGGCCGATGTCGTTTTTGCGTTCTGCCCGCCACTTACCGCCTGTGACAGCATCGTCACCATGGGAGCGCGAGGGCGAGGACGTGGGCCGGGCGGCCCGTCGGCATCGACGGGCGTGGACCAGGCGGCAAGCAGCAGCGCCGCAGCGGGCGGAACCCCGTTGACGGTGGGAGTGGAGGAGGAGTACCTCCTGGTCGACCCGGTGTCCCGTGAGGTGAGCGCCGAGGCGGGAAAGGTGGTCCTCGACGCGGCGGCGGAACTCGGTGACCGGGTCACCCCGGAGCTGACGTCCTACCAGGTGGAGATCCAGACCCACCCCCAGGTGGACATCGCCGCGCTGGCCGAGGAGATCCGCTCCACCCGGGTCGCGGTCGCACGTGCCGCCGCCCGGCAGGGCCTGCGCATCATCTCCGGCGGAACACCCGTTCTCGGCCGGCCGGCCACGGTGTCCTTCACCGAGGGCCCCCGCTACGCCCGGAGCACCGCCCTCTTCGGCGCCCTGGACGACGATCAGATCGTCTGCGCCTGCCACGTCCACGTCGGCGTGCCCGACCTGGCCACGGCGTTACGGGTCAGCAACCATGTGCGTCCCTGGATCCCCGCCCTCATCGCCCTGACGGCCAACTCTCCCTACTGGGAGGGGCGGGACACCGGGTACGCCAGCTGGCGCACGACGACCTGGGGGCGGTGGCCGGTCGCCGGCCCGCCGCCCTACTTCGAGTCCGAGTCCCACTTCGAGGATCTCGTGGGCCGGCTCGTCACCAGCGGCAGCGTGCTGGACCGCGGCGGCCTGTACTGGGACATCCGGCCGTCCCACCATGTGCCCACGCTGGAGTTCCGGATCGCCGACGCGAGCACGGCCGCCGACGACACCGTCCTGCTCGCCGCGATCGCCAGAGCCATGGTGGCCGCCGCGCAGCAGGCCATCGACGCGGGCGAACCGCCGTACCGGCCGGAAGCGGAGATGCTGCGCGCGGCCTGCTGGCGGGCGGCGCGGGACGGCCTGACCGGCGAGGCCATCGACCTGGCCACGGGCCGTCTCGAACCCGCCTGTGCCCAGGTCGGCCGGCTCCTCGCCTGGCTGGGCCCGGCCCTTCGGCGCCACGGTGACACGGACGTCGTCCGTGCGGGCTGGGAGCGCCTGCGTGCCGAAGGCTGCGGCGCCGACCGTCAGCGCGCCGCCTACGGCCGCCGTACCGTCCTCACCGACGTCGTCGACCACCTGGTCGCCGCGGCCCTGCCCGCCGACGCCACGGCTCCCTGACCGGTCACGCCGACGCACGTCTCAGGCGCCGGGGCCCGTTTCCCGTACCCCGAACTCGGCCGGACCCACCGTGAGGACGCCGTCCGTCAGCGGGCGGCAGCGGACTCCCCCGCCGCCACGCAGCGCCCGCTGGGCGCCGGGGCCGAGCGTGCTGTCCATCCAGGCGCAGGGCCGGGCCGCGCTGCGCACCTCCAGCTCCACGGGCCCGGTGCCGCAGTCGAGGTACACCGTCGCGCCGATGTAGGCGTCGATGTCCACCCCGCGCAGCAGGAGGTTGCGCCGGGTGCGCAGCAGGTCCGCCTCGTACGGCAGCCGTTCGGCCGCCATGAGGGTGATGGACGCGTTGCGGTGGGCGGCCTTGTTGAAGTACCGGTCGCCGACGATGCCGAGCCCGGCACGGACCTCGGCCCGCGACACCAGGTCGGCGGGCGGCAGGTCGGGCACCCCGTCGCCCGGCCGGCCGGCGAGCCGGTGCACCGGGGACACCAGCAGCTGGAGGATCTCGACGCGTGCCACGCCTTTGAGCGTACGGGAGCGGCGGCGGGGGCCCTGTTGCGGCCCGAGCCCTGGCCGGGGACGGTCGACGGACGTGGATACTGGCCCTCCATGCAGGCACGGAAGAGGAGCACAGCCAAGTGACCGGCGACAACCGCATAGGACCGCCCACCTTCGGAAGCGAACGCGAGATGCTGCGGGCCTTCCTCGACTACCACCGCGCGACCCTCGCCATGAAGTGCGAAGGCCTGACCGACGAGGAGCTGCGGCAGAAGTCCATGCCTCCGTCCACGCTCTCGCTGCTCGGTCTGGTGCGGCACATGGCAGAGGTGGAACGTGCCTGGTTCCGCCGGGTGTTCGAGGACCACGACGCACCCATGGTCTGGTCCGACAAGATCGACTTCCAGGCGGCGTACGACGCGAGCACGTCGACCAGGGAGGAGGCGTTCGGTGCCTGGGAGGCCGAGGTCGAGAACTCCCGCCGTATCGAGCGGGAGGCCGAGTCGCTGGACCAGGCCGGGTATCAGCCGCGGTGGGAGGAGGAGGTGTCGCTGCGGATGGTGATGGTGCATGTGCTCCTGGAGTACGGCCGCCACAACGGGCACGCCGATTTCCTGCGGGAGGGTGTCGACGGGACCGTGGGGGCCTGAGTCGAACGGAACGAGCCGGGGGCGGGCGGCAGCTGACGCCCGGTCCCGGTGTTCTCAGGCAAATCCGAGAGCCTGCGCTGCGGCCTGAACGGCTCGGGGCCGGCTGAGCAGATCCGTGCTGTCTGCCCACTGGTCCACGCTTCCCACGAGCCCCAGCCTGCGAAGGTCCGGATCCGTGACGGTCTCCGCAAGGGCCTGCGCGAAACGCTCGGCGCGCAGAACCTGGAACGGGCGCGAGTGGTAGGGCCGCCGCTTCGGGTCCACCGGCGCGCTGAGCCCCGATGCGTTCTGGAGAGCTGCGGCCATCTCATAGGCATCGCACAGGTGCGCCTCACGGGTCCGGTGGTCCGTCGCGGCCAGCGCCCCGCGCAGCGCCGGCCCGAGCGACTTCGCCGCCGCCAGCCGGCCGAAGGCACTGCCGAGCCACTTGCTGTAGGGGGCGTAGCGGCGCTCCAGCAACAGGCAGAGGCGCATGAGATCACGCACCAGACGAGCGGCCACGACGGCCGAGCCGATGTCGTCGCCGACTTCGGCGCAGCGCCCCACGAACGCCTCTTCCTGCGAGACGCGCTGCCACTGGCACGCCAGCAGATAACGCCACACCTGGTCCGGGTACCAGGCCAGCCGCCGCCGGACGTCGGTGAGAGCACCCAGCCCGTCATGGAACACCGCTCCGCCGGTGGTCTCGGCGAGCCGCTGCTGCGGCATCGCCAGCCACTCACGCGTGGTCGGCTCTGCACCGGCCGAACGCGACCCGAGCCGATCGGTCAGCCATCCGTCCAGGTCATACACGCCGACGCGGTGGTTCACCGGGCCGTCGGTCGGCTGCATTCGGCCGACCGGATCCAGCGGATCGCCGCTCTCCTCGAAGTGGGTGGGCCAGCCCCGAATGTCCTTCGGCAGCCTTTCAGCGAGGGTGCGGCGGACCGCGGCACCGTGCCGGGCCTGGTCCTCGGCCGTCAGGAAGAGTTCCAGTCGCGGACCCCACTCGTGATCGGCCGACCGCGGTGTGTCGAAGCCCAGCACCTCGGAGCCGCTGCCGATCCGCGCAGCCGCGTACCGCAGCCGCGGGAACGCGTCCCGCAGGACCGGTCCCACCGCTTCCTCGTACAAGGCCTCGGACAACGCGATGCCCGGCAGGAACGGGGCCCCGGAGATCGTCATGGCCCCACTGTGCTGGACCTGATCACCCCGGGGCCACCGGATATCCGCCCTGGGCCGCCCCCGGGCTTCGACCACGGCCGGTGCGGAACCTCAGGCGCCGGCGGCGGTGACGACGGCGTCGGTGGCGAAGCCGAGGACGAGGCCGAGCAGGATGCACCAGGTGGTCAGCGTCTTCAGGGCGGCCTTGCGCGCGACGGCCAGCAGCTCGATGACCACGTACAGGATGGAACCGGCGGCCAGGCCCAGGAAGGCGATCGACACCGTGTCGTTGACCAGGTGCTGGCCGACCAGGGTGCCGAGGAAGGTCGGTCCGCCGCCGATCAGGCCGAGCAGCACCAGCGTGCCCCACGACGGGCGCTCGCCCTCGGCGGCCAGCGGGGCGACGATGCCGAACCCTTCGGTGGCGTTGTGCAGGCCGAAGCCGACGATCAGGAGGAGGGCGAGGGAGAGTTCCCCCTGCGCGGCGGAGTTGCCGATGGCCAGGCCCTCGGCGAAGTTGTGCAGGCCGATGCCGGTGGCGATCATCAGCGCGAGCGAGCTCGCCTGGCTGCGGACCCGGGGAGCCAGTTCGGCCGAGGCGGCGGCACCGGGGCCGGCGGGCCGCCCCGCGGAGGCCGCGCGGCGGGCGATCCAGCCGTCGTAGTACACCAGGCTCATCAGTCCGACCGCGAGGCCCACGGCCAGGGTGAGGCCTCCGGAGGCGACGGTGCCCCAGTCGTGCCTGCCCAGCGCCTCGTCGACCGGCTCCCAGGCATGCGTCAGGACGTCCCAGACCAGGAAGACCAGGATGCCGATGGCGACGGCGTTCAGGCCGGCACGCAGCCGCGGGTTCGGGCTGCGCAGCCGGCCGAGCGGCAGGCCGAGGTAGATGGTGAACCCTGCGATGGCGCCGAGCAGGGTTACCTGGGAACTGGACATAGGGGGACTCCAGTCGGATGAGCGGAAGTACACCCTGAACCTAGATCAGGTAAGGCTTACCTAATAGCCATCCGGGGGTCGTTTTTGAGAAACCTTGGCGAATTCCTTGCGCTCGCTAGGCAACCGGGAGACCCGCGAGCCGACGTACGACCGCAAGCCCGTCGGGGGTGCCGGGCCAGTGCCGGGCGAGCGCATCGGTGCCCGCCTGCCGGATGACGGCCCGCAGGACGACAGCGACGGCGAGGGCGTCGTCCGCGTAGCCGAGGACCGGGATGAAGTCGGGGACGAGGTCGACGGGCAGGGCCAGATAGCCGGCCAGCGCCCAGAGCAGCCAGCGGGCACGGCGCGGGAGGGTGGAGTCGCGGGCGAGCCGGGAGACGAGGCGCACCAGGTCGGGCAGGAGTCGCACCGCCTCGGTGAGCAGACTGCCCTTGGGTCTGGCGAGCGCGAGGGCCGCCAACAGCACGAGCCAGCAGGCCAGCAGGGCGACGGCGATCCCGATCAGGATCTGCCACATGCCGTTCATCGGACTCGGGCCCCCGGCCAAGGGTGATCAGGTGCCGGTGGCGGCCACAGCTTCCCGTTCCGGCTCGGCGACGGCTGCGGCGGTGTCGCTCAGGCCGAGCCGGAGGTGCTCGACGTGGTACAGGGCCTGGTCGAGCAGTTCGCACACGTGGTTGTCGTACAGCGAGTAGACCACCGAGCGTCCCTTGCGCGTGCCGACCACCAGGTCGAGGTTGCGCAGCAGGCGCAGTTGGTGGGAGCAGGCCGACTGCTCCATGCCGACCTCGGCGGCCAGCTCGGTCGCGGGGAGCGGCCCCTCGCGCAGGCGGGAGAGGATCAGCAGCCGCGAGGGGGTGGCCAGCGCCTGAAGCGTGGCGGCCACCTTCACGGCGTTGTCCGCCGTGAGGCGGGTGCGCGGGACGCGGTCGGCGGGGGTGGCGGCTCCATGACCCATACGGTCATCATACACCGCCCCCATGAACACATGAATCTTTGTTCATCTGTTCCTGTTACGGTGGAGGCAGACTCTCCGCTCACGTCTGTCTAAGGACCCGTCTTTCGATGTCTTCCGCTCTCACCCACCCGACCTCCGCCGGCGACGCGGCCCGGTGGGACGTGGTCACACCCCGGCGCCGCACCCGGATCCTCACGCTGCCCGAGGCCCGTTGGGCGGCGGCCGCCCTGGTGCTGTTCCTGAGCGCGCTCCCGATGTACCTGCTCGGGGCGCCGGCGTGGGTGTGGGGGCCGCTGTTCGCCCTCACCTATGCCACCGGCGGCTGGGAGCCCGGCTGGGCCGGCTTGCAGGCGCTCAGGGAGAAGACGCTGGACGTGGACCTGCTGATGGTCGTCGCGGCGCTGGGGGCGGCGGCGATCGGTCAGGTTCTGGACGGCGCGCTGCTGATCGTCATCTTCGCCACCTCGGGCGCCCTGGAGGCGATCGCCACCGCCCGCACCGCCGACTCGGTGCGCGGGCTGCTCGGCCTCGCCCCCGCCACCGCGACCCGCCTGCGGGACGACGGCACCGAGGAGACAGTCCCCACCGGGCAACTGGCCGTGGGCGACACGATCCTGGTGCGCCCCGGAGAGCGGGTCGGCGCCGACGGCCGGGTCCTGGACGGCGCCGGCGAGGTCGACCAGGCCACCATTACCGGCGAGCCCCTGCCCGTGGCCAAGCAGGAGGGCGACGAGGTGTTCGCCGGCACGCTCAACGGCACCGGCGTGCTGCGGGTGAAGGTCGAGCGCGACCCGTCCGATTCGGTGATCGCCCGGATCGTGGCCATGGTCGAGGAAGCCTCCGGGACCAAGGCGCCGACCCAGCTGTTCATCGAGAAGGTCGAACAGCGCTATTCGATCGGGATGGTGGCCGCGACCGTCGCGCTGTTCGTGCTGCCGCTGGTGTTCGGTGCGGCGTTGCAGCCGACGCTCCTGCGGGCGATGACGTTCATGATCGTGGCCTCGCCGTGTGCGGTGGTGCTGGCCACCATGCCGCCGCTGCTGTCCGCGATCGCGAATGCCGGGCGGCACGGTGTGCTGGTGAAGTCCGCTGTGGTGATGGAGCAGCTCGGCCAGGTCGACGCGGTGGCGCTGGACAAGACCGGCACGCTGACCGAGGGCACCCCGCGGGTGACCGACATCCGCCCGCTGGTGGCCTCCGGCCTCAGCGAGGAGAGGCTGCTGCGGATCGCGGCGGCGGCCGAGTACCCCAGCGAGCACCCGCTGGCCCGTGCCGTCGTGGATGCCGCCCGCACCCGCGGCCTGGACATTCCCCTGGCAACGGACTTCACCTCCGCCCCCGGCACCAAAGTCACGGCCACTGTCGAGGGCAAGGCCGTCGCGGTCGGCAGCCCCGCCCGGCTACTGAACGGCCGGGTCGGCCACCCGGCCGCCGTGGTCGCCGCCCGGCTGGAGGACGAGGGCCGCACCGCTGTCCTGGTCGAGATCGAGGGCACCCCGGCCGGGGTGCTGGGCATCGCCGACCGGCTGCGGGCGGAGGCCGCCGCCACCGTCGCCGCACTCACCGAACTGACCGGCACCGCGCCGGTGCTGGTCACCGGCGACAACCCGCGCGCCGCCGCCCGCCTCGCCCGCGAGGTCGGCGTCACCGACGTCCGGGCGGGACTGCTCCCGCAGGACAAGGTCACTGCGGTCCACGAGCTGGAGCAGGCCGGGCGCAAGGTGCTGGTGGTCGGTGACGGCGTCAACGACGCTCCCGCACTCGCCGCCGCCCACACCGGCATCGCCATGGGCCGGGCCGGCTCCGATCTCGCCCTGGAGACCGCCGACGCCGTCGTGGTCCGTGACGAGCTCGCCACCATCCCCACCGTCGTCGCGCTCTCCCGTCGCGCGCGGCGACTGGTGGTGCAGAACCTGGTCGTCGCCGCGGTCTTCATCACCGGCCTGGTCGTCTGGGACCTGGCCGGGACCCTGCCGCTGCCGCTGGGTGTTGCCGGGCACGAGGGCTCAACGGTCATCGTGGGCCTGAACGGCCTGCGCCTGCTGGCCGACGGCGCCTGGCGCCGCGCCCACAGCGGGACCGGCCAGTGAGCCGCCGCGGCCACGGGCTCCCCGTGGAGCCGGACAGGGAACCGCACCTGACAACTGGCCTCGGCGTTGACCGGTGGGCTAGGTTGTGCAGCCATGACGACCGGGACGGCACTGCGCCACACACGGATTGGTGACCCGGTGCTCTGCTGAGCGCCGTACGGGCCGGTGCCGGCCCGCTGTTGGACCGAGGATGTCGCGCTGCTGCTCGCGCTCCGCCTCCGTCGTGTTGCTCACAGCCTCGACACGTGAACCACGACAGGAGAACCATGCCCCTCAAGACGCTTCAGATTCCGACCGTGGACGGCCAGGCCGACGCGTTCGCCGCGCTTCCCGACGGGGGCGGGCGCCATCCGGGGGTGCTGATGTACCCGGATGGCTTCGGCATCCGGCCGGTACTTCGGGAGATGGCCCGCGAACTGGCCCAGCACGGGTACTACGTACTCGTCCCCAACCTCTTCTACCGGCACGGTCCGGCACCGGTGATCGAACTCCCCGAGTACATCGGCGAAGAGGAACGACCCGCGGTCTTCGCCCAGTTGATGCCCTTGATCGAGGAGCACACCCCAGAACGTGTGCTGCGCGACGCCGACGCCTATCTCACGTTTCTCACCGCTCAGCCGGAGGTCAGCGCCGGCCCGGTCGCGGTGACCGGCTACTGCATCGGCGGCCTCCTGGCGACGCGCACCGCCGCGGCCCACCCCGGCCAGGTAGCCGCCCTCGCCGCATTCCACGCCCCGGTGGGAGCCGACGGGCCCGACAGCCTCTCCCGGCTGACCGCCGAGGTCCACTTCGGCCACGCCGAGAGCGACATGGCGCCCACGGCCCTCGACGAACTCGACCAGGCCCTGGACGCGGCGGGTGTCCGCTACACCTCCGAGATCTACCCCGGCACCGTCCACGGCTTCACCATGTCCGACACCGATGCCTTCGACCCCGCTGCGTTGCAGCTTCACTGGAATCGCCTGTTGTCCCTTCTCGGCCACGCATTGACCACGAGCTGAGAATCGGTGGAGGGCCGTCCTCGACCCCATGCGCCGTACGGGCAGGGAACGGTCACGAGAGGTCGAACTCCACGTGCTCGACGTCCGTGAGGCGGACCTCCTCCAGCTGGCCGGCGCGGCGGCCGTTGTCCTGGAAGTAGACCTCCTTGAGCCCTTCTGCCGCGATCTCCCTGAGCTGCTGGTCGCCGGCGCCGGCCTGCTGGGCGTCGAAGAGGCGGGCGGCGTACTGCGGTGGCAGGGCGACGGTCAGGTGCCGTACGCGGTCCTCGTCCGTCGACCCGATCGGCGCGGTGTAGCCGATCCGGGCCCGGGTGTCGATGACGATGCCGCCGGTGGTCGCCGCCCGCTGCCGCGCCCTGGCCCGTACCTGCGGCTGCCACCGCTTCGTCACCTCATGCTCCATGCGCGCGGCAAGGTCCGGCCGGGGCTTCTTGATCTGGTCCTTCACGTACCGCTCGACGGTGCGCTGGGAGATCCGCAGCATCTGGGCGACCGCCCTGGTGCCCTTCAGCTGCTTGACGAGGTACCGCATCTGCGCGCCCGCGCTCTTGGGCGCCGGACGGGTGAACGACTTCTGCACCGCGGCGTCCAGGCCGTCCCCGAACAGGCTCATCGTCGCCCCCTCCTACTCTCCGGTGTCGACGTCGCTGACGGTGCCGTCCTTGATGTACCGGGCGAGGTTGAGTTCCGGGGCGTTGAACCGCTCGCGGACTTCCTCGCCCCACAGGACGCTCTGGGTGCCTTCATGCTTGACCAGGCCGGGGTTGACGCCGAGCTTGAAGCCGCCGGGCAGCGGCTTGCCCTCCCGGTACGGCAGGAAGTCCAGCGGCGACTCGCCGCCCGCCGCGTAGACGACACAGTCGGACAGGATCGCGACCGGATACTGCCCGGTGAACGCCGCGTGCTTGACGATCTTGCGGTGCAGGTTGATCCGGGTGCGGGAGATGACCGCCGCCCGGATGTCCGGCCGCCACGTCGGACGGGACAGCGCCCGCCACGGCCGGCCCGGCCGCCAGCCCTCGCCCCGGGGCCGCTCGCGCAGCTTGCCGATGCCCCCCTTGATCGTGGCCTTGACCGCAGAGACGACGATCGCCAGCTCCGGGTCGCGTTCCCTGTAGCCGTCCATGGCCGCGAGGAAGTCGGCCGGTGCCATGTCCGGGTGCACGCCGAGGTCGGCCATCGTGGCGAGGTAGGCGTCCCGCAGGCGGGTGTACCAGCCGTCCAGGTAGCGGCCGTTCTCGTGGCGGACGTACGCCTCGACCGGGCGCACCTCGTAGCCCAGTTCCACCGCGTACGCCACGGTGGGCGTCGCGTACCAGGCCGGGCCCTCGGGGCGCTCGCCCCTCGGCGTGAACGGGCTGGGCAGCAGCTCGCCGTCCAGCCGCACCCACTCCTTGCCGGCCTTCACCCGGGAGAGGTCGACATGGGAGAGGTCCACGAGCCACGAGCCGGGCAGCTTCGGGTCGAACACCGGGCTCTTGACGTGCGTGGGCGCGCCGAGGCCGACGATCAGGCCGTTGGCGCCGGCGCCGAAGGCGAGGTTGACGTCGATGCCGACCAGGTGGCGCAGGGTGCACTCGGCATCGGTCATCGGCCGCGCCCAGTCGTACGCCTCCTCGAACAGCTTCTCCGCCGGGCCGCGGACATGGAAGCGCGGCAGGTCCGCGAGGAGCGGGTGCCCGTCCGGGGCCTCGCAGGGCGCCGGGTCCACCGGGTCCTTGCCCAGGGAGCCGGGGTTGTGCTCGGAGTGCCGGTGGCCGTCGGCGTCGGGCGCGGAGGCGCGGGTCGGCGGGTGCAGCGCGGTCATCAGCTCCAGACCGGTCACGGCCGTGGATCCGCGTGGCGTCATCACGCGGGACGCGTACACGCCGAGGACCCGGGCGAGGTCGGCCGGCGGGAGCTGGGCGGCGTGGCCCCAGTGCCGGGAGTCGAGGGCGTGCCAGGACGGGATGCACAGCTGCACACAGGCCCGCTCCGAGCCGCTGGCCGGGCGGTAGATCCGCGCCCATGGGCCGAACCCCCGCTTGGTCAGTTTCCAGTCGGCGCGGGCCAGTTGCCTGACGACCTTGTGATTCTCCGCGATCCGCCCGGCCAGCCGCTCCTCGTCCGTGAGGGTGACCGGCAGACCGTAGCGCTGCAAGGCGGCCTCGGTGAGGACGAGCAGCGGGTCGGCGTCCTTGCCCGGACCGGACAGCTTCGGCTGCCCGATCCCTCCCTCGGTGAGCGTCCATTCCACCAGCGCCGGGAGGGACTTGGCGGGCACGTCCAGGACCAGGCCGCCGGTGCAGTACGCCAGCACCTGACCGTCCTCGACGTCGACGACGGCGAGCGGGCCGTTCTCGAACCGCGCGCGGGTGTCGGCCGGGGCCGCCTCCTTCGCGGCGGGGCGGCGCGATGTCGACGGGGCAGCGGGTTCGGAGGGGGAGGCGGGAGCGGGCTCCGGCGCCGGGGCCACGGGGCCCGTGGCGATCTCCGGCACTTCCGTGTCCTTGTCCGCGTCCGGCGCGGCGGTGTCGGCCGGGGCGGGGTAGAGCTTGGCGAGGCCGTCGAGGAGACGGGCGTACGCGTCCCGCTCCGGCGGACGGGGCTCGGTCCGGCCGGCCTCCCAGCCGCTGACCGTGGCCCGGCGCACCTTCAGCGCGGCGGCCACCTCGTCCAGCGTCAGACCGTGCGCCTGACGCAGCCGCCTGCGCTCGGCCGGCGGCGGCAGTGCGGCACGGGACGCGAGGAGCGCGTCGACGGCGTCGAACAACTCGGACATGGAGCACCTCCACGCCCTACGCTACCCCATGAACCGGACATATCGCGTACGTTCAGCGTACGAAACGCGTCTGCTTCGCGTACGGCGACCATGGGCACCTCGTCAGCGGGTGACGATGCAGATCTGCATGCAGGCTCCCAAGCAGGCGGTTCAACGGACGCTCAGTCGATGCAGAACTCGTTGCCCTCGATGTCCTGCATCACGATGCACGAGTCGTGGCCGTCGTACAGCAGTCGTACGCGGACCGCGCCGAGCGGGAGCAGCCGGGCGCACTCGGCTTCGAGGGCGGCCAGGCGCTCCTCACCCGTGAGCCCGGTGCCGACCCGCACACAGAGATGCACCCGGTTCTTGACGACCTTGGCTTCGGGAACGCGCTGGAAGAACAGGCGCGGGCCGACACCCGAGGGATCACTACAGGCGAACCATGAACCCTGGTCCCCGGAAGACCCCTCCGGTGGCGGCGAGGGGACGTACCCCAGCACCTCGCACCAGAAGCCAGCGAGGCGCTCGGGTTCCGCGCAGTCGAAGGTGACTTGGAATTGCTTGATCATCGACACGGGCGCACTTTAACAGGGGCACTCCGTCGCCATCTCCCGGTAGGGGGGCGCATGTTGGCGGCCCAAGGAAGTGCCGACGGCCGGGCGGTCACAGAGCCTTGCGCAGGAGAACGCACATCGTCTCGTGGCGACGGATCACCCCGTCGGGCCCTTCCTCGTCCCAGGCGTCCGGCTCGTGGCCGTACGCGACGTAGCCGAGGCGTTCGTACAGGGCCCGAGCCCGGGGGTTGTCATCCTCCACGGCGAGTTCGGCCCTGCGCAGGCCGCGGTCTCTGATCCGCTGTTCGGCCGCTCGGACCAGCAGCGTGCCCAGGCCGCAGGACTGGAGTGCCGGAAGCACAGCGAGCTGCCACAGGGTCCCGGCCCCCTCGGAGACCTGGTAGTCGATACCGCCGATCGCCACCGGCAGATCCGCGGCGGTGCATACGGCCAGGTAGTCCACCTCGCCGACAGCGGCTCGCGCCAACTCCCGCTCCACCTGGCGCAGATGGGTGGCCGACCCGGACCAGGTACACGCGGGCAGGTCTCGGGGCAGCAGATCGCGCACACCGACGGGTACGACGAGGGTCGCATCGGTGGAGTCGTGTGCAGGGCTCATGGCAGCGAGCATGACGAGCGGCGGGCCGGTGTGGCAACGCGGTTTCGCCCGGCTTGTTGTGTGAAAGAGTCAACCGCCGTCGCCCAGGCGGTCGTACGAAGGCCGAACACGAGAGGACCGGGAGCCGTTCCATGTCTGAGGAGATCACGCTGCGTCCGGTGACCGCCGAGGATCTCGATCTGTTCGAGCGCGAGTTCAACGGGCCGGAGGGGGCCGGCCCGTACCAGTGGTTCGGCTTCGGTTCGCCGGCCGGGCTGCGCCGGCAGTTCGCCGAGACCGGACTGCTCGGCCCCGACGGCGGCATGCTGTCCGTCGCCGAGGCGGGGCGGACGGTGGGCCGGGTCGAGTGGTTCGCCGGGGCCTGGGGGCGGCCCGCCACCTCCACCTGCTGGAGCCTGGCGATCGGCCTGGTGCCGTCCGCGCACGGCCGTGGCATAGGCACCCGGGCCCAGCGGCTGCTGGCCGAGTACCTCTTCGACCACACCAGGGCCGAGCGGCTGCAAGCGTGGACGGACTGCGCCAACCTCGCCGAGCAGCGTGCGCTGGAGAAGGCGGGCTTCGTCAGGGAGGGTGTGCTGCGCTCCGCGCAGTGGCGCGGCGGCCGGTGGCACGACCAGGTGATCTTCTCCATGCTCCGCGCGGAGCGGTCCGGCGGCACACCAGGCTGAGGCCGAAAAAAATATTTCTCCGGCGATGTCGAGAACCCGTGACCGGCTCCGTCCCAGGGGTGAGCGCGGCCAGAATGGGTCGCACGAACACCGAGGAGAACCACGATGGCGAAGTACCTGCTGCTGAAGCACTACCGCGGCGCCCCGGCTCCGGTGAACAACGTGCCCATGGACCAGTGGAGCCCGGAGGAGATCTCGGCCCACATGCAGTACATGCACGACTTCGCGGCCCGGCTGGAGAAGACCGGCGAGTTCGTCGACGGTCAGGCGCTCGCCCCGGAGGGGGCGTGGGTCCGCTACGACGGTGAGGGGCGCCCGCCGGTCACCGACGGACCGTTCGCGGAGACCAAGGACCTCATCGCCGGCTGGATGATCATCGACGTCGACAGCTACGAGCGGGCCGTCGAGCTGGCCGGGCAGCTGTCGGCCGCGCCGGGGGCCGGCGGCAGGCCGATCCACGAGTGGCTGGAGGTGCGCCCCTTCCTCGCCGCGCCGCCCACCATCACGGAGTGACGTCACCGATGGACGAGGTGCTGCTCAGGAGCCTCACGCCGAGCGTGCTCACCGTCCTCGTCCGCCGCGGAGCCGACTTCGCGGCGGCCGAGGACGCCGTACAGGACGCGCTGGTGGAGGCGCTGCGGGTCGGGGCGGCCGGCCCTTCCCCGGACTCCCGGCTGCGGCCGGGCGGGGAAGTTCCCATCAGGGATGTCAAGGGCTGGCTGGTCACCGTGGCCTGGCGCAAGTTCCTCGACGCGACGCGCGCCGAGGCCGCCCGGCGCCGGCGTGAGGACCGCGTCGCGGAGGAGCCGGCGCCCGGGCCGGCAGCCGCGGTGGACGACACGCTCCAGCTCTACTTCCTGTGCGCTCACCCGTCGCTGACACCGGCGTCCGCGGTCGCGCTCACCCTGCGCGCCGTCGGCGGGCTCACCACCCGCCAGATCGCCCAGGCCTACCTGGTGCCCGAGGCGACCATGGCGCAACGCATCAGCCGGGCCAAGCGCACCGTCTCGGGCGTGCGCTTCGACCAGCCCGGCGATGTCGCCACCGTGCTGCGGGTGCTCTACCTGGTCTTCAACGAGGGCTACTCCGGGGACGTCGACCTCGCCGCCGAGGCCATCCGGCTCACCCGGCAGCTCGCGGCCGCCGTCGACCACCCCGAGGTGGCGGGGCTGCTCGCCCTCATGCTGCTGCACCACGCCCGACGCGCGGCCCGGACCGCGCCCGACGGCAGCCTGGTGCCGCTCGCCGAGCAGGACCGCGGCCGGTGGGACACCGCGTTGATCGCCGAGGGGGTGGAGATCTTGCAGGCGGCGCTGGCCCGTGACCGGCTGGGCGAGTTCCAGGCCCAGGCCGCCATCGCCGCCCTCCACGCCGACGCGCCGCGCGCCGCCGAGACCGACTGGGTGCAGATCGTCGAGTGGTACGACGAGCTGACACGGCTGACCGACAGTCCGGTCGTCCGGCTCAACCGGGCGGTCGCCGTCGGCGAGGCCGACGGACCGCGCGCCGGCCTGGCCGCGCTCGCCGGGCTGGACGCCTCACTGCCCCGCCACACCGCGGTCGCGGCCTACCTGCACGAGCGCGACGGCGACCTGGAGACGGCGGCACGGCTGTACGCGGAGGCCGCCCACAAGGCGCCCAACCTGGCCGAGCGCGACCACCTGACCCGCCAGGCCGCCCGGCTCAACACCGGCCGATCTCGCTGAGGGGTTGCAGCTGGTCAGGCACCTGAGCCGGCCTCGGACCACACGCTTGCCTGGGCCAGCACTCCGGTGCTGAATTGGTTGCTGATCGAGGTGATGGTCAGAACGGCCGTACGGCCTTCCTTCGTGGTGAGGCAGATCACCGACCCCGCCTTTGCCTCGACCATCGTGACGCCCTTGGTGTTCACGAGGTCCGAGCAGTCCTGCCTCGTCGGCATCCCCCGCCCGGACCACAGGGCCAGGGTGGGGTCGTCGCTGCTGAGACGGGGCGGATCGACCAGCCCCAGCTGTACGTCGGCCTCGAAGCCGTACCGGCTGCGCCCGGGTGGGTTCTTGTCCAGCATCGGCCCGTACTCGGAGATGCGGACACTGCCCGTCCACTGGATGCCGTTGGACGGCGGGGACACCGACGCAGAGGGCGCGGGAACATCCCCTTGACTCGCCGTCCGGGACGGCTGGGCATCCGCCGAGCGCGGCGAGGCGCTGGTCGAAGGCGGTGTCACACCGGAAGGAACCGGCCCGCCCTTGCCCGCCGCGCTCGACCCACCGCGCCCGGAGAGTTGCACCAGCCCCCAGGTGAGCGCGCCGGCGGCCAGCGCCGCCACCAGAAGCACGGCGATGAGCCGCGGTCGCCCACGGTCGCCTCGCTGCTCTCCGAGGTACAGGTTGTACTGGGTGGACCGGGGGCCGCTCTGCGCGGCCGTGTTTCCCTGGAAGGTGTTCCCGGCCACCCCGCCCTCGTCGCCTCTCCTCTCGGTCATGCCCCCGACCCGAAGTGGTTGGTCTGCTGGGTGTGGGCGCCGATCTGGAAGGCCGTAGGACCCTCGAAGGTGTTGCCCTGGACCAGAGCGCCGGTGGCCGGGTCCGGTTCGCCGAACGGTGCCATGAGCGCGCGCAGTTCGGTGATCACCTGTGCGCGCTCTCGCTCGTCAAGACCTTCCAGGAACCTTCTCAGTCGGACCTGCCAGGACTGGTGGAGCAACTCCCTCTCGTCGTCGCTCAGTTCGGTGTCCTCCAGGTCCGATGTCGTCTGGTCGAGGCGCATCAGCTCCGCTTGTTCCCGCTGCGCGTCTCCCCTGCCCAGCAGCCGGCCGAGCCGTGCCCGCAGCACGGCCCACGCGTCGGTTCCGGCCGCCTGCAAGATGCCGGCCGCGATCACACTTGCCGCCTCGTCGAGCATGCGTCGCCTCCCTCTTCGCAACGTCCACTCACCGTAGCGTCGCCGGCGGTTCCGAGGTGCCGCATTCACCGACAGCCCGCGGTCGCTAGGCGTAGAAGGGCCCGGGCGTGCTCCACGTGGTGTGGCCGAAGACGTTGTCGTCGGCGATGGTCAGGCTGATGTTCGTGACCTTCAGCCCGTACTGGGTCGGTGTCATGCCGGCGGGGCAGGCGACCTGCACCGCAGGGAAGTTCATGAAGAAGTACGGGCCCGTGTCCCGGGTGGTGTCGGAACGCAGGGCGGACAGGACCCAGTTGGCCTCGGTGAGGTAGTAGACCCGCATCAGCTGCTGGTGTTCGGTGCGCACCACGAAGGCGGTGGCGTGGTCGAAGGTCCCGTCGGGGCGCAGGCAGCCGAAGGTGCGGGCGGTGTCGGCGTAGGCGGTGAACCAGTAGTCGGTACTGCTCAGACCCGCGGTGTAACCGGGCTGGCTGCGCACGTCGTGCAGGGTGAAGTCGAGCTTGAAGCCGCCGCAGCCGGGCGTCGGATCGTAGTCGTGGTAGATGAGCTGGCACTTGTGGTCGCCGAAGGCGGCCGTGGGATCCGGCCTGTACGGCTGTGGGACCACGGCGCCGTGGAAGGTCACGGTGGCCGAGACACCGCCCTCGGTGGCGGCCGGAATGTCGGCGCTCGCGGTCGCGTTCGCCCCTCCCGCGCCGGCCAGGACCAGCCCGGCCCCCAGGAGCAGGGCGACGGTCAGCCGGGCCAGGGATCTGCGCAGGCGCTCCAGTTGCTCCATGGACGAACCCCCCTGTGACATACGGACGCGGCGTCCGCGAGCTCGCGAACGCGCGGGCACACGCTAGCCGCGCATCCGCGACCCGTCCGGCGAACCATACGAAACGGCGTGAAACGTGCGCTTCGCCGGAAGGGGCGGTCAGCGGTTCGGCTGCCACTCGAACATCAGGATGGTGGCGTCGTCACGGAGCCTGCTGTCCTCGGAGTCGAGCAGCGAGTGGATCAGTCGGCGAAGCGTCTCGGGTGGGAGTTCGCCGGTGGAGGTGGCCCGGATGACATAGTCGGCGAAGCGCTCCAGTCCGAGCATCCTGCCGTCGGCCATCCGCGCCTCGGTGACGCCGTCGGTGTACAGCAGTACGCGGTCGCCGGGCCGCAGCCGCGCCTGGTGGATCCTGCGTTCCCGCCCGGTCAGCAGGGAGCGCAGCCCCATGGGCGGATCCGGCTCGCGGACCAGCGCGTCGACCATGAGCCGCTGATCGCGGATCAGCAGGGGCGCCGGGTGGCCGCAGTTGCTCCACTCCAGCACGCCCGTGGAGAAGTCGAGCTGCGCGAGGATCCCGGTGCAGAACTGGTCGGGCAGCCATTGGCTGAGCGCTTCGTCCACGCCGTCCACGAGCGAGCGCAGGTCGGCGTCGGTGCGCCGGGCGTTGCGGCAGGCCGCCAGGGCCACCGCGCTGGTGAGCCCGGAGGCGAGGTTGTGTCCCATGGCGTCCAGGACGACGGCGTGCAGCGAGGTCGTGGTGAGGGAGTGGTCGAAGGCGTCGCCGCCGATGTCGTACGCGGGTTCCAGGACGGCGGTGGAGACGACCTGGAGATTGCCGATGGTGCGGGGCGGCAGGAAGGCGCGCAGCATCTCGGCGGGCAGGTGCATGGCTTCGGTGCGGGTCCGCCGTACGAAGGAGTCCTTGTACGCCCGCTTCGACGTGATCATCATCGCCAGCAGCGCGGCCAGGGCCCGGCCCTGGCGCAGCGAGCCCGCGGTGAGCGACCGGGTGTGCACGGCGAGGACACCGAGCCGCTCGGCGCCGTCCAGCAGCGGGAACCAGGCCGTCATCCCGTCCCGGTCGGACTCCTCCACGCGCAGCGTCTGGGTGCGGTAGCACCAGCCGGCGCACGATGCGTCGATGGGCAGGTTCGCGGTCACGTCGGTGAGCGGCACGAGGTGGCGCTGCTGGAGATCGGCGAGGTAGACCACGGCGTGCCGCAGGCCGATCGCCTTCGCGCAGTGGGCGACGGCGGCCGTGAGGTCGAGCGTGCAGGTGACGGGATCGGCGAGGAACTCCTCCAGCGGCGCACCGCCCGGTTCTGCCGTCACCTCTTGATCACCACCCCGGACCGGTCGTCGTCGTCCCAGCAGTCCCACTCTCACATCGCGTGCCGGGCCGTGCAGCCCGCGTTCCCCCACCCGGGGCCCCGGCCCTCAGCCGGTGGCGAGGGCGCGCAGTTGGTCCTGGGAGCCGTTGAACCGGTCGTGGTCGCCGACCGTGGGGCCGGTGGAGGTGTACTGCCACATCGTGTACGACGACCAGCCCGCCGGCAGCGTCCCGGCGGTGGTGGCGTACCGGGCGATCCACAGCGGGTTGGCGGAGAAGCCGCCGTAGTTGCCCGTGCACTGGGTCCACCAGCTCGTGGCCGTGTAGATGACCGCGTTGCGGCCGGTGCGGGTCTTGTAGCGGTTCAGGAAGTCCCGGATCCAGCTGACCATCCCGCTCTGGGACTTGCCGTAACAGGCGTCGCCGTACGGGTTCCACTCGATGTCCAGGGCCCCGGGGAGGGTCTTGGCGTCCTTGGACCAGCCGCCGCCGTGGTCCGCGAACCAGTCGGCCTGGGTGGCGCCGCCGGTCGTGTCCGGGGTCGCGAAGTGGTAGGCGCCGTGGATCATGCCGACGCCGTACGCGCCTTCGTACTGCTGGGTGAAGTAGGGGTTGGTGTAGTAGGTCCCCTCGGTCGCCTTGGTGTAGGCCCACCTGGCGCCGCTGCCCCACAGGGTGGCCCAGTCGACGTCGCCCTGGTAGCTGGAGACGTCCACGCCCTCGGTCTGGGTGGCCCGGCCGGCCAGCGGTGGTGAGCCGGAGAATCCGTCGTGGGCGAGGACGCCGATGCCCATGTAGGCGCTGCCGCGCACGGGTGCGCCCCCGGCCCCGTCGGAGGCGGCCGGGGGGCTGGAGACAAGGAGCAGAACGCCGGTCAGGGTGCCGACGAGGCACAGGCTGGACCGGCCGCGGAATCGGGATATGGAGCTTCGCACGGAATCCATCTGACCCGGCATCGGGTCGTTCCGCACTCCGGGTGCGCCCGAAGAGCCCGTCCGCGGCCGGTGATTGCGCCATGTGGGTGCGGCGGGGTCAGCCCGCGATGCGGTGCTGGCTCCAGAAGGAGGTCAGGTCCGTGCTCGTGGCGGCCTGGGCCGCCGCCTTGAACTCGGCGGTGGTGGAGACCCCGTACCAGTGCGCGGCCGCGTAGTCCTTGAGCAGCTTCGTCATGGCGGTGTCGCCGAGGACGCGCCGCAGGTCGTGCAGCGCGCACTTGCCGTAGCCGTAGACGACGGTGGAGTACCGGGAGGGGTGGGCGTCCCAGTAGGCCATCGAGTTGGTGATCTTCTCCGCGCTGGAGGACCAGGAGACGCTGCTCCAGCAGTTGCTGCCGGTCTTGCCGAGGGCGAGGTCGGTGGCGTAGTCGGTGAACGCCTCGTCCAGCCACGGGCTGTTGTACTCGTCGTCGCCGACGATGCCGTACCACCACTGGTGGCCGATCTCATGGGTGAGCGCGGTGGTGCTGACCAGGTCCAGGACGAAGCCGGGGTACTCCATCCCGCCGAACCAGTAGTTGTTGTCGAGGACGGCGTCCAGCTCGCCGTAGGGGTAGGCGCCGAAGCGTGCCGCGTGGGCGTCGACGGCGGACTTGGCGGTGCTGAGCATCGACTGGGCGCTCGAGGAGCTGATGCCCGAGACGGAGTAGACGTTCACCCGGACACCGGCCGTGGAGGTGCCGGAGATCTTGGTGAAGGGTCCGGCGGCCCAGGCGAAGTCACGGACCTGGGAGGCGGTGGCCGTGGTGACGGTACGGCCGCTGGATCCGGGGGTGTCGGTGGAGGTGCCGGTGGCGGGCACCAGCAGGGTGCTGGGGTGGTCGAGGGTCACCTTGAAGTCGGCGGCCAGGGAGTAGAACGACTCGCCGTTGTCGGTGTACGGGTCGAGGTGCCAGCCGGCGCCGTCGCGGACGGCGAGGACGGGCAGGGCGTTGCCGATGAAGCTGTAGGCGCCGTCGTGGCCGAACCGGTCGGCGCCGCTGGGCACGGTGATGCCGAGGTCGAAGCCGATGGTGGCGCTCTGTCCCTGGCCGAGCGTGCTGGGCAGGGACACCTGGAGGGCGGTGCAGTCCACGGAGAGCGCGCCCGCGGTGCCTCCGGTGACGTTGCCGACCTGGACGGGCATCGCGTCACAGGTGCCGTGGTAGTTGTCCCACAGCCGCAGGTACACCTCGTTCAGCGCCGTCGCGGAGGTGTTGGTGAAGGTGACGCTCTCGTGCCCGGTCCACACGGTGCCGCTCGTGTTGCTGCTCAGGCTCACGGTGTACGACGGGGTGCCCGGGCTGCGGGTGGTGTCGGTGACCGTCTGCGCGGCGGCCGGGGTGCCGGGGAGGAGAAGCGCCGCCAGCGCGGCGACGGCGAAGGCCCATGCACCGAGGGCCTTGTGGGGGGTCGATCTCACGGAAGCTCCTTTGCGGCGGCCGGGGTCCCGGCCTGCTCGGTGACCGCGCGGCCGGCGGGGGTTGCGCCGGGGGCGGCCTGGTGTGGGGCGTGCGTGATCGCTGTGCGGTGGTGCGGTCAGGCGCCCCCATGGGGTCGGGGCGCCGACTGCCGAAAGAGTCTCAGATTTGACCCGCACATGCCAGGACTGACGGTGCGGTGGCCCTGCCGGGCCGGCGCCGGGGGCGCACGCCGCGCGCTCCCCCGGCCGGATCGGTCAGCCGGTGTGCACGGTGATGAGGACGGCGGCGGCTTCGGTGCCGTCCGGGGCGGTCCAGCCGCGGGCGACATGGCCGGCCGCTCCCTCGGCGGGCAGCGGCGGACGGCCGGCGACCGGGTGCGGCACGCGGTGGACGTGCAGCGCGATGCCGTGCGGGGTGGGCAGCCGGGTGCCCTCCGGGCCGTCGGCCGGCTCGGGGGTGAACGGGGCCGGGGTGAAGGGGGCACCGGTGAAGGAGACGACCACCTCGGGGTCCGGTGTGTCGCTCACGCTCTGGGCCATCGGCTGCGCCGTGCCCCCGAGGAGCCGCAGCAGCTCGGTCACCAGCACCGGGTCGTGGCAGCCGTCGTACACCCAGCGCTTGCCCAGCACTCCGTGCTCCATGGTGCCGACGAGGGCGTGCTCGGCACCGTCGAGCGGTGCGCCGCGGTAGGTCAGCGGGGCGAAGTAGGCGGTGGGTTCGGCGGTGGAGGTGTCCGTGGCCACCATGAACTCCATACCGACCTCGCCCTCGGGGTCGTCCAGCCGGAAGCCGCCGGACTTCTCCAGGACCGGGGCGCCCGAGCCGCGGTACCAGGGCCGGGTCGGCAGCCAGTCGGTGAGCAGTTCGAGCTTCGTGGGCTTGAGGGTGGTGTGGTGGATGACGGCCATACCGACGGCTTCCTCCCGTTGCACGGTAACGAACCCTGTCACTTTTCCACACCGGCGCGGACAAGCCTCGATCGGGCGGGCGCGGCCGCGTGGTTGGGGGCCGGCCGGGAACAGCTGCTTCCGGCCGGTGCGCGGTGGAGGGGGCATGCGGTCGGCGGACGCGGGTATGCGGGTGCCACATCACCCGTCCACCCACGAGGAACTATCCATCCCCACCGCAGGAAGGCGACACACATGCTGATGGCACACCCGGCGGTACTGACGGACCTCATCTCCCAGTACGAGGCCCTCACCCTGCTCGGCGCCGACGAGAGCACTCCGCAGGCCCGGCAGCGGCTCGCCGACGTCTCCTACACGCTGTGCGTGGCCACCGGCACCAAGGACGTCGACATGGCCCTCATCGCCGCCCGCCACCGGCTCTCCGGAGCGCGTCCGGAGGACGACTCGCTGCTGCTGACGTCCGAACCCACGAAGACCGCGTCCGTCTGAACTCGTCGCCTCCGGCTTCTGGTCGGCGCGGCCTACCGGGCGGTATACAGGCCCAGTCGAACGCGCGGGGACCGCACTGCGGTGCGGTCCCCGTCGCGATGTGCCGGCCCCAGGGGGAGGACGCATGGCGAACGGAAGACGCACGGCCAACGGTGCGAGAGGCCGGCGGGCAGCCGCGGTGCTGGGAGCGGCGCTGGGCGGGTGCGCCCTGGTCGCCACCGCCACCACACCGGCCGCCGCGCACCCCGGGGGACCGGGCCACGGCCTGCGGTACGCGGCGCTCGGCGACTCCTACACCTCGGGCCCCGGCATCCCCCGCCAGGTGGACGCCGACTGTGCCCGCTCCGACCACAACTACCCGTCCCTCGTGGCGGCCGACCAGGCGGCGACGGCGTTCACGGACGTCAGCTGCGGCGGCGCCACGACCGCGCAGATGTGGCAGGCGCAGGGCAGCAACCCGCCGCAGCTCGACGCGCTGGACCGGCACACCGACCTGGTGACGGTGCAGATCGGCGGCAACGACGTCGGTTTCGGCAGCATCATCGCCACCTGCGCCCGGCTCGCCGCCCAGGATCCGGCCGGCGACCCGTGCGAGCGCTCCTACACCGCGTCCGGCGCGGACGAACTGACCCTCGCCGTGCTGCGGACGGCGCCGAAGGTGGCCGGGGTGCTGCGGGCCGTGCACGCCCGGGCGCCGCACGCGCGGGTGGTCGTCGTCGGCTATCCGGACCTGCTGCCCGACGACGGCAGCGGCTGCTTCCCGCAGGTCCCCTTCGCCCAGGGCGACTTCGCCTATCTGCGGGACACCGAGAAGCGGCTCAACCTGATGCTGCGCGTGGTGGCCGGCCTGAACCGGGCCGAGTACGTCGACACCTACGGCCCCACCGTCGGCCACGACATGTGCAAGGCGCCCGCCGACCGCTGGATCGAGCCGCTCCGGCCAGCCGCTCCGGCCGCCCCCGCCCACCCCAACGCGCTGGGCGAACAGGCCATGGCGCGGGCGGTGCTGGACCGGCTGGTGCAGGGACGCGGACGCGGCTGACGCGACCTGAGCCGAGCGGCGGCCTCCGGGTGTCGGGGGCCGCCCCTCGGGCGGGTCTCAGCCGCCGAGCGCGCCGAGCACGACCGCCTGGGCCTCCTCCTGCACCCGGGCGAGGTGGTCGGGGCCGAGGAAGGACTCGGCGTACACCTTGTAGACGTCCTCGGTGCCCGAGGGGCGGGCCGCGAACCAGGCGTTGTCGGTGGTCACCTTGATGCCGCCGATGGCCGCGCCGTTGCCGGGCGCCTCGGTGAGGACGGCGGTGACCGGCTCGCCGGCCAGCGTGTCGGCGCTGACCTGGGCCGGGGACAACTTGGCGAGCAGCGCCTTCTGCTCCCGGGAGGCGGGCGCGTCGGTCCGGGCGTAGGCGGGCTCGCCGAAGCGCGCGGTCAGGTCGGCGTAGTGCTCGGACGGGGTCTTGTCGGTGACGGCCGTGATCTCGGAGGCGAGCAGCGCCAGGAGGATGCCGTCCTTGTCGGTGGTCCACACCGAGCCGTCCCGGCGCAGGAAGGACGCGCCGGCCGACTCCTCGCCGCCGAACCCGAGGGTGCCGCCGGCCAGTCCGTCCACGAACCACTTGAACCCGACGGGGACTTCGACGAGTTCCCGGCCGAGGTCGGCGGCGACCCGGTCGATCATGGTGGAGGAGACCAGCGTCTTGCCGATGCCGACGGCGGCCGGCCACTGCTCGCGGTGCCGGTAGAGGTAGGAGATGGCGACCGCGAGGTAGTGGTTGGGGTTCATCAGCCCGGCGTCCGGGGTGACGATGCCGTGCCGGTCGGCGTCGGCGTCGTTGCCGGTGGCGATGCGGAACCGGTCGCGCTGCTCGATGAGGGAGGCCATCGCGTGGGGCGAGGAGCAGTCCATGCGGATCTGCCCGTCCCAGTCCAGCGTCATGAACCGCCAGGTGGGGTCGGTGTGCGGGTTGACCACCGTCAGGTCGATGCCGTGCTGTTCGGCGATCCGGCCCCAGTAGGCGACGGAGGCGCCGCCGAGCGGGTCGGCGCCGATGCGCACACCGGCCGCGCGGATCGCGTCCAGGTCGAGGACGCTGGGCAGGTCGCCGACGTACGCGCCGAGGAAGTCGTGGCGTCCGGTGGTGTCCGCGGCGAGCGCCCGCGCGTAGGGCATCTGGCGTACGTCCTTCAGGCCGCCCGTGATGATCTCGTTGGCCCGGTCCTGGATCCAGGAGGTGGCGTCGGAGGCCGCCGGGCCGCCGCTCGGCGGGTTGTACTTGAAGCCGCCGTCGGCGGGCGGGTTGTGCGACGGGGTGACGACCACACCGTCCGCGAGACCGGAGGTGCGGCCCCGGTTGTGGCTGAGGATGGCGTGCGAGACGGCCGGGGTGGGGGTGTAGCCGTCGGCGCTGTCGACGAGCACGGTCACCCCGTTGGCGGCGAACACCTCCAGCGCGGTGACCTTGGCGGGCTCCGACAGGGCGTGGGTGTCGGCGCCGAGGAAGAGCGGTCCGTCGGTGCCCTGCGCGGCGCGGTACTCGCAGATGGCCTGGCTGGTGGCGGCGATGTGGTCCTCGTTGAAGGCGCATCCGAGGGACGAACCCCGGTGCCCCGAGGTGCCGAACGCCACCCGCTGGCCCGGGTCGGCCGGGTCGGGGTGCAGGGCGTAGTACGCCGTGACCAGCCGGGCCACGTCGACAAGGTCCTCGGGACCGGCCGGCCGGCCGGCTCGCTCGTGCGGCATGAGTCCGTATCCTCCGCATGGGTGTGTGGTTCGCTCGCCGCCCATCTTTCCTCGTCAGGACCCTGACACGCGAGTCGGCGCGTATGATCCGAGCCTCCGACGACCGCGCCGTGCCGCCCTGCACGCAGGGCGCCTTTCGCAGACAGGCCTGCCACCGTGACCGGATCCGCCGTCAGAGCCCCCTGGCTCCTCGCTCGTTGCGCACAGCTGGCCGTGGGTGCGGCCGCCGGCACGGAGGTGGTCCGCGCGTTCGACGTCCGCGCTCGTCTGCTGCATCCGTCGGCGGCGGCCGCCATCCGGTCCGGGTGGGCGTCGACGGTCTACGTGGACGTCATGACGGCGGCGATGGTGCTGTTCCTCGTGTGGTTCGCCCGCTGCCGGCGCAACGCCGGGCTGCTCTCCCCCGGCGCGGTGCGCGGCTCGGGCGCGTGGGCCGTCGTCGCCTGGCTGATACCGGGGGTCAACCTGTGGGCGCCGCGCGGACTCCTGCTGGACGTCCAGCGGGCGAGCGGTCCGGCCGGGGCGGACCGGGACGTCCTGGTGAACGTGTGGTGGGGGGCCTGGGTCGGGCACGCGGTGCTGGCGCTGGCCGCCGCACAGCTGGGCGGCGGGACCTCGCTGCCGCTGCTGGTGCCGGCGGAGTCCCTGAACCTGCTGGCCGCGGCCCTGGTGACCGTCGTGATCCAGCGGATCACCGCGCGACAGGCCGCCGCTGCGGACTCCGGGCTCCCGGTGCCCGCACCGGCCGGCCTGCCGCAGGCTCCGTAGGGCCTCTCTTCCGGATCTTGCCGGCGCCGCAGCCGGCCTGATCCGAAAGAAAGGCCCTGGGGCCGCCGGTCAGCCGATGTGGTAGCTGTCGCCGTAGACCTTCCAGTCGAGCGGGGTGTTCAGGTCGAGGTTGCCCTTGTGCAGGAAGACCCGCTGCTCGGTGTCGACCCGGCTGGTGTCGCTGTGCGCCTCCTCCTGCTTCATGGCCCAGACCCGCGCGTCGAGGAAGGCGTCGAGGTACGTGGTCTCCTTGCCGCCCTGCGCGGGCGGCTTGGCGCTGCGCAGGGCGCGCTTGCGTATGTTGCGGAAGCTGGTGGGGTCGTCGCCGTCCCCGTGCATGACGAGGGCGTCGTAGTAGATGAACTGGCCGAGCGCGCGCAGTCCGTCGGTCTTGCCCTGGGTGACCGCGGGGTTGAAGTAGACGCGGTCGCGTTCGTCGTCCTGGGCCCGCTGGAAGGAGGTGTCCCGGGCGGCCCTGCGCCAGTCGCCGGGGAAGCCGGGGTCGAGGCCCTCGTGCGAGTCGCTGCCGTTGACCTTGCGCAGTGCGGGCAGGTATTTGGCGAGGACGTTGCCGGGGGTGCGGTCGGTGTAGAGCTGGACGACCTCGAGCATGTCGCCGGTGCCGGAACAGAAGCCGATGATGCCGGCGGTGTAGCCGCGGCCGTCGCCGATGTCCTCGATGTACTTGTACTGGGCCCTCCAGTCGAGCGAGGAGTTCTCCGCGCTGGACACGAGTTCCATCGCGATCTCCTTCTTCGCGGGGTCGTCCAGTCCCGGTGCGGCGGCCGTGGCCGCGGTGGCGGAGCGGGTACCGATCAGGGCGCCGGAGGCGACCGCGCCGAGCAGGGCGACGGCGGTACGGCGGGAGACGTGCACCACAGGGCCTCCAAGTGGGCGTGGGGGGTGGCGAGCCCGGGCTGCCGCCCGAACTGGTAGGAAAGTTTCCTACCAGATGCGCCACCCACAACCCCGCGGAGGGCAACTTCGTACGATCACCCAACCGCAACGAGCCACACCTTCGCGCCCGCCCCACGTGACAAATGCAAAAAAATAGACATAATGGAATATGTATTCGTTCGCGACATGAAGGACCGCTCACCGTATGGCCTACGGAGCCCGCCGCAGTCCCTTTCCGCTTCCTCACCCCGACCTGACGCGCGCCCGCGACTGCGAGCACTGTCTCGGCTGGGGAACCGTCGTCACCCGCGACGGCCGGCACGAGCTGTGCCACACCTGCCAGCTCGTGCAGGGCGCCGACGCCGGCGCCTGACGGGGACGTACCGTGGAGCCATGGCCCCTCCGCTGCCGGGTCCACTGGCGCATCTGGCGCCGCTGCTCGGTCACTACGGCTACTGGGCCGTCGGGGCCGTGGTCTTCGTGGAGGATTTCGGGGTCCCGGCGCCCGGCGAGACGATCCTCCTCGCGGCCGGCGTCTACGCGGGCGCCGGCCGGCTGAACGTCGTGGCGGTGGCGGTGATCGCGTTCACCGCGGCCCTGCTCGGGGACAACGTCGGGTACCTGATCGGCCGGTCCGGCGGGCGCGCCGTCATCCACCGCTGGGGCCGGTACGTCTTCCTGACGCCGCGTCGCCTGGAGACCGCCGAGGAGTTCTTCGGCCGGCACGGCGGCAAGGTCGTGACCGTGGCCCGGTTCGTCGAGGGGCTGCGCCAGGCCAACGGCATCATCGCGGGCACCATCGGTATGCCCTGGCGCCGCTTCCTCGCCTTCAACGCGCTCGGCGCGGCCCTGTGGGTCGGCCTGTGGACCACCCTGGCCGCCCTGGCGGGCAGCCACATCACCGCCGTGTACGACGAGATCCGGCACTACCAGCTGTACGTCCTGGTCGGCGTCGCCGCCCTGCTCGCGGCCTTCGTGGTACGGCGGCTGCTGCGGCGCCGGCGCGAAGCGGGCCGTCGGCGCGCGCCCGACCCGTCCTGAGGCGAGGGCGGTCAGCCGGCCGACGGGCCGTGGGTGAGCCGATCGAGATCAGCCGGCCGACGGGCCGTGGGTGTGCAGATACTCCAGGGCGTCCTGGACCACCGTGCGCCGGTACCAGGACCGCCAGGCGGCCAGCTCCCCCGCCAGCACGTCCAGGCCGGCCTCCTCGCCGGGGGACAGCCAGACGCCCGGCTCCGCCCGGTGCACCGAGAGCACACCGGAGCAGCTGCCGTCGGCCGTGAGGAGCGGCGTGCCGCGGACCGCGCGGCTGCCCGTGGCCAGGGCCGCCCGGCCGACGGGATGGCCGGCCAGCTCCGGGTCCGCGGCCACGTCGGCGACGGTCACCGGACGGCGCTCGGCCTGGGCGCGGGCGCACACCGCCGGCGGACCGAGCACCAGGGCCAGGCAGTCCCGGTAGGCCTCGTCCAGGCCGTGCTGTGCCTCCAGGACGAGCGCCTCGTCCTGCACCCGGTCGGTCAGATGGATCTCGACCGCGTCGGCGTCGGCCAGCGTCACCGCCATGTACACGGCGGCCTTCAGCACCTGGAGCCGGTCACGCGGGTCCGCCTCGGCCAGCAGCCCGCCGGTGGGCGGCGGGGTGTGCCGGCGCCCCGGGAACCACTCCGTGCCCGTCAGCGGCGGCGGAGCGGTCACCACCGCCGAGGCCAGTTCCCGCACCGGCACATTGTGGTGCTGGGAGCCGTCCCGCAGCAGCCTGAAGGCGGCCGCCGGACCGGACAGACCGTAGCGGGCGATCAGGATGCCCTGGGCGATGCCGATGATCCCGCTGGTGCGCGCCTTGGCCCGCAGACCGAAGACCTCGCTCGGGCTCGCCGGCAGCAGGTACGGCCCGTTCTCGGCCGGCTCGCCGTGCGGGGCCGCGAGGGCACTGTCCAGGCTCGGGCACAGGCGGATGCCGGGCAGGGGCCTCCGCGTCAGCGCCACGTGGACCGGCGGTGCCGCACCGATGACCAGGACGGGACCGGCGGCGAGGTGCCGGGTGTGCGTGTCCAGGGCGCGGACCGCGGTTCCGGTCACCCGGCGCACACCGGACATGTCCAGGACCAGCAGCGGGTGGGGCCCGGCCGCCTGCCGCAGCTCCAGCTCGCGTCCGAGTACATCGGCGCCCCGGGCGTCGAGCGTGCCGGAGAGGTGCAGCACGACCGCCCGGTCGGCCACCGGCTGCACGGTCACGGTGACGTCTCCGGTCACCGCGCATCACCTGCGGACTTCGCGCGCTTCCTCGCGGCTCGCACCGCGGCCGGTGCGCACTCCCCGGCCGCACCTCGTCTGGTCCCACCTTGTTCCCCCACGCTCCGAAAACGCAAGCACCCGACCTGGCAAGTCGACGTTTCCGCCGTCTCACGAGGAGCACCCGGGAGGAAGACCGGCCGACCGTGCGGTCGTCGGTCCGAGGCTCCCTCGGTTCGGAGAAGTGCTGGGGGAGCTTCCTCGTGAACGCTCCGCTCCGGTTTGGCCCGCGGCACAGCGGTAAACCGGAGGACGAACGGAGAACAGTCGAGACGTTGGGATGTGACACCCATGGCTGGCAGCCAGAAGGCCAAGGGCAAGGCGGAGCAGGTCAAGGGCCGGGCCAAGGAGGCCGCGGGCCGCGCCGTCGGCAACGAGAGCCTGGAGGCCAAGGGCCGTATGGAGGGCGCGCGCGGCGACGCCCGCCAGGCCAAGGAGAAGGCGAAGGACATCGGCAAGCACTGAGCGAGGCCGCTCCTGCGCAAGAGGAACGGGCCCGGATCGTCCCGGACGGTCCGGGCCCCTCGCTGACCAGGCGTCCCCGGGCAATCGAAGGATTCGGGCCGGATGTCCCCTTGACCGGCGGCCCAGCGGGTAACCGAAGCCCGATAGCAGCTCCCCGAGGGCAAGGGCGGACAAGGTATGGACATGCAGCTCAGGACGCACGCGTCGGCACAGCCCCGCACCGCGGCCCCGCGCTACAGCCGTACCTGGGCCGGCGGCCTGACCAGCATCGCGGAGGCCAGGGACGCCGTCGCCGACCTGCTCGCCCGGGCCCGCCCCGCACCGGCCCGGCAGGCGGTGCAGGACGCGCAGCTGGTCGTAAGCGAGCTGGTCACGAACGCGGCCCAGCACGCGCCCGGCCCGTGCGCGCTGGGCCTGGACCTGCTGCCCGGCGGCGGCGCGCTGCGCATCACCGTCACGGACACCTCCCCCGAGCCGCCCCGCCGGCGCCCTCCCGACCCCGGCCGGGTGGGCGGCCACGGGCTGCACCTGGTGTTCCGGCTGGCCGTCGACGTGCGGGTGATCCGACTGGTCCGGGGCAAGCGGGTCGCCGCGATCGTGCCGCTCGCCGCCGGGACGGGCTGTTGAGGACCGGGCCGCGCGGCCGCTGCGGGCGCGCGCGACACGGGCACCCGTGCCAGGCTCGAAACGGGGCACCGCACACGCGCGACCAGCGGCCGGGGTGCCGGAAGGACGGCCGGGCGGCGGGTGGGCGGGACGTCGCGGGCGAGGAGGTACGGCGATGAGCGACGGCGACGCGGTGCGCGGGCGACACCAGCTGTCCGGCCCGCAGCCCGATGTGGCCGGTGCCGCCGGCTGGTCCGACGCCCCGCCGCGGATGGGCTTCTTCACCGACACGTCGGTGTGCATCGGCTGCAAGGCCTGCGAGGTGGCCTGCAAGGAGTGGAACGCCGTACCGGAGGACGGCCTGGAGCTGTCCGGGATGTCGTACGACAACACGCAGAGCCTCGGCGCCGACACCTGGCGGCATGTGGCCTTCGTGGAACAGCGCAAGCCGTTCGGCGGGCAGGAGCCCGGCGTCGGACACGAGGACGTGGACGTCTTCGCCGCCGCCGCACGGCTCGGCACCGACGCCGCCTCCCCCGGCCCGGGCGCCACCACTCCCCCGCCCGGCGAGGCCCCCGCGGGCGCGCCGGCCGGGCGGATCTCCCCGGTCGCCCCCGACGGCCGCACCGAGCTGCGCTGGCTCATGGCCTCCGACGTGTGCAAGCACTGCACGCACGCCGCCTGTCTGGACGTGTGCCCGACCGGCTCGCTGTTCCGCACCGAGTTCGGCACGGTCGTCGTCCAGGAGGACATCTGCAACGGCTGCGGCTACTGCGTGCCCGCCTGCCCGTACGGCGTGATCGGCCTGCGCGAGGACGACGGCCGGGCGTGGAAGTGCACGCTGTGCTACGACCGTCTCGGCGTCGGCATGGAGCCCGCCTGCGCCAAGTCCTGCCCCACGGAGTCCATCCAGTTCGGCCCGCTGGAGGAGCTGCGGGAGCGGGCCCGGGAGCGGGTGGCGCAGCTGCACGCGGCCGGGGTGGCCGACGCCCGCCTCTACGGCGAGAGTCCGGACGACGGCGTCGGCGGGGCCGGCGCGTTCTTCCTGCTGCTGGACGACCCCGAGGTCTACGGCCTGCCCCCGGACCCCGTCGTCACCACCCGGGACCTGCCCGACATGTGGCGGCACGCGGCCCTGGCCGCCGTCTCGCTGGCCGCCCTCGCCCTCGGCAGTTTCGTACGGAGGCCGCGATGAGCGAATCGGACGTCACCCGGGACGGGGTGCGGGGCGCGCGGCCCGGCCGGGAGGCGCCGACGGGCGCGGCCGGGGGCCGTCGGCGGCGCGGCCGGGGGGGCCGGGGCGAGCAGCCGATGGTGCCGGACGCGGAGTTCTCGTCGTACTACGGCAGGCCCGTGCTGAAGAAGCCGCCCTGGAAGCCGCTGGACATCGCCGGGTACCTGTACCTCGGTGGCCTGGCCGGGGCGTCCTCGCTGCTGGCGGCCGGTGGGCAGGCCACCGGCCGGCCGGGGCTCGCCGCGCCGGCGAAGTTCGGGGCGGCCGGGGCGATCTCGCTGTCGCTGGCCGCGCTCGTCCACGACCTGGGCCGCCCGGCCCGCTTCCTGAACATGCTCCGGGTGGTCAAGCCCACCTCACCGATGAGCGTGGGCTCCTGGCTGCTGGCCGGATACGTACCGCTCGCCCTCACCGCCGCGGCGACCGAGCTGGCGGGCCGCCGGCCGGCCGGCCGGGTCGCGGCGGCGGTGGCGCGGTGCCTGCGGCCGCTCGGGCCGGCGGCCACGGCGGGCGCGGCGGTGCTCGGCCCGGCCGTGGCGACGTACACCGCGGTGCTGGTCTGCGACACGGCGGTGCCGTCGTGGCACGAGGGCTATCGCGAGCTGCCGTTCGTCTTCGCGGGCTCGGCGGCGACGGCCGCGTCCGGACTCGCACTCGCCGCCGCTCCGGCGGCGCAGACAGGACCGGCCCGGCGGATGGCCGCGCTCGGAGCCGCGCTGGAGCTGGGCGCCTTCCGGGCGATGAAGCGGCGCATGGGCACCGCCGCCGAGCCCTACGAGCAGGGCGGACCGCGGCGGTTGCTGCACGCGGCGGAGGCGCTGACCGCGGGCGGTGCGCTCCTCGCCGTGGCCGCCGGGCGGGACCGGCGCCTCGCTCTGGCGGCCGGTCTGGCGCTGCTCAGCGGCTCGGCAGCCGTCCGCTTCGGCGTCTTCCAGGCCGGGGTGGCCTCGGCGGAGGACCCCCGGTACACGGTGCTGCCGCAGCGGGAGCGGCTGGCGGACGGCGGCTAGCGAGCCACGGTCACTCCGGCCGGGCGAGTCTGGCACCCACGGCGTCGAGGACCCAGTCCAGGCCGGTCGCGAAGGATGTGTCGGCGTCCATGTGCGTGCCGTCGTGCACCGCCTTGGCGAGCGCGGGGAAGCGGCCTGTGGCCAGCATTCTCGTCACGTGCGGTCCGGAGGCGCGCTGCCAGTCGCTCTTGGACAGGCCTGTGGTGCGCTCGGCCCGCAGGTTCGCGATCTCGCGCCTGATCGCGCCGGTGCAGTAGGCGCTGACGGTCTCCACGGCGCGCAGGACGGTGTCGATGTCGGCGAGGCCGTCGAGGGCGGCCAGCTTGGCCTCGGTCACGGCGAGGCCGTTCGGGCCGAGGCTCGGGCGGCCGCCGAGCAGGTCGGCGAGCCATGGGTGGCGCAGAGCGGCCTGCCGGGTGCGGTGGGAGAGGTCGCGCAGCGCCTCCCGCCAGTCGCCGGGCTGCTCCTCGGGGAGGATCTCGGCCTGGACCTCGTCCACCATGAGGTCGAACAGCTCTTCCTTGGTGGAGATGTAGCCGTACAGCCGCATCGGGCCGGCGTTCAGCCGGGCGGCGACCTTGCGCACCGACACCGCTTCGAGCCCGCCCTCGTCGGCCAGTGCGATGGCGGCGGCGACGATCCGCTCCCGGTCGAGCGGCACGGGGCGAGTCGGCGGCTCCGGCCGGTCCCAGACAGTCATGGCCACATCGTACTGTTGCGATACAGCGTATTGAGAAAATACAGTGTATCGACATGAGACATCGCATCGCCGTGGTCGGAAGCGGTCCCGCCGGCCTGACCTTCGCCCGTGTCCTGCACCGCCACGGCCACCCCGTCACGATCCTCGAACGCGACCCCGGCCCCGACGCCCGCCCCCCGGGCGGCACGCTGGACCTGCGTGAAGGGCAGGGCCAGCTCGCGCTCCGGAAGGCGGGGCTGCTGGCGGAGTTCCAGGCGCTGTCCCGGCCCGAGGGTCAGGCCATGCGCATCCTGGATCCGGACGGGACCGTCCTGCGCGACTGGCGGCCTCGCCCGGACGAGCGGGCCAATCCCGAGATCGACCGCGGCCACCTCCGTGATCTGCTGCTCGGCCCCCTCGATGTGCAGTGGGGGCGGGGTGTGACGCGGGTGGTGCCGGGGACCCCCGAGGGCGTCCTGGTCCACTTCGAGGACGGGCGGCAGGAGACGTTCGACCTCGTGGTCGGCGCGGACGGCGCGTGGTCCCGGGTGCGCCCCGCGGTCTCGCCGGCGACCCCGCAGTACACCGGCGTCGCCTCCGTCGAGTCGTCCCTCGACGACGTCGACACCCGCCACCCCGGCCTCGCCCGGCTGATCGGCGACGGCTCCATGGGGGTGTACGGCGTGAACCGGAGTCTCGTCGCGCAGCGCAACAGCGGCGGCCACGCCAAGGTGTACGCCCAGTTCCGCGCGCCGCTGGACCGGCACGCGGACCTGGACCCGGCCGATGCCGAGGCCGTCCGGGCGCGTCTGCTGGCGTTGTTCGACGGCTGGGCCGCTCCCGTCCTCGACCTGCTCCGCCACAGCACCGCGTTCGTCCAGCGCCCCCTGTACACCCTGCCCGTGAGCCACACCTGGACCCACGTCCGCGGGGTAACGCTGCTGGGCGACGCCGCCCATCTGATGCCTCCGCTGGGCGCGGGCGCGAACCTCGCGATGCTGGACGGCGCCGAACTCGCCGAGGCCATCGCCGCCGGCCCCGACAAGCCGGACGACGCCGTCCGCGCCTTCGAGGAGCGGATGTGGGCACGGGCCGGCACATGGGCGAAGATCACGACGGCCGGTCTGGAACGCCTCGTGGGCCCGGACCCCGCCGAAGCGCTCGCTCTCTTCGACGAGGTCCAGCCGTCCTGACCACCGAGCACCCTGCGCGGGACCGGCTCCGTGGGCGCCTCCCGGGGCTGCTCGGTGCCGCGGTCTACGGGCCCTCCGCGCCCAGCCGGGCCGCCAGGTCCGGGAGGGAGACGGCGGTCAGGGCCGGGTGACGCGGGGACGAGGGGTACGGCTGTGAGGTGCGGCGCAGCCACGCGGTGACCAGCCCTGCCCGGGCGGCGCCGTCGATGTCCCACGGGTGCACCGAGACCAGCAGTGTCTCGCCGGCCGCGACGCCCAGGGTGTGCAGGGCGTGGGCGTAGGCCTCCCCCGCCGGCTTCCAGCGGCCCGCGGCCTCGACGTCGAGGTGGGTCTCGAAGCAGTCGGCGAGCCCGGCCCTGTCGAGCACCGCGCGGGTGGTGCCGGCGGAGCCGTTGGTGAGGGTCGCGAGGCGGTACCCGGCCGTGTGCAGGGCCCGTACACCGGCGGGCACGTCGGGGTGCACGGGCAGTTCCGCGAGCCCGGCGAGGACGTGTACGGCGGCCCGTTCCGGATCGGTCGCGCCCTCCTCGCCGGCCGCCAGCGTCCGCAGCCCGTCCCCCGCCACGGCCGCGAAGGACGCCCGGCCCCCGGCGAGGGTCAGGGCCACCCCGTCGCGCAGCACCCCGGCGAACCAGGCCGGCAGGAGGTGGCCGGGGAGGCCGACGTACTCGAAGCGGGCCGCGAGCGGGGTCAGATCGGTGAGGGTCTCGTTGACGTCGAACAGCACGACGCGAGGGCGGTCGGCGAGCAAGCGGATCACCTCCGTGGGCGACGCGGGCGAGACCCACCCGCAGCCGGGCGAGCGGCACCGCGGCACTGCCGACGGCCCGCCTGCCGACCATCATGGCAAGCCCCTCTGCCGCGTGCGCGGCGGCGATGACAGCCGCGAGGCGGCGGCCGGGACCGGCGGACCGGCCGTTTGGCCGCTGTCCGCGCGGGTACTCCGCGGCCCACCGGAAGATGCCCGGGGCGGCCGGGCGCGGGAGAATCGGGGCAGGACGCAGCGGAAGGAGCGGGGCATGGGTGTGCGCACCTGGATCGACTCCTGGCCGGTCTACCGGCAGCTGACCGGCACCGACCCGCTGGGCCGGGGCGCCGCCGCCCGGAGCGGGCGCAGCGCGCGGCTGACGCCGCGGGTGGCCACCGCCGACCGGGTGGTGAAGTCGGTGTGCCCGTACTGCGCGGTGGGCTGCGGCCAGAACGTGTACGTCCAGGAGGGGAAGGTCACCCAGATCGAGGGCGATCCGGACTCCCCGATCTCGCGCGGCCGGCTCTGCCCCAAGGGCGCGGCGAGCCTCCAGCTGACCACGGGGGACGCCCGCGAGCACCAGGTGCTGTACCGGCGTCCGCACGGCACCGACTGGGAGCGGCTGGACCTCGGCACCGCGATGGACATGATCGCGGACCGGGTGATCGCGGCGCGCCGGGCCGGCTGGCAGTGGGAGGTCGACGGGACCCGCACCCGGCGCACGCTCGGCATCGCGAGCCTGGGCGGGGCCACGCTCGACAACGAAGAGAACTACCTGCTCAAGAAGTTGTTCACCGCGCTGGGAGCAATCCAGATCGAGAACCAGGCGCGTGTTTGACACTCCTCCACCGTTCCCGGTCTGGGAACCTCGTTCGGACGCGGCGGCGCGACCACCTTCCAGCAGGACCTTCAGCACGCGGACTGCATCGTCATCGAGGGCTCGAACATGGCCGAGTGCCATCCGGTCGGGTTCCAGTGGGTGATGGAGGCGAAGGCGCGCGGCGCCAAGGTGGTCCATGTCGATCCGCGGTTCACCCGCACCAGCGCGCTGGCCGATCTGCACGTGCCGCTGCGCGCGGGCACCGACATCGCGTTCCTCGGCGGGATCATCCACTATGTGCTGGAGCACGAGAAGTACTTCCGTGACTATGTGGTGGCGTACAGCAACGCGTCGGTGATCCTGCGCGAGGACTTCCACGACACCGAGGACCTGGCCGGCGTCTTCTCCGGCCTGGACGCCCGCAACCGCAGGTACGACAACGCCAGTTGGCAGTACGAGGGCACCGAGGTGCAGGCCGCCTCGGGCGAGCGCGACCAGGAGTACGAGGCCCGCACCGGCGGCGGCAGTTCGGTGACCGAGGCGGCGCGCGGCGAGTCGCACGGCTCCGGCGGCGCGGTGATCGGCGAGGGCGAACCGGAGCGGGACGAGACGCTCACCCATCCGCGCTGCGTCTTCCAGGTGCTCAGGCGGCACTACGCGCGCTACACCCCGGAGCTGGTCGAGCAGGTCTGCGGAGTGCCGCAGGAGCTGTTCCGGCAGGTGTGCGAACTGGTCACGGAGAACTCGGGCCGCGACCGCACCACGGCCTTCGCCTACGCGGTCGGCTGGACCCAGCACACGGTGGGCGTGCAGTACATCCGCGCGGCCTCGGTGCTCCAGACCCTGCTGGGCAACATCGGCCGGCCGGGCGGCGGCATCCTGGCGCTGCGCGGGCACGCCTCCATCCAGGGCTCGACGGACATACCGACCCTGTTCAACCTGCTGCCGGGCTACATCCCGATGCCGCACGCCCACCAGAACCAGGACCTGGACGCCTTCGTCGAGGCGGAGGCGGCCCACAAGGGCTACTGGGGCAACATGCGCGCCTACCTGGTGAGCCTGCTGAAGGCGTACTGGGGTGACGCGGCGACCCCGGAGAACGACTTCTGCTTCGACTACCTGCCCCGGCTCACCGGCTCGCACTCGACGTACGAGACGACGACGGCCCAGCTGGACGGCGTCTGCAAGGGCTACTTCCTGATCGGCGAGAACCCCGCCGTGGGGAACGCGAACTCCAAGCTGATGCGGCTGGGCATGGCCAACCTGGACTGGCTGGTCGTCCGGGACTTCTCGCTGATCGAGTCGGCGACCTGGTGGAAGGACGGCCCGGAGATCGCCACCGGTGAGCTGCGCACCGAGGACATCGGCACCGAGGTGTTCTTCCTGCCGGCCGCCGCGCACACCGAGAAGGACGGCAGTTTCACCAACACCCAGCGGCTGGTCCAGTGGCACCACCAGGCGGTCGAGCCGCCCGGGGAGGCGCGCAGCGACCTGTGGTTCGCCTACCACCTGGGGCGGATCGTCCGGGAGAAGCTGGCGGGGTCCGCCGACGAGATGGACCGGCCGCTGCTCGACCTGGCCTGGGACTACCCGACGAAGGGCGTACTCGACGAACCGGACGCCGAGGCCGTCCTGGCCGAGATCAACGGCCACGACGCCGAGGGCGCTGCGCTCTCCTCGTACGAGGAGCTGAAGTCCGACGGCTCGACCGTCTGCGGCTGCTGGATCTACTGCGGTGTCCGCGCCGACGGTGTCAACCAGGCCGCCCGCCGCAAGCCCGGCCGGGAGCAGGACTGGGTGGCCGCCGAGTGGGCCTGGGCCTGGCCGGCCAACCGCCGGATCCTGTACAACCGCGCCTCCGCGGACCCCGAGGGCCGCCCGTGGAGCGAGCGGAAGGCACTGGTGTGGTGGGACGCGGAGCGGGGTGAGTGGACCGGGCACGACGTACCCGACTTCAAGAAGGACAAGGACCCCGGTCACGAGCCGCCCGAGGGCGCGACCGGCCCGGAGGCCCTGTCGGGCAGGGATCCGTTCATCATGCAGGCCGACGGCAAGGCGTGGCTCTATGTGCCGTCCGGGCTCACCGACGGCCCGCTGCCCACGCACTACGAGCCGCAGGACTCGCCGTTCGCGAACCTCCTGTACGACCAACAGCGCAACCCGGTCCGTCAGTTGCCGCCGCCGCATCCGGACAACCGCTACCAGCCGAGCGGTGACGAGCCCGGCTCCGCGGTGCTCCCGTACGTGGCCACCACCTACCGGCTCACCGAGCACCACACCGCGGGCGGCATGTCGCGCTGGCAGCCGTATCTGGCCGAACTCCAGCCGGAGTTCTTCTGCGAGGTCTCCCCCGAGCTGGCCGCGGAGCGGGGCCTGACGCACACCGGGTGGGCGACGATCGTCAGCGCCCGCGCGGTGATCGAGGCCCGGGTGCTGGTCACGGACCGGATGGCGCCGCTGACCGTGCAGGGGCGCCGGCTGCACCAGGTGGGGCTGCCGTACCACTGGGGTCCGAACGGGTACAGCACCGGGGACGCGGCCAACGAGCTGCTGCATCTGTCCCTGGACCCGAACACGCACATCCAGGAGTCGAAGGCGTTCGCCGTGGACATCCGCCCGGGGCGCAGGCCGCGCGGCCCTGCCTCCCTGGCGCTGGTCCGCGCCTACCGGATCCGCGCGGGCATCGACGAGCACACGGGCACGGAGCCCTGAGCCCTGAGCCCTGAGCCCCGAACCCCTACCGGAGCACGATCGAGTGGGGTCCGCGCGGCACCAGCTCCCCCACCACCGGCGCCCCGGACACCTCCCCGGCGACCAGCAGACCGCCGGAGGTCTGCGCGTCGGCCAGCAGCAGCCGGGTGCCCTCGTCGGTGTCCCCGAAGTCGGTGTGCGGGGCGACCCATTCGAGGTTGCGCCGGGTGCCGCCGCTGATCTACCCGTCGCGTACGGCCTCCCGGGCCCCGTCCAGGTACGGCACGGCGGCGGTGTCGATGACGGCGGTCACCTGCGAGGCGCGGGCCAGCTTGTACAGATGGCCGAGGAGGCCGAAGCCGGTGATGTCGGTGGCGCAGCGGGCCCCGACCGCGAGGGCGGCCTCGGCGGCGTCCCGGTTGAGGGCCGTCATGGTGGCGACGGCCTGCTCGAAGCGCTCGCCGGTGGCCTTGTGCCGGTTGTTCAGCACGCCCACGCCCAGCGGCTTGGTCAGGCAGAGCGGCTGCCCCGGCCGGCCGGTGTCGTTGCGCAGCAGCCGGTCGGGGTCGGCGAGGCCGGTGACGGCCATGCCGTACTTCGGCTCGGGATCGTCCACGCTGTGCCCGCCGCCGACATGGCAGCCGGCCTCGGTGGCGATGTCGAGTCCGCCGCGCAGCACCTCGCGGGCCAGTTCGAAGGGGAGCCGGTCGCGCGGCCAGGCCAGCAGGTTCACGGCGAGGACCGGCCGGCCGCCCATCGCGTAGACGTCGGACAGGGCGTTGGCGGCGGCGATGCGTCCCCAGTCGTAGGGGTCGTCCACGACCGGGGTGAAGAAGTCCGCCGTACACACGAGTGCCGTGCCCCGGTGGGTGACCACGGCCGCGTCGTCCCCGGTGGCGAGCCCGACGAGCAGGGGCGTGTCGCCCCCGGCGAGCGCCGGTGCGGTCAGCCCGGCGACCACCTCCTCCAGCTCCCCCGGCGGGATCTTGCAGGCGCAGCCGCCGCCATGGGCGAACTGCGTGAGCCGGACGGGCGCCCGGCGGGTCGGTACCGAGGTCTGTGACATGGCGGTGGTCTCCTGGGGCAGAAGCCTGACGGATGGTGGAGGCGTGTGGGTGCCTGGTGGCCCTCCCGGTCTTCAAAACCGAGGGGCCCGAGCAGCTCGGGCCGGCGGGTTCGATTCCCGTCCGCCTCCGTCCGTCCCGTCCCGGCGGCAGCGGCGGCGCTGGTCGTCCAGGCGTTCCGTGTGCCCCCGGGCGTCCAGGAACTCCAGCAGCGGTACGGCCACCCGGCGGGTGGTGTCCAGGGCCCGGCGTGCCTCGCTGAGCGTGAACGGCTCGGGCAGCTCGCGCAGCACGGCGGCGGCCGCGGTGTCCGCGCCGGGCAGCAGCACGATCCCGTCGGCGATCCGCAGCAGCGCCCCCGTCTGCACGGCCGCCGCCAACGCCCTGCGGTCCAGGCCCAGTTCGGCGAGCCGGCCGGCCTCCGGCGCGCGGAACGGCGTACGGGCCAGGTCGCGGCGGACCGCGTCCACGGCCGCGCGGACGGGCGGGGGCAGCCCGGGCCGTGCGCGGTCGGCGGGGTACAGCCGGCCCCCGCGGGCGCGCAGCCCGGGTGTGGCGGTGGCCAGGGCGTCGACCAGTGCGCGGTCCGGCAGGCCGAGCAGCCGGCGGGCGGCCTCGGTGGGCAGCCCGGGGTCGAGCGGGTGGGCGCGGGCGTGCCGCTCGGTCTCGGCGGTGAGCCGGTCCTTCAGGGTGTCCCAGTGGTGCCGGTCGGCGAGCCAGTCGCCGGCCACGGGTTCGGCGGGGACCGGGACGCCCATCGCCCGCAGTTCGGCGCGGCGGATCAGCTTGCGGCGGGCGAGTTCGGCGGTGCCGTCGGGGCGGCCGGTCATGGTGGCCAGTTCGGCCGCGCGGGCCGGCCGGCGCCGCGCCGGGTCAGCCGGGGCGGCCGTACGTCGAGGACGGTGGCCGCGCGGGGTCTGCGGCCGCCCCCGGGCTCGCGCAGCACGGCCCGGTCGCCGACGCGCAGGGGCAGGGCGCGGGAGAGGGTGAGCCGCGCGGTGTCCGTGCCGAGCGGGCGGACGGTCACCGGGACGGCGGCGGTGCCGATGTGCAGGGTGACCTGGCGGGGCAGGTCGGCCGTGGGCTCGCCGGTGACGCGTACGTCGATCAGCTCGGCGCACCGCCAGCGGTCCGGGGTGAGCAGCACCTGTCCGCGGCTGAGGGCCGTGTCGCCGGGGCCGTGCACGTTGACGGCGACCCGGGCGACGGCGCCGACCGCGGTGCGCTCCTCGTGCAGGCTCTGGAGGCCTCTGACCCGCAGGCAGGCGCCGCCGTCCCCGGTGGCCAGCCGGTCGCCGACGCGCAGCGTGCCCGCGCCGAGGGTGCCGGTGACGACGGTGCCGTGGCCGCGGACGGTGAAGGCCCGGTCCAGCCAGAGCCGTACGTCCGCGTCCCGGTCGGGGGCGGGCAACTCCTCGGCCAGCCGGGCGAGTTCGGTGCGCAGTGCGTCCAGTCCGCGGCCGGTGACGGCGCTCACCGCCACCGCGGGGACCGTGCCGAGGGAAGTGGCGGCCAGCCGTTCGAGGGCGTCGGCGCGCACGGGTGCGGGGTCGGCGAGGTCGCTGCGGGTGATCGCGAGGACGGCGTGCCGGACGCCGAGCGCGTCGAGGATGGCGAGGTGTTCCTCGGACTGGGGCTGCCAGCCCTGGTCGGCGGCGACCACGAAGAGCACCGCGGGCACGGGTCCGACCCCGGCGAGCATGGTGGCGACGAACCGTTCGTGCCCGGGGACGTCCACGAAGGCGAGGTGTTCGCCGTCCGGGCCGAGCCGGGTCCAGACGAAGCCCAGGTCGAGCGTGAGGCCGCGGCGGCGTTCCTCCTCGTACCGGTCGGGTTCCATTCCGGTGAGGGCGCGGACCAGGGCCGATTTGCCGTGGTCGACATGGCCGGCGGTGGCGAGGACCCGCATCACGTCCGCCCTTCCGCCGCCGGGCCGGCGCACCGCGCGTGCACCGCCCGTACGGCTTCGGCGAGCCGTTCGTCGTCCTCCTCCGGCACCGCGCGCAGGTCCAGCAGACAGCGCCCGGCCTCCAGCCGTCCGACCACCGGGATCGGTCCGGTCCGCAGGGCCGTGGCATACCGCTCGGGCAGGGAGAGGGCGGCGCTGGGCAGGGTGACACCGGGGGCGCCGCCGCCGCCGACCGTGGCCGTGCTCGGTACGGCCCGTACGTCGATGCCGTCGGCGGTGAGCGAGGCGGCGAGCCGTTCGGCGCGGGCGGTCAGCCGGGCCGGGTCGGCGGTGAGGGCGCGGGCGGTCGGGGTGGGCGGGCCGGTGAGGGTGGCCTCCAGCGCGGCGAGGGTGAGCTTGTCGACGCGCAGGGCGCGGGCCAGCGGATGCCGGGCGAGCGTGCGGACGATGTCCTGGTCGCCGAGGAGCAGTCCGCACTGGGGGCCGCCGAGGAGTTTGTCGCCGCTCGCGGTGACCAGGGCGGCGCCCGCGCGCAGCTGGGTGTCGGCGTCGGGCTCCTCGGGCAGCGCGGGGTGCGGGGCGAGCAGGCCGGAGCCGATGTCGACGACGACCGGTACACCGAGACCGGTCAGCTCGGCTGCCGTGGCGGACCGGGTGAAGCCGGTGATGCGGAAGTTGGAGGGGTGCACCTTGAGCACGAAGCCGGTGTCGGGGCCGATCGCGTCGGCGTAGTCGGCGGCGGTCGTGCGGTTGGTGGTGCCGACCTCGCGGAGCCGGGCGCCGGTGGAGACCAGCAGGTCGGGCAGGCGGAAGCCGTCGCCGATCTCCACCATCTCGCCGCGGCTGACGACGATCTCCCGGCCGGCCGCGAGCGCCGTGGCGGCGAGGACGAGTGCGGCTGCGCCGTTGTTGACGACGTGCGCGGCTCCCGCGGCCGGTACCCGCTCGCGCAGGGCGGCGAGGGCGGAGCGGCCCCGGCGGGCCCGGACGCCGGTCTCCAGGTCGAGTTCCACGTCGGTGGGCCCGGCGGCCTCCTGGACGGCCCGGCGCGCGGCGGCCGAGAGCGGGGCCCGGCCGAGGTTGGTGTGCAGCAGCACGCCCGTCGCGTTGACCACCGGCCGCAGACCGCTCGCGGTGACGGGCAGCAGGGCGAGGGCGGTCTCCGCCACCTGCCCCGGCGCGATCCCGCCCGCCCTGGCCCGCTCCTGCGCCTGGCGGACGGCGGCCTTGACCACCCCGCCGCCGAGCCGCTCCACGGCAGCGGCGAGACGGGGATCACGCAGCAGCGCATCGGTCCGCGGAATCATCCGCCGCACGTCCCCTGCCCCGCGGCCCGACGGCGTACGCCCGCTGCTCCCCTCGGCGCCCTCCGGCGCACCGGAGTCCCGGGCCGCCCGCCCCGCGGCACCACCCGAGACGGAACCCGCCTGCGACCCACCCGGGTGCAGAGGCGCGGCACCGGGGGCGCCTGCCAGCCCCTTCCCGTGGGCGGAGCCCACAGGCCAAGGCCCGCCGCCCGGGCCGGACTCATCTACCACGCCGTCACCGCCAGCGGACCCCGGGGGTAGAGGCACGGCGCCGGGGGCGCCTGCCGGTCCGTTGCCGTGGCCGGTCCCCAGCCCGCCGTCCCCACGCGCGGCTTCCCGATGCACAGGCCCGCCACCAGGCGAGGCCGTCCGCCGCTGGTCCATGCCGCCCCTGTCTCTCCGGTCCGGCCCGTGCCCGTGGCCGGGCCTTTCCATCGTCTCCCAGTGCCCCCGGGCGGCCGTTCGACACGCCGGGAGGCGTTGACGGCGGCCGCTCCCGGGTACCCGGCGCGGCATGGACGACAAGCACCGCAACCGACAGGGCGACGCGAGCGCTGCCGAGCGTGCCGCGCGCCGGCAGCGTGAGACGGACGGCGCACGGGCCTCCGCCGAGCCGTTCGAGTACCCGTACCCGGAGCGCCGGCCGGGGGTGCGGGCCCGGCGCCGGATCAGCGAGGCGCAGGCCGCCGCGGACATGCCGCCGGGTATCCCGGGCGGCTACGGCACGACCGGCGGCGGCCAGCCCGGCGCGACCGGTTCCGCGCATCCGCCGGTACGGCGGTCCGGGGACGCTCCCGAGGGCACGGGCTCGGCGGAGCCGGGCGGTGACGACGAGGGGCCGGTGAACCGCTCGCGGCGGTGACCCCGGCGAAGGAATCTAGGGCCAGGGGCGGTCGAAGGGCTCGTCGGTGCCGGGGTGCGGGCGCGGGGGCGGGGGCGGGGGCTCGCCGGCGGTGAGGTGTTCCAGCACCTCGACCAGTTCCTGGCATGCCTTCTCCACCGAGTTGCGGGTGTTGCGCTGCTCGGTGATCAGGGCGGACAGCAGCAGCGCGGTGAGGGCCATGGAGCCGTTGAACGCCTGGAGCTTCGCCATGGTCTCGATCCGGTCGAGCCCGGCGAAGGCGCCGACGCCGTCCGTCGCGGCGACCGTCGCCAGCACGGACGTCAGCAGGGCGCACAGCGCGCTGCCCACCAGCTGGAAGCGCAGGGCGGCCCAGATGAGCAACGGGTAGACGAGGAACAGCAGGCTGATCGAGCTGAAGGCGGCCAGCGGTACGAGAGCGCAGGCGACCAGCGTGAGCGCGGTCGCCTCCTTCCAGCGGCCCAGCGGCGGCAGCCGGCGCGCGCCGTACAACAGGAGCAGCAACGGCGTCACGATCAGTACACCCATCGCGTCGCCGACCCACCAGGCGAGCCAGACCGGCCAGAAGCTCTGGGCGGCCAGCTTGTCCGTGAGCACCAGGAGCCCGACGCCGACCGTCGCGCTGATCAGCATCGCGCCCAGCGCGCCCAGGAACACCAGGGCCACGCCGTCGCGCAACCGTCCGAGGTCGGGGCGGAAACGGGCCCGGCGCAGCAGCAGCGCGGCGCACAGCGGTGCGACGGTGCTGCCGAAGAGGACGCCGATCACGTCGAGGTGGGGGGTGGTGAGGGAGAGCACGACGAAGAAGGCGCCGAGCGTGATGCCGGGCCAGCAGCGCAGCCCGAGGATGAGCAGGGCGGCGACGGCTACGCCGGTCGGCGGATAGATGGGGGTGACGACGGCGCCCTCGACGGACAGCCCGCGCAGCAGCCCGAGCCGGCCGGCCACGTAGTAGCAGGCCGCGACGGCCAGCACCTGGACGGCATAGGCGCCCGGCCGGCGCAGTTCCTCGATACCCACCACAGCAGCAATCTCACACCGCCGGGCGCGGGTCGGCGAGGCGAGAGACGCCACGGTCCGGCCCTATGGCTGAACCCGGCGCCCGGCCCGGGCGGCGGATCCGCGGCGGGCGGCCCGGGCCCGTTCAGGGACGCGTGCCGGGCCCGTCGAGGCCCACGACGAGGACGGCGGCGTCGTCCTCGTGTCCGACGCTCTCGGCGCCCTTGATCACGGCGGCGGCCAGTGCCGGGGCCGCCAGACCGGCGACGGCGGCGATGCCCGCGAGGCGCACCACCTGGTCCAGGCCGGCCTCGATCGCCAGCGAGGGTCCCTCCACCACCCCGTCCGTGACCAGCACGAACACTCCGCCGGTGGTGAGCCGGTGCCGGGTGACGGGGTAGTCGAAGCCCCGCTCGATGCCGAGCGGCGGTCCGCCCTCGTCGTCGACGACGCCGGACTTTCCGTCGGCCGTGGCCCACACGGAGGGGATGTGCCCGGCGCGGGCGCTCTCCAGCACGCCGGTTTCCGGGTCGAGCCGCATGAAGGTGCAGGTGGCGAAGAGGTCGCTGCCGAGTGCGAGCAGCAGCTCGTTGGTGCGGGCCAGCAGCTCGCCGGGTTCACCGGTGACGGTGGCGAGTGCGCGCAGCCCGGCCCGGACCTGGCCCATGAAGGCGGCGGCCTCGATGTTGTGCCCCTGGACGTCGCCGATGGACAGCCCGATCCTGCCGTCGGGGAGGGTGAACGCGTCGTACCAGTCGCCGCCCACGTTGAGGCCGAGGTTGGCCGGCGCGTACCGGACGGCGAGGTGCAGTCCGGGTGCGGTGGGCAGGTCCCGGGGCAGCATGCCGCGCTGGAGTGCGATGGCCAGCTCGACCTGGGTGCGCTGAAGCTCCGCGCGCTGACGTGCCTGGGCGGTCAGCGAGCCGAGTCTGGCCAGCAGCTCGTCGCCGTCGTCCGTGGAGCGCTTGCGGGGCATCGGTCACTTCCGGCAGGGCGGGGCCCGGGAAGCACCCGCCTGAACATTCGGCAAACGCCTCGATTTTACCTATATATGATGATCTCGCCCATAGGGGACGGTCTCGGCCGGGCGCGGCCCCTCGTGGGGTACTCACCCGAACGGTGGACGTATCCGTGTCGGCCCGGGGGATGCGCGGGGCCGTGGGTGTGAGATGGCGGTGGCGGTCCCGGCCGGCTCCCCGGTCCGGCCCCGGACCGCTTCCCCCACTCATTCGCTTCGCGTGGGATCACGCGCGAAGGACCACGAAGGACATCTCCATGCGTCTGTGTCGTCCGCTCGTCGCCGTCCTCGGCGGGCTCGTCCTCTCCGTGACCACCATGGGTTCCGCGCTCGCCGCGGACGGCACGTTCGTGTGGATCGGCCCCCAGGGCAAGGCGTACGCCATCGACAGCCCGCCGGACAACAAGTGCTTCGACATGGGCCAGGAGGCGCGTGGCCCGCGCAACTCCACGAAGAAGCCGCTGGTCGTCTACGCGAAGAAGAAGTGCCAGGGCGCGGCGCTGCGGCTCGCCCCCGGCCATGCGGCGCCCGACAGCAGGCACTTCGCCAGCGTGGTGTTCAACCCGCGCTGACCGGCACGGCCCGGCTCCGCCGGGAAACCGGGCGGCACGTGGACGCTCCCGCGTCGGCGTGCCGCCCGTGCCGTGTCCTTTGGCCCTGGGGAAATCCAGGCACCAGCCACCGGCCGTCCGGTGGCTTTCGTCGTTTCGGCGGCGGGGCCCTCCGGCGCCCGCCCGGTGGGCGGCGCGGCCCCCGTCGGTACGAGCGGACGGGGGCCGGTGGCGGCTCACAGCGGGGAGTGGGCCACCGCCGTCACATAGGCGCCGAACAGCAGGGACACGATGGTGAGGGCGCCGTACACGACCACCGCCTGGGCGGGCCGCACCCGCCAGGTCCGGGTGAGCGCGCGGGCCATCGGGATGAGCAGCGGGAAGGCCGGCAGCAGGAACCGCGGCTTGGAGGAGAAGGAGCCGGAGCCGCCGAGCACGAGCAGGATCAGGATCCCGGTGAAGACCACCAGGACCAGCGGGGCCCGGTCCAGGCACAGCAGCGCGAACAGCAGCAGGCTCGCGGCGACGATCATCAGGGCGGCCGGGTAGACGACGCCGCCGCCGTGCAGCAGCAGGGCTTTGACGAAGTGCAGGGCGCCGACGCCGAAGTCGAAGCGCGAGTCCCAGGCGCTCTGCACCGTGAAGTAGCCGCCGAACACGTCGCCGGTCTGGCTGCCGACCCACAGCACATAGCCGAACCAGCCGAGGGGGGCCAGCAGCGCACCGGCCCACAGCCGTGCCGGGACCCGGCCGCGCTGCCGCACCACCTCGACGGCGGCGGCCAGGATGACGGCGCCGGCCAGCGCGAACCCGCTGGGCCGGGAGAGGCCCGCGGCCGCGGCCAGCGCACCGGCCCACACCCAGCGGCGGGTGAGCACGCAGTACAGGGACCAGACGGCGAGCGCGGCGAACAGCGACTCGGTGTAGGCGATGGTCAGTTCGACGGCGTGCGGCATGACGGCCCACAGCCCGACCAGCACGGTGGCGACACCCCGCCCGTACAGGTGGTGGCCGATGACGTAGACGCCGTACGCCGCCACGCCCGCGGCGATCCAGGCGATGACCATGGCGGCCTGGCCCGGAGTGAGCGGCAGGACGGTGATCAGCGCCTTGATGAGGGCGGGATACAGCGGGAAGAACGCCCAGTCGACCTGGACGGCGCCCTCGGGCGTGATCCAGATGAGATGGCCGTAGCCCTGGCCGGCGATGTGCAGATACCAGCGGGAGTCCCAGGAGTGGGCGAGGTTCTTGACCAGCGGGTGGCCGCGCGCCGCGTTGGTGAGGATCACCGTGAGCACCCCGGCGAGCCGGACCGCCGCGAACAGGGCGAGGGCCGGGAGTGCCCCCTCGGGGATCCCGCGCCGGGCGATCCGGGGCAGGGCCGGTGGACGGCGGAGGGGACCGGACGGGGCGGTCGGCTCGGGCCGGGGTACGGATGAGGTGGTCACACTCTTGACCTTGAACACGCCGGGTAAGACGAGCAAATCGCGACCCGGGTTTCTTACGTACTTCCACCCCGATTCAGGAATCGGGGCAAACTTCCCGGCTCGCTCCCGGCTCCCGGCACCCCCCGCGGGGGCCCTCCGAGGTGTTGTTATCATCTGAGCGCTGCCTAGCTCGAAAGATGGATCTGTGACTGTCAACGACGACTCGTTCACCAACTGGAAGATCCGCGAGGAGATCGCGGAGTCGATGATCCCGCTCATCGGGAAGCTGCACCGCGAGCAGGACGTGACCGTCCTGCTGCACAGCCGCTCCCTGGTGAACAAGTCGGTGGTCAGCATCCTGAAGACGCACCGCTTCGCCCGGCAGATCGCCGGCGCGGAGCTGTCCGTCACCGAGACCATGCCGTTCCTGAAGGCCCTCACCACCCTCGACCTCGGGCCCTCGCAGATCGACCTCGGCATGCTCGCCACGCAGTACCAGGCCGACGACCGCGGCCTGAGCATCGAGGAGTTCACCGCCGAGGCCGTTGCCGGCGCGACCGGCGCCAACAAGATCGAGCGCCGTGAGCCGCGCGATGTCGTGCTGTACGGGTTCGGCCGCATCGGCCGGCTCGTCGCCCGCCTCCTCATCGAGAAGGCCGGCTCCGGCAACGGGCTGCGCCTGCGCGCCATCGTGGTCCGCGGCGGCGGCGCCCAGGACATCGTCAAGCGCGCCTCGCTGCTGCGCCGCGACTCCATCCACGGCCAGTTCCAGGGCACGATCACCGTGGACGAGGCCGAGAGCACGATCGTCGCCAACGGCAACGCCATCAAGGTGATCTACGCCGACGACCCGAGCGCCGTGGACTACACCGAGTACGGCATCCGGGACGCCATCCTCATCGACAACACCGGCAAGTGGCGCGACCGCGAGGGTCTGTCCAAGCACCTGCGCCCCGGTATCGAGAAGGTCGTGCTGACCGCGCCCGGCAAGGGCGACGTCCCCAACATCGTGCACGGCGTCAACCACGACACCATCAAGCCGGACGAGCAGATCCTGTCCTGCGCCTCCTGCACCACCAACGCGATCGTGCCGCCGCTGAAGGCCATGGACGACGAGTACGGCGTGCTGCGCGGCCATGTGGAGACGGTCCACTCGTTCACCAACGACCAGAACCTGCTGGACAACTACCACAAGTCCGAGCGCCGGGGCCGCTCCGCGCCGCTCAACATGGTGATCACCGAGACCGGTGCCGCCTCCGCCGTCGCCAAGGCGCTGCCCGACCTCAAGGCGAAGATCAGCGGCAGCTCGATCCGGGTGCCGGTGCCGGACGTCTCGATCGCGATCCTCAACCTCCAGCTGGCCCGCGAGGCCACCCAGGAGGAGGTGCACGACTACCTGCGCGAGGTGTCGCTGACCTCGCCGCTCAAGCGCCAGATCGACTTCACCACGGCGCCCGACGCGGTCTCCAGCGACTTCATCGGCTCGCGGCACGCCTCGATCGTGGACGCCGGCGCCCTCAAGGTCGACGGCGACAACGCGATCCTCTACCTCTGGTACGACAACGAGTTCGGCTACTCCTGCCAGGTGGTCCGGGTCGTCCAGCACGTCTCGGGCGTGGAGTACCCGACGTACCCGGCCACGGCCGTCTGACGCCGGGCCCGACACGCGCTGCGGGGGGGGGGGGGGGGGGGGGGGGGGCGGCGGGGGGCGCGGGGGGGGGGGGGGGGGGCCGCGGGGGCGGGGGGGGGCGCGCCCGCCCCCCCGCCCCCCGCGCGGCGGCCCCGCCCGCGGGGGCGCCGGCGCGCCCGCCCGCCGTGCTGTGGCGCGTGCGCTCAGGCCCTGGCGGGCCGGGCGCAGGCGCCCGCGGCACACGCCGTGAGCCACTGGTCGAAGTCGGCGTCGTAGCGGGTGCCGATGCCGTCGTGGTAGACGGCATAGCCGCCGGCGTAGTCACCGGCGCGGAACCGGGCCAGCATGCGCTGGATGTCGTCGGGGTGCCGCTCGGCCATGTAGCGCACGGCCAGGTAGCCCCACGGGTAGGTGCGGGTCACGTCGCTGTTCGCGTAGGTGTTCTCGAAGAGCGTGCTCAGCGTGTAGGTGTGCTTGGCCGCCTCCTGGGCCGCCTGCTCGTCGGGCAGGTTGCGGTAGCTGTAGGAGACGTACTCGGCCACACCCTCGATCCACCACACGTCCGGCACCGAGACCTGCTGGTCGAAGTCGCCCTTCATGTCGTCGCGGGCGTCCAGGAAGTGCGTGTACTCGTGGTTGAGGTTCCAGATCCGGGCCGTGAAGCCGTCGTCGTAGTTCTTCTGGTACATGATCGACGTGACGTGGTTGGCCGGATCCGAGGGGTTGCCGTCCAGGGTCATGCCGCCGTTGTCGGTGCCGATGCCGTAGATCGGGCCCGCGTAGGTCTGGTAGTCGGCGCGGCTGGCGAAGACGACCAGCTCGATCGTGGACACGTACTGGCCGGGTATCGGGCCGCCGGCCTTCACCAGGGTGCGGAAGTAGGCGCTCTGGTTCACCACGCTGGAGCAGGCCGCGTCCAGCTCGGCGGCGGTGAGGGACTGGGCGCGCAGGGTGACGTTCGCGTCGCAGCGGTGGGTGACCGGCAGCACGGCCGCGGTCAGCCTGGCCGGCAGGTCGCAGACGTCGTAGTACGCGCAGTTCGCGGCGTCGTAGGAGTTCGCCTGGGTGGCCACGGCCACCCACAGCGCGGCCGTCGGACCGGTCATCGCGGTCGCGTGCAGCAGGTCCCGGGTCAACGGCGCGACCTCGTCGTGGAGTTCGGGGTGCTCGACGTAACGGGCCAGGTTCATCCCGGCGTTGGCGTCCAGGAAGGCCAGGTCGGTGCCCAGCTGGTCGGTGTTGGCGAGGGCGAAGTCGTACAGGGTGTCGACGATGCCCGGGTCGGCCTCGACCGCCCGGACGTACTCCGGGTTCCAGTTGCCGCGCCACAGCGGTGTGTAGGCGTCGTTGACGGCCCGGACCATGCTGGGGATCGCGTCGTAGGAGCTGTCGTAGTCCTCCAGCAGCCGCCGGTAGACGTCCAGGTAGCGGCCCTGCTGGTCGGCGCTGTCGGTGAGGATGACGGTCTCGCCGAGGATGTCGCCGTTGACCGCGCTGACGTCCGCCGAGTGCGGGCGGGCGAAGAAGGCGTCCAGGCCGGCCGTGACGGCGGTGGTCAGACGCGCGCTGTACGGCCCCACGTCCGCGGAGTGGTTGAACTGGACGTAGTAGCCGGCGCGCAGGAAGAGGACCAGCTGCTCCAGGCTGCCGGAGTTGTCGCCGCCGTACCGTCCGGCGGTGCGGGTGAACGCCTTGGCGACGGTCGCCATCTGCGCCTCGCGGAAGACGTCGTGCGCGTCCTTGCCGGTGACCGAGAAGAGGGTGTTGACGCAGTCCGTGGTCGATGCCTGCACGAAGGAGACCAGGGCGGAACCGGTACGGCCGCCGAAGTCCGCCGGGGTGCAGGAGGCGGCCCGGGGCGAGCGGTGCGCCGGCCGGCCCGCCGGCGGCTGCCGGGGCGGGAGCTGGGCCGGGCTCAGCCGCCGGGGCTGGGTGGCGGGGCGCTCGTCGGCCGCGGTGGCGGCGCCGGTCGGCGAGGGGACGGCCGGGCGGGTGTGCGATCCGGGGGCCGGGCCGGTGTGCGGTCCGGGGGCCGCCAGCGCCGGGGTGGTCAGCAGACCGGCCACGGTCGCGCAGACGGCCGCGGCGCCGGCCAGGCGTCCGGGCAGCGCGAAGCGATAGCGCATCGGGAGTCCTCCACGAAAAGATGCGCCTCTGTGGGGTGTTGAGGCGTGTGAGGCACTGTCTCAGCGGGTCACCCGCGCCAACAATGCCGTGTGACATAGCACATGACACCGGCCGCTCATAACATCGCGCCGTCCCCGTGATCCGTCGGCGCGGGGCGGGCCGGGCCGCTCACGCCCCGGCGACGCTCCACGTCCGCGAGGCCCAGCTGCGCAGGTGGGGCGCCTGGGCGACGAGGTCGCGGTAGGCGGCGGTGGCGGATTGCAGCACCGTGTCCACCACCTCGTCGTCGACCGCGTCGGGCCGCCAGGCGAGCACATAGCGGCACCACAGCGGGGAGCCGGCCAGCGGCTTGACGACGACCTGCGGAACCGGGCGGAAGGTCGGCTGCACCAGGGAGACCCCGAGACCGTCGGCGATCATGCTTTGCAGCTGGTTCTGGTCGCCGAGGAACTCGTGGACGGCGACCGGGCTGAATCCGGCCGCCGCGCAGGCGTCGTAGAACACCCCGGGCCAGCCCGCGCCGTCGTCCGGCGTCACGAACCAGGCGTCCTCCGCGAGGTCGGCGAGCTGCACCTGGGCGCACTGGCGGAGCCGGTGCCGGGCGGGGAGGGCCACGAACGTCGGCTCGGTGACGATCCCGCGGTGCCGCACGGCGCCGGAGTGCCGCAGCTCCATACCGGGGTAGTCGGCGGCGATGGCGGCGTCCACCGCGCCCTCCTCCAGCAGCTCCACGATCCGCGAGGACGCGTAGACGCTGTTGACGGCGAGGGACAGCTCCGGCAGCCGGGCCCGGATCCCGGAGACCGTGCCGGAGAGCATGGGCGAGTTGGTCGCGGCGACGCGCAGGGTACGGCGGGGCCGGGCGGCCGGGCGGTGGCCGATGGCGTCGGCGCGGGCCAGCACGTCCCGGGCCTGGGCGACGACCTCGGCGCCGTATCCGGTCGGCCGCACCCCGCTGGTGCCGCGTTCGAACAGCGGCTCGCCCAGGTGGCGTTCGATGCGGCGGAGCTGGGTGCTCACGGCGGGCTGCGAGTACCCCAGATGCGCGGCGGCGCGGCCCACACTGCCCGCGTCGGCGATCGCGCAGAGCACCCGCAGATGCCGCAGCTCCAACTCCATCGGGCCACTCCCCGTCTTGTCCCGGGGGTTTCGCACAGGGCCTGCGGCACTGACGAAACCCCTGCTCACAGCCGTTGCCGACCGGGGTCGTGGCCGGCGCACGAAGCGTCGCACCACGCCCCGTGTCCACACAAGTCGTCCCTCCGCCGTCCTGGCGTGCCCCACCCCTTGACGCCCCCGCGCTCCGATGCGACTTTTTTATCGATACAAAGGATCTCGGAGGGCCCGCCGAGGTAAGCCTCACCCTGCCATCGCACTCCTTCGTCACCGTCCGGACCCCTGTGGCCCGGCACAGTAAGGAAGCCCCCGATGACACCCCCGGACCGCCCCCTGCCCGACCGGCGCTCCCGCCCCCCGATAGGCTGGAACAGCTGGGACTGCTACGGCCCCACCGTCACCGAGGCCGAGGTGCTCGCCAACGCCGCCTTCCTCGCCGAGCACCTGCTCCCGTACGGCTGGGACACCGTGGTGGTCGACATCCAGTGGTACGAGCCCACCGCCCGCGCCCACGGCTACAACCCGGACGCCCCGCTGGTCCTCGACGGATACGGCCGCCAGCTGCCCGCACCGAACCGCTTCCCCTCCGCCGCGGGCGGAGCGGGCTTCGCGCCGCTGGCCCGCCAGGTGCACGACCTCGGACTCCGCTTCGGCCTGCACATCATGCGGGGCATCCCGCGCCGGGCCGTCGCCGCCCGGCTGCCCGTCGCCGGTACGGAGTTCACCGCCGACCAGATCGCCGACACCGGCTCGGTCTGCCCCTGGAACACCGACAACTACGGCCTGAACCACAGCCATCCGGGCGCCCAGGCCTACTACGACGCCCAGGTGGCCCAGTTCGCGCGGTGGGGCGTCGACTTCATCAAGGCCGACGACATGCTCTGCCCGTACCACGAACGGGAGATCACCGCCTACGCCCGCGCGATCGAGCGCAGCGGACGCCCGATGGAGCTGAGCCTGTCCCCCGGCACCGACGTCTCCCTGGCCCACCTGGACCACCTGCGCGAGCATGCCACCATGTGGCGGGTCTGCGACGACCTGTGGGACCGGTGGGAGGACGTCGAGGCCCAGTTCGCCCGGATGGCCCGCTGGGCCCCCTGGCAGGGCCCGGGCGGCTGGGCGGACGCCGACATGCTGCCCCTCGGCCGGATCGGCATCCGTGCCGAAGTCGGCGACGACCGGCTGTGCCGCCTGACCCGGCCCGAGCAGATCAGCCTGCTCACCCTGTGGCTGATCTCCCGGTCGCCGCTGATGATGGGCGGCGACCTGCCCACCAGCCCGCCCGAGACCATCGGACTGCTCACCAACGCCGAGGCGCTGGCCGTGCTGTGGCACAGCACCGGCAACCGCGAGGTGCTGCGCGAGCGCGACCTGGTGCTGTGGACCGCCGGGGACACCGACGGCCGTACCCGCTACGCGGCGGTGTTCTCGCTGGCCGACGCACCCCGCCGGTACGAGGTGCCGCTCGGCTCGGTCGGTGCCCGGCCCGGCGACCGGGTGCGGGAGCTGTGGAGCCGCACCGACGTCGGGCACGACGGCCGTCACCTGACCGTCGACCTGCCCGCCCACGGCGCCGCCCTCTATCGTCTCGCGGAGGACGACGGGCGGGAGTGAGCGTGGCAACCATCCAGGACGTGGCGAGGGCCGCCGGGGTGTCCGCGATGACCGTCTCCAACGTCATCAACGACCGTCCCCATGTCCGCCCGGCCACCCGGCAGCGCGTCCTGGAGGCGATGGCCCGGCTCGACTACCGGGTCAACGTGGCGGCCCGCAACCTGCGTACGGGCCGCACCGGGACCATCGGTCTCGCCGTGCCCGAGGTGAACCTGCCGTACTACGGCCGGCTGGCCGCCGCCCTCATCGCCGCGGCCGGCCGGCACGGTCTGCGGGTGAGCATCGAGCAGACCGGGGCCCGCCGGGAGAACGAGCTGGCGGCGCTGGCGCTGTCCCGCAACCGGCTCTACGACGGCCTGATCCTGAGCACGGTCGGCATGGGGCAGGCCGATGTGGCGGCGCTCCGGGTGGACCACCCGGTGGTGATCCTCGGCGAGCGGATCTTCGGCGGTCCGGTGGACCATGTCGCGATGCCCAATGTCGAGGCGTCCGCCGCCGCCACCCGGCATCTGCTCGAGCGGGGCTGCCGGCGGGTGGCCGTCGTCTGCGGGGAACTGGGCACGGAGGTCGATGTGTCGAGCCTGCGGCACACCGGTTACCGGCAGGCGCTGCGCGCCGCCGGGCTGCCCGACGCCCCGGAGCTGGTGCGCACGGTTCCGGCGCTGACCATGGCGGCGGCCGCCCGGCAGGCGCGGGCCATGGTGGCGGAGGGGCTGGACTTCGACGGGGTGTTCTGTGTGACGGATTCCGTCGCGATCGGCGTGCTGCGCGGCCTGGCCGACGCCGGGGTGCGGGTGCCGCAGCAGGTGAAGGTGATCGGATTCGACAACGTCGACGAGAGCGCGTTCCTGATCCCTTCCCTGTCCACGGTGGACCCGGACCATGAGCTGATGGCCGGGCGTGCGGTCGATCTGCTGGTCGCGCGGATGGGCGGGGCGGGCCCGGTGGCGGACCAGGAGGAGTTCGTCAGCCGCTTCTCCCTGGTCGCCCGCGAGTCCACGGCCGACCTATAACCTTCTTGCATCTGCCTATAGTGTTTAGGAAAGTAGGCAATCACTGTCGGCAGAGGGAGCGGGATCATGGTGCGCGCAGGGCTGACCACGGAACGGCTGGTCCGTGCGGGCGCGGAGCTGGCCGACGAGGTCGGCTTCGACCAGGTCACCGTCTCGGCGCTGGCCCGGCGGTTCGACGTGAGGACCGCGAGCCTGTACTCGCATCTGAAGAGCTCCCAGGACCTGAAGACCCGGATCGCGCTGCTCGCCCTGGACGAGCTGGCCGACCTCTCCGCCGAGGCGCTCGCCGGCCGGGCCGGCAAGGACGCCCTGCGCGCCTTCGCCGATGTCTTCCGCGACTACGCCCGCGCCCACCCCGGCCGTTCCGCGGCCGCCCGCCACCCGCTGGACGCCGAGGCCGCCGCCGCGAGCGGGGGTGTCCGGATCGCCCAGCTCACCCGGGCCGTGCTGCGCGGCTACGAGCTGTCCGAACCCGACCAGACCCATGCGGTCCGGCTCCTCGGCAGCGTCTTCCACGGCTACGTCGACCTGGAGACCGCCGGGGGATTCAGCCACAGCGCCCCCGACTCCCAGGAGTCCTGGGAGCGCATCGTGGACGCCCTCGACTCCCTGCTGCGCACGTGGCCCACCCGCTGACCCCCGTTTCGAAGAGCAGGCCGACCATGCAGACCATCCCCCTCACCGCCGCGCTCGTCCGTGGCGCCCTCGACCTGGAGCGCACCGCCCACGGGCTGCTGCCGCACCGGCTGCCGGCCCGGGCCCGCGCCCAGTGCGCCGACCCGCAGCTGGCCATGGCGGAGTCCCAGCCCTCCGGCGTACGCGTCCTGTTCCGCTCCCGCGCCACCGCCGTGGAGCTGGACACCCTGCCCACCAAGCGGGTGTACACCGGGGCGCCGCCACGCCCGGACGGCGTCTACGAGCTGCTCCTCGACGGCCGCCCGGCCGGCCGCGCCACGGCCTGTGGCGGCAACACCCTCACGATCGACCTGCGCACCGGTACGGCCGAACACCGGCCGGGTCCGGTCGGCACCGTCCGCTTCACCGGGCTGCCGGACGCCGACAAGGACGTGGAGATCTGGCTGCCGCACAACGAGACGACGGAGCTGGTCGCACTGCGCACCGACGCGCCGGTGGAGCCGGTGCCCGACCGGGGCCGCCCGGTGTGGCTGCACCACGGCAGCTCGATCAGTCACGGCTCCGACGCGGCGAGCCCCACCACCACCTGGCCGGCGCTCGCCGCGTCCCTCGGCGGGGTGGAGCTGATCAATCTGGGGCTGGGCGGCAGCGCGCTCCTCGACCCGTTCACCGCCCGTGCGCTGCGTGACACCCCGGCCGACCTGATCAGCGTCAAGATCGGCATCAATCTCGTCAACACGGACCTGATGCGGCTGCGCGCCTTCGGACCCGCCGTGCACGGCTTCCTCGACACCGTGCGCGAGGGCCATCCCGACACACCGCTGCTGGTGGTCTCGCCGATCCTGTGCCCGATCCACGAGGACACGCCGGGCCCCAGCGTCCCGGACCTGGCCGCCCTGGGCGAGGGCCGGCTGAGCTTCCGGGCCGCCGGGGACCCGGCGGAGACGGCGAGCGGAAAGCTCACCCTGCGCGTCGTACGGGAGGAGCTGGCCCGGATCGTGCGCGCACGGGCCGCCGAGGACCCGAACCTGCACCACCTGGACGGCCGGGAGCTGTACGGCGAGGCCGACGTCGCCGAGCTGCCGCTGCCCGACGGCCTCCATCCGGACGCCGCCGCGCACCGCCGGATCGGCGAGCGGTTCGCGGCGCTGGCGTTCGCCGCGGACGGCCCGCTGGCCCGGCGGGCCGCCTGACCCGGATCTCCCGTCCTCGACCTCCCGTCAGATGAGGTGGGCGAAGACGACCAGGTTGTCGGTGTAGTCCCGGACCGTGTGGTCGTAGTCCCCGGCGCAGGTGATGAGCCGGACCTCGGCGCGGGGCGTGTCGGCGTACACGCGTTTGCTGGGGAAGTCGTTCTTCGCGAAGGTCTCGGTGTCGTCCACGACGAAGTCGGCCTGCCGTCCGTCGTCCCGCTGCACGGAGAAGGTGTCCCCGCGTTTCAGTTCGTCGAGGTTGGCGAAGACGGCGGCGGAGACCGCGGTGTCGACGTGTCCGGCGATCACCGCGGTGCCCTGCTCGCCGGGCGCGGCGCCCTTGGCGTACCAGCCGACGAGGTTGGTGTCGCCGGCCGGCGGGGGCTCGAGCTGCCCGTTCGCGGCGAGCGTCAGCGGGACGAAGGGGGCGTCCACGGAGATCTTCGGGATGAGCAGGCGGGTCGGTGTGGCCCGGGGCAGTGCCGTGCCGACCCGGTGCGGGTCGGCCGGCGCGGCGGCGCGGGCGCCCGCCGCCCGGGGGGCCTCGGAGATGCCGTTCGTGGCGTGGTGACCGCCGAGCACGCTGAAGGCGAGGGCGGCGGCCGCGGCGACCCACAGGGTCAGCCGCCCTCCGCGGCCGGACGTGCGCTCGGGGGAAGACGGATCTGCTGCCATCGGACACCACCTCACTCGGGCACGGCAGTACGGGGATCAGGACAGGGCGGGGATCCGGCGTGGCACCGGGCGCCGGGGGCGCGGGCCGCCGACACGACGTACGCGTCGGCGGCGACCGCGGTCCCGGGCGCAGGCCCGCCGGTCACGACGCCGGCTGGGCGGCCTTCTTGCGGCGCAGCGCGTACGCGCCGGCGGCACCTACGAGGAGCACGCCGATCCCGCCCGCGGTGACACCGGGGTTGGCGAGCGCTCCGCCACCGGTGTGCATGCCGCCGTGCGGGCGGTCGTGGTCGGAGCCGTAGTCCTCCTGGCCGCGGCCGCTGCCGTGGTCCTTGTCCCGGTAGCTGTCGGGGTCGAAGCGGCTGTCGTCGCGGCCGGAGCCGGAGCCCCAGTCGTCACCGCGCAGCACCGTGGCGAGCGCTCCGCCGCCCGTGTGCACGCCGCCGCGCGGCTCGTCGTGCCCACGCTCGTTGCCGCGCTCGTTGCCGCGCTCGTCGTCGTCGCCCCGGCCGTGGTCGGAACCCTCGTCCCGGCCGTGCTCGGAGTCTTCACCACGGTCACTGTCGGATCCCCGGTCGTGACCCCGCACCGTCGCCAGCGCGCCACCACCCGTGTGCACCCCGCCACGCGGCTCGTCGTGCCCACGCTCGTTGCCACGCTCGTTGCCGCGCTCGTCGTCGTCGCCCCGGCCGTGGTCGGAACCCTCGCCACGGCCGTGCTCAGAGTCCTCGCCACGGTCACTGTCGGAGCCCCGGTCGTGACCCCGCACCGTCGCCAGCGCGCCACCACCCGTGTGCATCCCGCCGCGCGGCTCGTCGTGTCCGCGCTCGTTGCCACGCTCGTTGCCACGCTCGTCGTCGTCGCCCCGGCCGTGGTCCGAGCCCTCGTCCCGGCCGTGCTCAGAGTCCTCGCCACGGTCACTGTCGGAGCCCCGGTCGTGACCCCGCACCGTGGCGAGCGCTCCGCCACCCGTGTGCATCCCGCCGCGCGGCTCGTCGTGTCCGCGCTCGTTGTCGTGGCCCGAGCCGTGATCATTGTCGTGGTCGGAGTCGTTGTCGTGGTCCCTGCTGTACGAGGAGTCGTCACGCCCCCCGTCGTCGCCCGCGACCGCGGCGAGTGCCGCCCCGGGCGTGGCGAAGGCGAGGGCTGCGGCGGTGGCCGCCGTGGCAAGAAGCATGCGGGCAGAACGCATAGTCATGTCCTTCCGCCGTTACCGGGCAGCGGATACGGCATCAGCTGGTTGAACCCGGTCCCGACATGAACCACCGTCAGCGAGTGCCGGCCAACGCACCATCCGAGCCGCCCAGCCGGGTCCAAGCACCACCCGTCTGTCCCAGCGGCACCCCGTTCCGGCCCCTCTTCCGGGCCAATCCCAGCCCTCCGCACCCCGCCGCGACAGCCCGCACGGCGCACCACAGTTCGCCGCTTCCGTGCGCCGGTCCGCATGCCGTGGACCGGCTCTCCCCGTGATCCGCGGAACACGGACAAAGGCTTGTTATGACCGCGGTCATAACGCAGGCTGGTGCCGTCAGCAGGACAGGCCGGCTCAACGGGAGGAAGCAGTGGCGGACGGGATGGCGCGGGCGCTGTGGGAGCGGTACGAGCCTGTGCACGACCTGGTGTACTTCGCGCCGGAGGCGCACCGGGCGGCGGACGCGCTGGGACTGCGCGGCTTCTGGATGGGGTACTTCGCACTGCGCGCGGCACCGCTGGGCGCGGTCGCCCCGTCCGTGGTGACGAGCAGTTTCTACGTCTTCCATCCGGCGCGGGTGACGCGGACACTGCCCGACGCCTGGTCGTACGCGGCTCCCGAGGATGTGCTGGCGGCCCGCCGGGACGCCATGGACGCGGCCATGAGCAGGCTGTTCGGGGCGGACGTCGTCGGCTCGGGCGACTTCGCCGAGGCCGCGGACCTCGCCTGGGAGGCGGCCGCGGCCGCCGACACCGCGGGCCGGGTGCTGGGCGCCGCCAACCAGGCGCTGGAGCGCCCGGACCGGCCCACCGCCCGGCTGTGGCAGGCGGTGACGACCCTGCGCGAGCACCGGGGTGACGGGCATGTCGCGGTGCTCGTGGGCCAGGGGATCGGCCCGGTGGAGGCCATGGTGCTCAAGGCCGCGGCCGGCGAGTCGGACGGGCGGTTCCTGCGGGAGACCCGCAAGTGGGACCAGGCGGACTGGGCGGCGGCCGGGACGCGCTTGCGGGAGCGCGCCCTGCTCAGCGCGGACGGCTCGCTCACCCCGGCCGGGGTCGCCGTGCGCGCCGAGGTCGAGGCGCTGACCGACGCGGCGGCCGAGAGCCCGTGGCGCGCGCTCGGCGCGGACCGCACCGAACGGCTGGCCGGGCTGCTGGCCCCGCTGGCCCGCTCGGTCGAGGACTCGGGGCTGCTGCCGACCGGCAACCCCGTGGGCCTGACCCGGGCCGCGGCCGCCGCGCCCGGCGGCATCTGAGCCACGGGCAGCGCAACGGCCGTCGGCCCACCTTCCTCCTTGGGTTCACCTCTCACTCAGGCCCGGCCGGCCACCCTCGTGACGCGCCGGAGCCGCGATCTGCACCCGTACGGAGGAACGTGCCGGGCGGCCGCGTCGCGCCCCGAACTGCCGTGCGCACGGCGGCTGTTGGGGGCCGTACCCTAAGGCCGTGGTCAACCGAGACGAGGATCCGGGGCAGGTTGCGGCCCGGCTCACCGGACGGCCCGTCAGCGGGGTGCGGGCGGCGTCAGGGTCGCCCGCCGAGGTGACGCTGACCGACGGCACGCCGGTGATGGTCAAGCGGGGGGACGCACCCGGTGCGGTGCGGGCGGAGGTGGCGGGGCTGCGCTGGCTGGCCGCGGCGGACGCGGTCCGGGTGCCCGCGGTGCTCGGCCACGACGAGCGCTGGATGGTGACCGAGCGGGTGGCGACCGGGCGCGCCGGCCCCGCGGCGGCGCTGCGCTTCGGCACGGCCCTGGCGGCTCTGCACGCGGCGGGCGCACCCCACTTCGGGGCGCCGCCGCCCGGCGGCCCCGAGAACGCGTTCATCGGCCGCGCCCCCATGCGCAACGCGCCCGGCACCGACTGGCCCCGCTGGTACGCCGAGCACCGGGTCTCGCCCTATGTGCGCGGCGCGCTCGACCGGGGCACGCTCCGCCCGGAGGAGGCGGGCGTGTTCGAACGGGTCTGCGAGCGACTGCCGGAGCTGGCGGGCCCCGCCGAACCGCCCGCCCGGCTGCATGGCGACCTGTGGAACGGGAACGTGCTGTGGGGCGCGGACGGCGAGGTCCGGCTCATCGACCCGGCGGCCCACGGCGGGCACCGGGAGACCGATCTGGCGATGCTGCACCTGTTCGGCTGCCCGTACCTGGACCGTGTGCTCGTGGGGTACGAGCGGACAGCACCACTCGCCGAGGGCTGGCGGGACCGGATCGGTCTGCACCAGCTCTTCCCGCTGCTGGTGCACGCCGTGCTCTTCGGCCGCGGATACGCCGAACAGGCGCTGGCCGTGGCCCGGGGCGTGCTCCGGGGCTGACCCGGTCCGGCACCGGCGGAAGCAGCTTCTCATCGTGATCACTCAGCGTGAGGAACCCAATCACCCGTTCGATTCGTATAAGGACGTGAAAGCCGAACCAGGGAGAGGCCATGCAACCGTTCACGCTCAACTACGCGCGACCTGCTGTGCAGTTGGACGTCACCCCTCCGTACGCCTATGACTCCGGACTGCAATTGAACGTCCTCCCGGACGGACGGATCGCGGCCACCGATCACGCGACCCTGCGAGCGTTCGGGACCACGACGTCGACCGCTGGTTCCAAGACGCACTTCGACGACTGAACCACGGGCTTCGGACGATGACGGTACTCATCCTGACCAGTGAAGAGGACGTGACGGCGGACATGGTGGTCCTCCGGCTGGGCGAGGCGGGCGTGCCCGTCGTCCGGCTCGATCCCGCCGATCTGACCCAGGGGGTGGCACTGTCGGGCGAGTACGCGCAGGGCGCCTGCCGCGGGCATCTGTCCGTCGGCGGGCGCCTGGTGAGCGTGAACGGCCTGCGCTCCGTCTGGGTGCGCAGACCCGGCCGGGCGGCCGCGCGCGCCGCCCATCCGTCCGCCTGGCTGACCGAGGAGTCCGCGCAGGCTCTGTACGGCATGCTGCGGTGCACCGACGCCCGCTGGATGAACCACCCGGACGCCGCCCGCCGCGCCCGGCACAAGCCGTGGCAGCTGCACCTGGCCCAGCGCACGGGGCTCGCCGTGCCCGCCACGCTCATCACGACGTTCCCGCAGGCGGCGCGGGAGTTCGCGGAACGCTTCCCGGACCTGGTGGTCAAACCGGTCTCCGGCGCACACCCGCAGGAGCCGGCGCGTGCGGTGCCGACCAGCAGGGTCGCACCGGACACCGACTTCTCGGCGGTCGCCTTCGGACCGACCCTGTTGCAGCGGCGGGTCACCAAGCGGGCCGACATCCGGCTCACCGCCGTCGGCGGCACCCTGCTGGCCGCGCGCAAGCCGGCCGATCCGGACGCCCACCCCGACGACGTCGACGTCCGCTTCGCCCCGTCGGTCTCCCCCTGGCTGCCCGCCGAGGTGCCGCCGCGGGTCGCCGAGAGCGTGCTGCGCTATCTGGCGGAGGCCGAACTGGCCTACGGCGCCTTCGACTTCGCGGAGGACCCGGACGGCATCTGGTGGTTCCTGGAGTGCAACCAGTCGGGGCAGTTCGGGTTCGTCGAGATGGACACCGGCCAGCCGATCGCCGCCACCATCGCCGACTGGCTCGCCGCGCACGGCGAGGCGGGCCGCGGGTGTGGGACGGGGGATCGGCGCGCAGGATCCTGAGGACGCGGGGTACGGCTCGGAGAGAGGAACGTCTCATGCGCATCGGACTGCTGGGGACCGGCCCCTGGGCGCAGGCGGCGCACGCTCCCGCCCTCGCCGCCCACCCCGGCGTGGAGTTCGCCGGGGTGTGGGGGCGCCGCCCGGAGGCGGCGGCGGAGCTGGCGGAGCGGTACGCCGTCACCGCGTACGACGACGTGGACGCGCTGCTGGCCGAGGTGGACGCGGTGGCGGTGGCGCTGCCGCCCTCGGTGCAGGCCGAACTGGCGGTGCGCGCGGCGCGGGCGGGCCGGCATCTGCTGCTGGACAAGCCGGTCGCGGTGTCGGTCGCGGCGGGCCGGGCGGTCGTCGCGGCGGTGGAGCGGGCCGGGGTGGCGTCGGTGGTCTTCTTCACCCTGCGGTTCCAGAAGGAGCCGGAGGCCTGGATCGAGGAGCAGGCGGCGGCCGCGGGCTGGTTCACGGCCCGCGCGCACTGGCTGGGGGCGGTCTTCACCTCCGGCAGCCCGTACGCGGTCTCGCCGTGGCGGCGGGAGAAGGGCGCCCTGTGGGATGTCGGCCCGCACGCCCTGTCGGTGCTGCTGCCGGTCCTCGGCGACGTACGGCAGGTGGTGGCGGCCGGGTACGGTCCCGTGGACACCGTGCACCTGGTCCTCGACCACGCCACCGGCGCGTCCAGCACCCTGACGCTCAGCCTGTCGGCGCCGCCCGCGGCGGCCGGGGCGGGCGTGCAGCTGTGGGGCGAGGCCGGGGTGGCGCAGCTGCCGGACGGCGCGGAGGGGCCGGTCCCCGCACTCTCCCGGGCGGTCGACGCCCTGCTGACCGCCGCCCGCACGGGCCGGCCGCACGCCTGCGACGCCGCGTTCGGCCAGCGCGTCACGGAGATCCTGGCGACGGCGGAGGCCCGGTTGAGGAGCAGCGACTAGAGCGAAGCCCCACTGTCGTCCCTGGGGTGAGCGTGGAGGGCCGTGGGGGGCGTCCAGGCCGTGGGGTCGTCGGCGGTGGTGGTCCGTGCGCCGTAGACGACCCGCATGAAACGCAGGACGGCCTCGTCCGGCAGATGCAGGGCCGCGGTGCAGTCCGTCAGGACGGTCACGTGGTAGCCCTTCTGGAAGGCGGTACGGGCCGTGGTGTCCACGCACACGTCCGCGTACAGCCCGGCGAGGACGAGGTGCCCGATGCCCCTGGCGGACAGATGCGCCTCGAAGCCCTCGCCGAGGAAGGCGTCGAAGCAGGCCTGCTTGGTGAAGACCCGCTCGCCCGGTGCCGGGGCCACGGCGTGGAACTCCGCGCCCCAGGAGCCCGCCACGCACTTCGGCCGTCTGCCCCGCAGCCGGTCGCGCAGCCGCCAGCTGGCGCCCTGGTGTTCCAGGTCGCCGGCGAAGCGGACGAACACGACCTCCACGCCCCGCTCCCGGGCCGCCGCCACCGCCCGGACACAGCCGGCCGCCACCGCCTCCAGCGCGGCCGGGCCGCCGCCGGAACGGGCGCGGGCCGCGGGGCCGGCGAAGAAGTCGTTCTGGAGATCCACGACGACCAGGGCCGTCCGCTCGCGTGCGGTCATGATCGGCTGGTGAGCATGGAGTCGGCACCTCTGCTTTCCACTGCGACGCGCCGGAGCCCGGTCCCGGCGGTCGGTCCACTATCGGTCACCCCGCGCACCCGGGGCGGCGAACCCCGGTCTGAGCACCCGAAGGGGGGAATCCGCCGGACGGCGCGCGGCAGGGCGCGCTCCGGTACGGCCGCCCCGCACTCCCGCGCGCACGGCTCGCCGGCCCACCGCAACCGTGCGGCCCGAGCGCGGGAGGCCCGGCCGGGGCGGTCGGCGTAGCGTGGGCGTGTGAGATCGGTGCGCGGCTGGTCGTCGCGCGGGGACCGGGAGGATCGCGGCTGGCTGCGGGGCGCGCCGCCGCCGCGCTGGGTACGGGTGCTGCCCGTGCTGCTGCTCGTGGCCGTCAGCGTGGCCACGGCGATCACCCCGGACGCGCGCGACGCCGGTTTTCTGCTGGGCGCGATCCCGCCGCTGGCGGTGCTGTCCTACGGTCCGCTGGCGACCGCGCTGCTCGGCGTGGGCGTGGTGGTCGTACTGAACGTGCCGGCCACGCATCTGAACCGTCCCGGCGACACCGATCTGCTCACCGTCGTGTTCGTGGCCGCGCTGAGTGTGTTCGTGTCCTATGTGCGCAGCCGGCGGGACGCCCAGCTGGACACGGAGCGGGAGATCGGTGAGGCCGTGCAGCGGGCGGTGCTGCCGTCGCTGCCGGAGCGGGTCGGCTCGGTCGGCTGCGCGGGCTTCTACCGGGCGGCGCAGGACGGGACGCTGGTCGGCGGGGACTTCTTCGACGTGCGGCAGGGGCCGCACGGGGTGCGTGCGGTGATGGGCGATGTGCGGGGGCACGGGCTGTCGGCGGTGGCGACGGTGGTGGCGCTGCTGGGGGCGTTCCGGGAGGCGGTGCTGGACCAGCCGGCGCTGGAGTCGGTGGCGGCGCGGATGGACCGCAGGCTGGCGGTGGACGCGGCGGGGGTACGGGACGCGGAGCTGTTCGCGACCGGCGTGCTGCTGGAGTTCTCCCCCGACGGGCGAGCGGTGCGGGTGGTGGCCTGCGGTCATCCGGCGCCCGTGCTGCTGCGCGCGGGGCAGGCGCGGGAGGTGGCCGTGGTGCCCGGGCCGCCGCTCGGGCTCGGCCTGGTCGACGTGGATCCGCCGAAGGAGGTCACGCTGGCGCTGGCCCCCGGTGACCGGCTGTTCCTGGCCTCCGACGGGGTGTGGGAGGCCCGGGACGGCGCCGGCGCCTTCTATCCGCTGCCCGGACGGCTGGCCGCCCTGTCCGGAACCGCGTCCGCGGAGCTGCCCGGTGCCGTGTGGACGGACCTGGCCCGGCTCGGCTGCGCGGTCCGGGACGACGTCAGCATGCTGGTGCTCGCCCCGGACGCCGACGCCATCTGACCTGGGCCACCCCGTACTTCGGCCTCCCCCGCCGTCCCGAACCGACGCGCGGAGTTCGAACGTGTCGCCTCAAACGCCACGGTTCGCCACCCCTTCCGCCACGTAGAAATATCTACGAGCATGCATATGCCGGGTTGGCGTGCAGGTGCACCAAGTGCCCGGCCATGGCCGCCCCCTGCACGCATGGCAGGCGGGCGAGGACACCCTCGGAGCAGTGCATGACGAACACGATGTGGATGCGGGGCGTGGAGTGGCTGGCCGCTGCGGCCGGTGACCCGCGGGCCTGCAAATGGGAGTGGGATCACGGCGAGGGCGTCGCGCTGCTGGAAGCGGGCCGCTTCTGGGACGTGCTGAGCGTCCCCGAGCGGCTGGGTCTGCTCACCCTGGACCTGCTGTGGCGACCGGACCTGCCCCTGCCGGGGCCCACGCTGGTCGACACCGCCGCGGGCCGGGTCGGCTTCTTCCTCCCGCCCGACCCCGCCGGGGGCTGGGTCGGCTCCGGCCTGCGCTACGGCGCCAAGGGCACCTGGGTCGCCGTACCGCCACCGTACCGGCCCGCCCGCTCCCTGGAATGGCTGGTACCGCCCGACGGCACCGGGGCCCTGCACGGTCCCGAGCCGCTGGAGGAGGCGTTGCAGCAGGCCAACGGCACCCTGGCCGTCCTGGCACCGCCGGCCGACCGGTAGCCGGCCGGGCTGCGGCGGATCAGGGGCGCTCCGGCTCGGGCCGTGGACGCCGGGCGGGCACGGGACGTACGGCCCACAGTGCGTCCCGTGCAGGGGCCGGCGGAGCGACGGCCCACAGCGCGTCCGGTTCGGCGGGCACGGTCCGGCCCTGCGCGCGCCACTCGGTGACGAGCCCTGCGTAGATCGGCTCCCGCGCGCGGTCCACCCGGTCGAACGGATCCGTCCGGCGTGTCCGCTCCCTCCGGCGCATCTCCTCCAGCCGTTCGAGCCGGTCCATCCAGTCCAAGCGGTTCATGCCGGGGCAACGCCGGCGGCCGGTCCCCGGTACGCCCCGGCCGCAGGGCTCACCGGGTCGGGTGAGGCCATCCCCCGAACGAGGCGCTCCGCCCGTCCGACAAGCATCCCGCCCCCGGCACGGAGGGGCCGGTGGCCGACGGGCAGTGCCGGGTGGGCGCTCCTATGCTGGGAAGGCAGGGCTCCGACGTCGCTTCCCGCTCGCACGTACTCCCCATCACGTGCTTGGAGTCAGCCCATGTCGCATTTCTCCGCACACCTGCGCCGGGGGGCCGTGGTCGCCGTCACGGCGGGGACGCTGCTGACGCCGCTCACCGCAGGGGCCGCACCGGTCCTCGTGCCGGGCGGCGCCCCTGCCGCCGTCTCCCCCACGCCTGCTCCTCCGGCCCCCACTCCGTCGCCCTCGCAGTCCGAGGTCCGCGCGCTCACACCGGCCGTGGCGAACCAGCTCGACGCGGCCGTCCAGCGGGTGATGCGGCAGGCGAACATCCCCGGCGTGACCGTCGGTATCTGGACGCCGGGACAGCCGAGTTACGTCCGCTCCTTCGGGGTCGCCGACAAGAGCGACGGGCAGCCGATGGCACCGGGCATGTTCATGCGGATCGGCAGCGAGACGAAGATGTTCACCGTCTCCGCGCTGCTGCAACTGGTGGACCGGGGAAAGGTCGGGCTGGACGATCCGATCGGCAGGTACGTCGACGGCGTGCCCAACGGGGACCGGATCACGCTGCGTCAGCTGGCCGAGATGCGCAGCGGACTGTTCAACTACTCCGAGGACGCCGACTTCGACAAGGCGCTCACCTCCGCCCCCCAGAAGCCCTTCACGCCCCAGCAGTTGCTCGACTACGCCTTCAAGCACCCGGTGATGTTCGAGCCGGGGGCGAAGTTCTTCTACAGCAACACCAATCTGATCCTGCTGGGGCTGGTGGTGGAGAAGGAGAGCGGGCAGCACATCGAGGACTACATCAGGCAGCACATCCTCGAACCGGCCGGCATGAAGGACACACTCTTCCCCACCGGAAGCGAGTTCCCCACGCCGCACGCGCAGGGCTACACCCTCCAGACCGCGAACGGCAAGGAGGCCGACTCGGCCGACTGGAATCCGTCCTGGGCCTGGGCGGCCGGCGCGATGATCTCGACCCTCGACGATCTGCACACCTGGGCACCGACGGCCGCCACCGGCCAGTTCCCGGACGGTACCCGGATGATCAGCACCGCCAGCCAGGAGCAGCGGCTGATGACACTGCCGGCCGGCCCGTTCAAGGGCGCCGGCTACGGCCTGGGCATCTTCGACGTGCGGGGCTGGATCGGCCACAACGGCTCGCTGCCGGGGTACGAGGCCCTGACGGTCTATCTGCCGGCGACGCGGACCACGCTCGTCGTGCTCTGCAACACCGACACCGGATACCGCGGCCAGGAACCCAGCACCGTGCTGGGTGCGGCGATCACCCGGATCATCTCCCCCGGACACGTCTACAACCTGCCAGTCACCCGGACCGGTTGAGGCGCGATCTCGGCCGGATCCAGACCCTGGAAAACCTGTTCGGTGGGCCGGCCACCCCGGGCGGCGTCTACTGAAGGCGAACGCGTCGAAACGAGCGCCGCTCGCCCAGGAGAACCGTCGTGACCGTCACCGACCGTATCGCCCTCGACCCCTTCGGCTCCGACATCGTCGCGGAGAGCGCCCGGTTGCGCGCCCTCGGCCCCCTCGTCCCCGTGCAGCTGCCCGGTGGCGTCCCCGCCTGGGCTCCCACCGGCTACGACACCCTCAGAGACCTGATCCTCGATCCCCGCGTCAGCAAGGACGCGCGCCGGCACTGGCGGCTGTGGCCGGAGCTGAGCCGGCACCCGGAGTGGGGCTGGGTGGCCACCTGGGTGGGCGTGGTGAACATGCTCACCGCGTACGGCCCCGACCACACCCGGCTGCGCAAGCTGGTCGCACCGAGCTTCACACACCGCCGTACCGAGGCGATGCTGCCGCGGGTACGGGCGCTCACCGCCGAGCTGCTGGACGAGCTGGCGGCCGCGGGGGCCGACGGCCGGACGGTCGACCTGCGGGCGGGGCTCGCGCATCCGCTGCCGATGCGCATGATCGGCGAACTCCTCGGCCTGCCGGAGGAGTTGCAGTCGGACGCCGTGCGGCTGATCGCCGACATCATGAACACCTCCGACACCAGCCCCGAGCACGCGGCCTCGGTGCAGCAGCGGATCGGCTCGGTCCTGGGCGCGCTGATCGCGCACCGGCGGACGCACCCCGGCGACGACATCACCAGCGAGCTGATCCGGTTCCGGGACACGGACGGCGACCGCCTCGGCGACGAGGAACTGCTGCACACGCTGCTGCTGGTGGTGGGGGCCGGGTTCGAGACCACCGTCAACCTCATCGGCAACGCGGCCGTCGCCCTGCTGACCCACCCGGCGCAGCTGGCGGCGGTGCGCTCGGGGGCGGTCGGCTGGGCGGCGGTGGTGGACGAGACGCTCCGGGTGCATCCGTCCATCGCCGCGCTGCCCCTGCGGTTCGCGGTCGAGGAGCTGACGGTCGGGGACGTGACGGTCCCGGCCGGGGACGCGATCATCACGCTGTACGCGGCGGCGGGGCTGGACCCGGCGCACTACGGCGCGGACGCGGCCGTCTTCGACGCGGCCCGGGAGGCGGCGGACCATCTGGCGTTCGGGATCGGTGTGCACCGCTGCGTCGGGGCGCCGCTGGCCCGGCTGGAGGCGACCACGGCACTGCCCGCGCTGTTCTCCCGCTTCCCGGGGCTGCGGCTGGCCGTCGGCGCCGAGGAGCTGCGGCAGCTGCCGTCGTTCATCACGCACGGCTGGCAGGAGATCCCGGTCCGGCTGGACCCCTGAGCGGCGGACACCCGGGACGGGCGCCGGGCCGCGACCGGTCCCCCGTTCCGGTCACGGCCCCTGCACTCTCCCGAACTTAACGGCGGCCGCGCGCACGGGGTAGCGCACCGGTGCCCGGCCGGACCCGCGGAGCACTCATCCGTGCACAGCCGCGCCCGGTTGCTCCCGGTTCGCGGGGTCGAGCACGGGAACGGCGAGGTCGCCGGTGACCAGGTGGGCGAGGACGACCTCGTACAGATCGGTGCCTCCGGCCAGCAGCCGGCGCTCCAGCACGGGTTCGGCGGCCCTGATGTGGTCGCGGACGGTCTGCGCGTGCACGCCCCGTGCCTCGGCCGCGCGTTCGGCGTTGGCGTCGGCGGCGATCCAGGCGCGCAGGGTGCCGCGCAGGTCCCGGCCGTCCGCGTCGAGGCGGCCGAGCAGGCCCTGGGCCCAGGAGCCGAGCGCGGGCGCGCCGAGCAGGTCCGGGAGCGTCGCCGGACACTGCGGGCGGTCCGGCTCGGCACCGAGGTCGTACGCCCCGCAGGCCGCCTCGGTGGCGAGCGCGACATGCGTCACGGCCCGCACGGTGAGCACGGAGAAGTCGGCGCCGAGCAGGGCCGCGACCCGGTCGAGGCGGGCGCGGACCGTGTTGCGGCTGACACCGAGCACCTTCGCCGCGCTCACCGCGGTGAACTCCAGGCCGAGCCGGGTGGTGGCGAGCAGTTCGGCCCGGATGTGGTGGGGCAGCGGGTCGAGCGGGCGCAGCGCGGACGCGCACCAGGCACGCAGCGCGCCCGGGTCCATGAGCTGGACGGGGCGGGTGCGTTCGGCGTAGACGGCGGCGCGCTCCGGCCGGTGGCGGGCCACGGCGAGCGCGGTGACGGCCTGGCCGTAGGCGGTGGCGGTGCGGGCCAGGCGCTGCCGGAGGCTGCCGCCGACGAAGGTGCCGGGCCGGCCGGCGACGAGGGCCCGCAGCCGCTCCTCCACCTCCGCGGCGGAGCCGACGACGATGACGTGCTCGTCCATCGCGGGACAGCGCACGACCAGCGCCCGGCCCTCGGTGGCCTCGGCGCAGGCGTCGGCGAGCCGGTCGCGCTCGGCGGCGGCGCACTCGACGACGTACACCTGGGTGGTGTCCTTCTCCAGCAGCCCCGGCCACAGCCCCGCGGCGACCCGGCGGGCGGAGACGGTGTCCTCCACCATGAGCAGTTGCAGGATCGCCAGCCGCAGGTCCGCCGTGGCCCGCCGCAGCCGGTCCGCGGACTCGGTCGACTCCCGCTCGCGGAGCAGCAGTTCGAGCACTCCGGCGGTGTGGCTGAGGATCTCGGACATGTGCCGGTCGAAGGGCGCCGGGCGGGCCACGGCCAGTACGGCCGCCCGTCCCGGCCGGGGTCCCGGGCGGCGGATGCCGACCAGGCGCAGATGCCGGGCGCCGTCCTCCAGGGCGGCACCGGCGACCCGGCCCGCGGTGATGCCGGCGGCCACGGCCGCGTCGAGCGGCAGGCGCTCTCCGGCGAGCAGGCCGCCGTCGGCGTCCTGGAGGGACACCGACGCCTCCAGCGTCCGGCCGAGCCAGGCGAGCAGCCGGCCCGGGTCGCGCCCGGCGGGACGCAACTGGCCGAGCAGTTGGCGCGCCCAGACCTCGTCGGCCCCGTGGCGCTGCCCGGGCGCCGGACCGGGACTCTCCTCCGCTCCGCCGGCCACCAGTGTCTCTCCTCGTCGTCGGGTCCATCCGGGCGTCCTCAGGCGCACGTTACCCGACCCGGCCGCGCAGGGCTCCGCCGACGGCCCGGGGGGTGGCCGTCGGCGGAGGCGCCACACCGGGGAGGGGGGGACCCCGGGCGGCTCACGGACCTGATGCCCGGGATTCCGCGCGGCAGACCTGGCGGCCGGCGGCCGTCCGCCGGCGCACCGACGGCGGCCGGGCCGCCGGCGCTGCGCGCACCGGCCGGTACGGCGGCATAAGCTCGGCGGATGGCGAAGTACTTCGACGTGCACCCGGACAACCCGCAGCCGCGCAGCATCGCGCAGATCGCCGACGCGGTGCGCTCGGGCGCGCTCATCGCATATCCGACCGACTCCTGTTACGCGCTGGGCTGCCGGCTGGGCAGCAGGGACGGCATGGACCGGATCCGTGCCATCCGCAAGCTGGACGACCGGCACCATTTCACGCTGATGTGCCGGGACTTCGCGCAGCTCGGCCAGTTCGTCCGGGTGGACAACGACGTGTTCCGGGCGGTGAAGGCGGCCACGCCCGGCAGCTACACCTTCATCCTCCCGGCCACCCGCGAGGTGCCGCGCAAGCTGCTGCACCCGAAGAAGAAGACCGTGGGCGTGCGCATCCCGGACCATGTGGTCACCCAGGCGCTGCTGGCGGAGCTGGGCGAGCCGCTGCTGTCCAGCACGCTGCTGCTGCCGGACGAGGAGGAGCCGCCGACCCAGGGCTGGGAGATCAAGGACCAGCTGGACCACGTGGTGGACGCGGTGGTCGACTCCGGCGACTGCGGCACCGAGCCCACGACGGTGGTCGACTTCTCCGGCGGCGAGCCGGAGATCGTGCGCCGCGGCGCGGGGGACACCGGCCGCTTCGAGTGAGCGGGCGGCACATCGGGTTCGGTGGTCCGGATCGCGCGTGGCAGCATGATCGGTAGCAGTGGTGCCGGGGGCCGCCACCGCGCGGCGCCCGTTCCCGCGCCGCGGGGTCCCCTGGTTCCCGGTTCTCCCGCGTTCTTGCGTTCTCCGAGGAAGGGCTGTGTTACCCATGACCGACGTCCAGTCAGCCGCACTCGACATCGAGACCCAGGACGGCGTCTGCGACGCCTACCTCGTCCACCCCGCCGACGGACAGCCCCGTCCGGGCGTGCTGTTCTACCAGGACGCCTACGGCATGCGCCCGTACCTGAAGTCGATGGCCGACCGGCTGGCCGCCGCCGGCTACACGGTGCTGGTGCCGAACGTGTTCTACCGGCTCGGCCGCACCCCGGTGGTCGAGCTGCCCGAGTTCATCGACCCGGCCGCCGACCCGACCCTCTGGGACCGGGTCGGCCCGGTGGTGGCCTCCCTGACCTCGGAGATGATCGAGCGGGACGCCGAGGCCTATCTGCGGGTGCTGGCCGACAGCCCCCTGGTGGCCGGCGGTCCGGTCGCGCTGACCGGCTACTGCATGGGCACCCGGCTCGCCCTGTGGACGGCGGCCGCACACCCGGACCGGGTCGCGGCCGCGGCCGGTTTCCACGGCGGCCGGCTCGCCACCGACGACCCCGACAGCCCGCATCTGGCGGCTCCGCGCATCACCGCGGAGGTGTACCTGGGGCACGCCGACAACGACCCCTCGCTGCCGGTGGAGCAGATCGAGCTGCTGGAGAAGGCCCTGACCGACGCCGGGGTGCGGCACACCTGCGAGGTCTACGAGGGCGCCCACCACGGCTTCACGCAGGCGGACACCCCCGCCTACGGCAAGGAGGCCGACGAGCGGCACTGGTCGGCGCTGCTCGGCCTGCTGCGGCGCACGTTCTGACCCCGGCGGCCGGAACGGGCCGAGGCCGGACATGCCACGGTCCCGCACTCCCGGAGGAGATGCGGGACCGTGGTCCGGTGCCGGGTCAGCCGGTCGTCAGGGAGGTGTCGTCCACGACGAAGCTGGTCTGGAGGGAGGAGTCCTCCACGCCGTTGAACTTCAGGGTGACCGTCTGGCCCGCCAGCGAGGACAGGTCGAAGGTCTTCTGCACATAGCCGGATGCGGCGTTGGCGTTCGAGTACGTCGCCAGGGTGGTCGAACCGGCGGTCACGGTCAGCTTGTCGTACGCGGTGCTGCCCGTCTCGGCGGTGTCGATGTGCAGGTAGAAGCTCAGTGTGGCCTTGCAGCCGGCCGGGATGGTCACCGACTGGGACAGCGTGTCGGTGTGCGAGGAGCCGTAGCCGTCCAGCCAGGCCTTGTAGGAGCCGCCGTGGGCCGCCTCACCGGTGTCGTTGGTGATGACCCCGCTGGTGGCGGTCCAGCCGGTGCTGCCCGACTCGAACCCGGGGTTGGCCAGCAGCTGGGTGGACGTGCACCCGCCGCCGCCACCGCCGGAGCCGACGGTCCAGGTGAAGGTGGCCGTGCCGGTGGCGCCGGTGGAGTCCTTCGCGGTGACCGTCACCTGGTAGGTGCCCGCGGTGGAGGGCGTGCCCGAGATCAGACCGGTCGAGCTGTTGATCGACAGGCCGGCCGGCAGACCGGAGGCGCTGTAGCTGAGCGCTCCGCTGTTGGTGCTGCTCGCCTGTATCTGAAGGCTCACCGCGGTGCCGACGGTGGACGACTGGTTGCCCGGGTTGGTGACCGTGACGCCGCTGCTCGGCGGGTTGATGTGGCTGCCGACGTTGATGCCGGCGAAGGCGTTGCCGACGCCCGCGTACTGGGTGGAGTTGGTGCCGTAGAGGGCGGCGGCCGCGTTGAGCGCGGCGGTGCGGGCGCCCGCGTAGTCGGTGCTGGACGTCATGTACGTCGTCAGCGCCTTGTACCAGACCTGGAGGGCCGCGGCCCGGCCGATGCCGGTGACGGCGACACCGTCGGAGGTCGGGCTGTTGTAGGTCACCCCGTTGATGACCTTGGTGCCGCTGCCCTCGGACAGCAGGTAGAACATGTGGTTCGCCGGGCCCGAGGAGTAGTGCACGTCGAGGTTGCCGACACCGGAGTACCAGCTGTCGGCGGAGCTGCCGTCCTTGCTGGGCTTGTCCATGTAGCGCAGCGGGGTGCCGTTGCCGTTGATGTCGATCTTCTCGCCGATGAGGTAGTCACCGGGGTCCGAGCTGTTGTTGGCGTAGAACTCCACGCCGGTGCCGAAGATGTCGGAGGTCGCCTCGTTCAGGCCGCCCGACTCGCCGCTGTAGTCCAGGCCGGCGGTGTTGGAGGTGACGCCATGGCTCATCTCGTGGCCGGCCACGTCCAGCGAGGTCAGCGGGTCGTTGTTGTTCGAGCCGTCGCCGTAGGTCATGCAGAAGCAGCTGTCGTCCCAGAAGGCGTTGACATAGCTGCTGCTGTAGTGGACCCGGCTGTAGGCGGCGACGCCGTCGTTCTTGATGCCGCTGCGGCCGAAGGTGTTCTTGTAGAAGTCCCAGGTCTCCTGCGCGCCGTAGGCGGCGTCGGCGCCCGCGGTGGCCGCGTTGGTGTTGGTGCCGTCGCCCCAGGTGTCGTTGCTCTGCGAGAACAGCGTCCCGGTGCCGGAGGTGCCGTGGTTCAGGTTGTACGTCTTGTGCCCGCCGCGCGTGGTGTCGTTCAGCGTGTACGTCGAGCCCGACTGCGTGGTGGTCAGCGACACCTGGCCGCTGTAGTGGGTGTTGCCCACGCCGGTCTGGATCGCCTCGAACCGGTGCAGTTCCTTGCCGGTGGTGGCGTCGGTGATGACGTGCAGCTGGCTGGGCGTGCCGTCGTCCCGGAAGCCGCCGATCACCGTCTCCCAGGCGAGCCGGGGGGTGCCGGTGCCGGCCCAGATCACCTTGCGGGCGCTGTCGGTGGTGGGCTTCTTGGCGTCGAGCGCCTTGGCGGCCTTGAGCGCCTTGGACTCGGCGGCGGCCTTGGTGAAGGTCGCGGTGGTGGAGGCGACCTTGATCCGGTGCTTGTTGTTCCAGGTGGTGCTCACGGTCCCGGCGGCCAGCGAGGCGGGCGGGGTGTGCACGACGAGGTCGCCGCCGAGGACGGGGAGTCCGGCGTACGTGCGCTCGTAGCGGGTGTGCACGGTGCCGTCGTTGTCCTTGACGACGTCCTTGACGACCAGCTTCTCCTGGGCGCCGAGCCCGAGGGTGCGGGCGGTCGCGGCGGCCTGCTGCCGGGCGCTCTTGAGCAGGGCGCTGTGCTGGGCCGGGCTGAGCTTCGCCTCCAGACCGCCGGCCCGCAGGGGGCTGGGGTGGACGGTGGGCGAGGCGGTCGCCGGGACCGCCTGGACACCTACGGCGAGGAAGGCCGCGGCGGAGACCAGGGCGGCTCCGACGGTGGCCCGCCTGCGGGCGGAACGTCCCTGGGGAAGACGTCCCTGAGGAAGGGGTGCGTGGGGTCTCACTCGTACTCCTCATGCTGCGGCCGCCGGGTCGCGGCCGGTGACAGACCGGGCAGACGGGTCTGCTGCCCGGGCTTAACTGAGCTGTGCGGGACCGTGGTCCGTGAAGAGCGTGGGGAGGATCAGTGTTGCGGAGGAGGATGACAGGATTGACTCGGCCATGTCACCCCACACGAGGTCAATCGAGGGTTTTCCCTACGCCCTGTCCGGGGCTTGCCGCCTCCGGTTCGGCGGTGCTGCCCGAAGGCGGTCGCCTCGTCCGGGTCGTCGTACGCGTACCCGCAACGCGGCGCGCTGTCGGGGCCGTTGGGGCGCACCCGCCAAGGACTCACGGGCCGGCGCGTTGTTACGGTGCACCGGTGTCTGAATCCTCACGCGATACCGCACAGGGCGCCGGCTGGGGCCCTGCCGAACGCGGCGCCTACACCGCGCTGATGCCCGACCGGGTCGAGCAGTTGTCGTGGCTGAATCCGCGCGTCCTGTGGGCCGCCCGCAACGGCGTGCTGGCGTCCTGGTTCGGCGACCCCACCGGCCGTACCCGCAGCCGGTGGGTGGCACGGCGGGAGGCGGCGGGGGCCCCGGCCGACAAGGTGATCCGGCGGGAGGTCCCCGACCGGTTCTCCTTCCTGGTCATCGGGGACACCGGCGAGGGCGACGCCTCCCAGTACGCCGTCGTGCCGGGCCTTCTGAAAGAGGGCCGGGACACGGAGTTCGCGGTCATAGCGAGCGACGTCATCTATCCGGTCGGCAGCGCCGACGACTACGGCACCAAGTTCTTCCGGCCGTACCAGGACTATCCCGCCCCGATCTACGCGATACCCGGCAACCACGACTGGTACGAGGACCTCGGCGCCTTCATGCGGGTGTTCTGCGCCGACACCCCGCCGCTCGATGCCGAGCCCCGGCCCCGCCCGCTCACCCGTGCCTGGTGGCGCGCCCTGCTGTGGCACCGGCCGGCGCCGGCCGACGAGCAACGCCTCGCCGCCGCCCGGGCGTTGCGCGCAGCGCCCGGGCAACAGGCCGAACAGCCGGGGCCGTACTGGGCGATCGACGCGGGCCCGGTCCGGATCGTCGGCATCGACACCGGGCTGCTGGGCACGCTCGACGCGGAACAGGGCGCCTGGCTGCGCGAGGTGTCCCGGGACCCGAAGCCGAAGATCCTCGTCACCGGCTCCCCGCTGTACGTCGACGGCGAGCACCACCCGTGCCCCATCGAGGGCGGCGGCACGGTCGACGACGTCGTCCGCGACCCGGCGCACCGCTATGTGGCCGCGATCGGCGGCGACATCCACAACTACCAGCGGTATCCCGTCGATGTGGCGGGCCGCACCGTCCAGTACGTGGTCGCGGGCGGCGGCGGGGCGTTCATGCACGCCACGCACACCATTCCCCGGGTCTCGGTCGGCGGGGTCACCGAGGACGCGTTCCGCTGCTACCCGCTGCGCGGTGACTCGCTGGCCTTCTACAGCCGCCTGTACGGCCGCCGGCTCCGGCTGCGCCGCTTCTTCACCCTGACCGAGGCGGAGGCCACTGCCGTGGTCGCCGAGCGTCTGGGCATCGAGCCGGGCCGCGCCCCCGGCCCGGACGTCCGCGTCACCCGGCGCACCCGGCTGGTGGCGAGCCTGCTCGGCACCGGTGGGCGCCCGGACCGCAGCTCCCGGTTCCGGCTGCCGGTGAAGAAGATGTACACCCAGTTGTTCTCACCGTCCTCGGCCACCTACAGCCCGCCGTTCTTCAAGTGCTTCCTGCGCCTGGACGTCACCGCCGAGGCGGTCCGGCTGCGCTGCTTCGCCGCGACGGGCAACCGCGCGCAGGAACTGCACCCGCCGGTCGAGGACGAGGTCGTCATCCCGCTGAACTGACTCGCCGTCAGAGCGTGAACTCCCGGATCACCGTGTTCCGGAAGACGGCCGTCCCACCGGCCGCGAACAGGGCCAGGCGGTTGTCGACCAGATACGGGAACACCTCGGCGGAGTGCACATACCGGCCGTCGTCGACGAACATCTCGACGCTGGTGCGGTCCACGAGGATCCGCAGCCGCACCCGGCCGCCCGACGGGTCGAAGGGGCTGCGGCTCTCCTGCCGGCCGCCGCTGGTGTCGGGGTTGACGGTGCCACGCCGGTTGAGGAAGGCGTAGTCCCCCCAGACCCCGGCGTCGATGTGCCGGCCGCCGTCGGGTGAGCGCCGCAGCTGCACGCCCGCGCCGGTGAGTCGGGACCAGCTGATCTCGGTGGTCAGTTCGTAGGAGATGCCGGTGTAGTCCAGCGGGCGCAGGCCGTCGACGGTCAGGTCGCCGAGGCGGACCGTACGGCCGGCATAGGCGTCCAGGGCGGGGACCGGCCGGGAGGCGAGGTAGCAGGTACCGTCGGCGGCCCTGCGCAGCGCGATCTCGCGGACCACGGAGTCCGTGCCGTTGAAGCCGTCCGCGTCGATGGTAGGCGTGGTGTGGGCGTAGGCCCAGTTGTTGAGCCAGCCGAGGGCGTAGCGCGCGGCGGGGTCCACGGAGCCGTCCGCGCGCCGCTTCTCGAAGGTGACCGCGGCGTACCAGTCCCAGCCGTGGTCGAGCCACTGCGGGTCGGTGGAGTCGGCGGTGAAGGTGCTTCCGTCGAACGAACCGGTCCAGTACGCGTAGGTGGGGGGCCGCCCGGAGCCGGTGCCGTCGGCGCTCGCGCCCAGCACCCAGGTCGTCACCGAGCCGTCGTCGGTGGTGATGCGGAACAGGTCGGGGCATTCGAGGGTGCCGATGCCCTCCTTGTGGAAGCCGCCCGCGCGGGTCCAGGACCTGAGGTCGGTGGAGTGGTAGAAGCCGATCCCGGTGCCTTCGGCGAGGGCCATCACCCAGCGGCCGCGGTCGTCGTCGCGGACGACCTTGGGGTCGCGGAAGTCGGCGCCGGTGCCCGGGCTCGCCAGCACCGGGGCGGTGCCGTCGTTGCGGAAGGTGCGGCCGCCGTCGGCGGACCAGTACAGGAACTGTTCCTGGTGGTCGGTGCCGCCGCCGGGCGACATGGTGACCAGTGCGATCACCGCGCCCGCGCCGAAGCCCGCCGTGCCCTCGGTGTCGACCACCGCCGAGCCGGACCACACATCGCCGTTGACGGTGGTGTCCTTCGGTACGGCGATCCCCCGGTCGGTGAAGGAGACCAGGTCGGTGCTGGTGGCCAGGCGCCAGGCGGTGCCCGTCTCGCCGTCCAGGTAGTCGGCGTTGTACAGGTAGTAGTAGTGGTACTCGCCGTCGATCCACACGGGTCGCTGGGGGTCGTTCTTCCACTGGTCGGGAACCGTGAAGTGATAGCCGGCCCGGTAGCTCGCGCACCCGCGGGCCGGCGCGCGGCCGGGCTTCGCCTGCGCGGGCGCCGTGGGCAGCAGAGCCGCACCGGCTCCGGCGGCGGCCGTGGCGAACAGGGCTCTTCTCGTCGGGCTCAGTCGGTTCATGGGACCAGGACTGTAGACCTAACTCGTTAAAGGTCAAGGTTTCCCGCACCTTGACAGCGCCGTCGGCCGCTTCCCATGATCTGGGAATCACCCCTTGGCTAACACGAGTTAGGCGCTTGGATGACCGACTCGCTCCTCTCCCGCCGCGCCCTGCTGCGCTACGGCGCCTACGGCACCGGTGCCGCGGCGCTCGCCGGCACCGCCGCGAGCTGGGACCGCCTCACCGGGAACGACATTCCCGGCCGCAACGACGGCTCCCTCGTCGTGGCGACCCTGGGCTCCGCGTTCTCCCCGGCGGGGGTCCGCGCCCTTGTCCACGGCTTCCAGCGGCTGCACCCCGACATCAAGGTCCGCGTCAACGCCGTCCAGGCCGTGGACTGGTCCGACTTCTTCGCGAAAATCCTCACCCAGATCGCGGCGGGCACCGCACCCGACCTGGTCTATGTGGCCACCGAGGGCGTGCAGTTGTTCGCCCGGCATCTGGGCGTGGCGCTGGACCCCTGGGTGCGGCGGGACGCCGGGGAGCTGCGGGAGTACTTCGCCGACGTCCATCCCTCGCTGGTGGAGTCGATGATGTACGAGGGGAGCCTCTACCAGCTGCCAGTGGAGTTCAACGCGGCCGACATGTACCTCAACACCCGGGTGCTGGAGCGGTCGGGCGCGGACTTCCCTGCCGCGGACTGGACCCGCGACGACTTCACCGCGCTGCTGCGCCGGATGAAGAAGGCCGGCGACTCGCACTTCACGCCGTACTTCTGGACCAACCGGCTGTGGGGCGGAGTGGTGCCGTGGCTCTTCGCCAACGGCACCGGGCTGCTGGCCGAGTCCAAGGCGCCCGGCGGCTCCTGGCTGTGGGACGCCTTCTATCCCGCAGCCCAGCGGCGCGGGCGGGGCGGCGGCTTCCGCTGGACGACACCGCAGGCCACGGCCGACCGGGTCGAGGAGGCGTACGACTATCTCGCCGCGCTGGTCCAGGAGGGCCTGTGCACCCGGCCCGAGGGGGGCAACGGGCAGAACCTGATCGGGGTGTTCTCCACCGGCCGGGTCGGGGTCACCCCGGCCGGGGGCTTCTGGGCGGGCGGGCTGCATCTGGCCGGGCTGCGGTCCGACGGCTTCGACGTGCAGTACTTCCCGCGCTGGCGCACCCAGCGCCACCAGTTCGGCGCGGCCGGGTACGCGCTGCTGCGCACCTCCCGCAAGCAGGACGCGGCCTGGGAGTTCATCAAGTACTCGGCCCGGCGGGACACCCTGACCGAGCTGTTCACCACCAACCAGACGACTCCGGCCCGCCGTTCGATGCTGAGCCCGGAGCGCTACCGGGAGACCGGCCCGGCGCACTGGCGGGTCTTCTACGACACCCTCGACCGGTTCCCCGACACCGGGCCCATCCCGGCCCCGCCGCAGGTCGCCGAGGTGACGCAGGCGCTGCTCAAGCACACCGGGACGGCACTGGCGAGTCCGCGTTCGGTCCGGCCGGCGCTGCGCCGGCTGCAAGGGGATCTGGAGAAGGCCATGGAGCGTGACGTATGACGAACACCGAGATTCCCGCCGTGCGGGCACGGGCCGCGGCGGTGCCGGCTCCGGCCGTGGCGCGGCGCCCGGCGCGCGAGCGGGGCACCCGGCTGCTGGCGGCGCTGTTCCTGGCGCCCACGGTGGTCGGCATCGTGGTCTTCACGGTCGTACCGATCGTCGGTTCGGTCGTGCTGAGCCTGTTCCACTGGAACGTGATCGACCCGCCCCGGTTCGCCGGAGGGGCCAACTACCGGGAGGTGTTCACCGACGCGACCGTGCTGGTGTCCTTCCGCAACACGCTCGTCTTCATGGTCCTCGCGGTCGCGGCGCAGCTGCTGATCGCGCTGGCGCTCGCGCTCACGCTCAACGGCCGGATGCCCGGGTGGCTGCGGTCGGTCTTCCGCTCGGCGTTCTTCTTTCCGCTGGTGCTGTCGGCCGCGTCCATCTCGGTCGTGATGAAGTACCTGTTCAACCAGGACTTCGGGGTGGTCAACTGGCTGATCGGGCTGTTCGGGGTCGCCCCTGTGCCCTGGCTGACCTCGGAGCGGGGCGCGCTGGCCACGGTGATCATCGTGTACGTGTGGCAGCAGTTCGGTTTTTCGTTCCTGCTGTTCGTGGGCGGGCTGAACAACATCCCGAAGGAGATCCACGAGGCGGCGGCGCTCGACGGCGCGAGCGGGCTGCGCAAGCATCTCTCCGTCACCCTGCCGCTGCTCTCCCCCACCCTGCTGGTGGCGTCGGTGGTGGGCATCATCAACGCCCTCCAGGTCTTCGAGCAGCCGTACGTCCTCACCAACGGCGGGCCCGGTGACGCCACCCGGACCGTGGTGATGGTCATCTACGAGAAGGCCTTCGAGCAGCTGCGCTTCGGCGAGGCGTCCGCGGTCGGGGTGCTGCTGTTCGTGCTGATCATGGCGGTGACCGCCGTCCAGTTCCGGCTCAGCCGGCGTTTCGTCCACTACCAGTGAGCCGGGTGAGTCCCATGAGCCATGCAACCCTGACCGTCGGCCGCGCCCGGTACGCGCTCGGGCCGTGGGCGCGGATCGCCGGACTGACCGTGTGCGCGCTGCTCACGCTCGGCCCGGTCGTCTGGACCGTGTCCACCTCGCTGCGCACCCCCGCGGACTCCTTCGACCTGCCCCCGCAGATCGTTCCGTCCCATCCGAGCACGGCCGCCTATCACGGTGTCTTCGAGCAGATCGACGTGTGGCTGCTCGCGCTCAACTCGACCCTGGTGACCGCGCTGGTCGCGATCGGCCAGATGATCACGGCGGGGCTGGCCGGGTACGCCTTCGCGCGGCTCGACTTCCGGTTCAAGAAGCCGCTGTTCGGGCTGGTGCTGGCGACCATGATGGTGCCGTTGCAGGTCACGATCGTGCCGGTGTTCCTGGTGCTGAAGTCGATGGGCCTGACCGACACCCTGCTCGGTCTGATCATTCCGGCGTTCCCGACCGCGTTCGGCACCTTCCTGATGCGCCAGTACTTCCTCGGCATGCCGAAGGACCTCGGCGAGGCGGCGATGCTGGACGGGGCCGGGCCCTGGCGGATCTTCCGGTCCGTGTACGCGCCGCTGGCCCGGCCGGGGCTGGCGATCGTCGGTGTCCTGGCCTTCAACTACCACTGGAACGAGTTCTTCCGACCGCTGATCCTGGAGACCTCGGGCCAGAACTACACGCTGCCGCTGGGCCTGGTCTCGCTCCAGGGAAACCTCGGCACCGGCTCCATCTCCGTCGTGCTCGCCGGAGTCGTCCTCTCGATGATCCCCGCGGTCGCGGTGTTCGTCGTCGGCCAGCGTCCGCTGCGCGAGGGCATCACCTCGGCGGGAGTCAACCGGTGAACCCGCTCGCTCCCGCCCCGGACCCGGCCGCGCCCCGCTTCCGGGTCCGCCCGCCCGCGGGCTGGATCAACGACCCCAACGGCCCGTTCGTCTGGCGTGGCCGCCACCACCTCTTCTACCAACACAATCCGGCGGCCCCGGTGCACGCGAACGTCCACTGGGGCCATGTCTCCAGTGCCGACCTGGTCCACTGGGAGCACCACCCGATCGCCCTCGCCCCGGTCCCGGGCGGCCCCGACGAGGCGGGCTGCTGGTCGGGGTGCGTGGTGGACGACGACGGCGTGCCGACGGCGGTGTACACCGGCGTCGACCACGGGCACACCGGTGTCGGTGCGATCTGCCTGGCCCGGGCGGCGGACCCGGACGACGAGCGGCTGCTGCACTGGCGGCCGCTGCCCCGCCCGGTGGTCGCGGCAGCGCCCCCGGGACTGGGCGTGGTGATGTTCCGCGACCCCTTCGTCTTCCGCTGCGCCGGCCGGCGCTGGGCCCTCGTCGGCGCCGGTCACGCCGACGGCACGCCGTCGGTCCTCCTCTACGACTGCACCGTGCTGACCGAGTGGCGGTTCGCCGGTGTCCTGCTGGACGGCCACGACCCGGTCGCGGCCGGGGCGTTCGGCGCGAAGGCGGTGGGCTGGGAGTGTCCGCAGCTGATCCGGGCGGCGGGCGGCGACCATGTGCTGGTGGTGTCGCTGTGGGACGGCGACCCCTGCGCCACGGCCTACCTGACGGGCCGCCTGGAGGCGGACGGCTCGGGTGGCTTGCGCTTCACCCCCCGCTTCGGCGACCGCCTCGACCACGGCCGGGACTTCTACGCGCCCGCGGTCCGCCAGGACGCCGACCGGGCCCTGATGTGGGGCTGGTCCTGGGAGTCCCGGGAGCTTCCGGCGGTACGCGAAGCGGGGTGGGCGGGCACGCTCACCGCACCCCGGGTCGTCGACGTCCACCCCGACGGCCGCCTGCGCGTCGCACCGGCCCCGGAGCTGGAACTCCTGCGTGCCCCGGCGCCGTTCGTCACCTCGCCCGGCCGCCGGGTGCCGCTGCCGGTGTCGTACGACCTCAGCGTCAGCGCGCGCGGACGGACCGTCCTCACCCTGCTGCGGGCCACGGACCGGGCGGTCACGGTCCACGTGGACCCGCGGGCGGGCGAGGTGGTACTGGACCGCGGCGGCTGGCCCCGCGCGGGCGCCGGGGAAGCGGAACCGGTCACGGTGCGGGTGCCGCCGGCCCCACGGCTCGACGTCCGCATACTGGTGGACGGCTCACTGCTCGAACTCTTCGCCGGAAACCGGGCCTCGGTCACCGAGCGGATCTACCGCCACCCGGACGACATCCCCGAACTGACCGTCGACGGCGACGCCGAGGTCAGTGGGTGGGAACTGGTCCCATCGAGGAGCGGCTGACCACGGGACAGAGGAGCCGCCGGGCCCGGTCACCGTGTGGGTGCCGGGCGACAGCACCCGGCGCCGAGGAAGCCGGACCCGCCACGGTGCGGGCGCCGCCGGCCGGGCTCGGCGGCCGGGTCCTGCTCCCCGCACGATCCCACCGAACCGACCGTCGACGGCGACGCCGAGGTCAGTGGGTGGGAACTGGTCCCACAGAGCAGCGGCTGACCACGGGACAGCGCAGCCGGGACCGGTCACCGTGTAGGTGCCGGGCGACAGCACCCGGCGCCGAGGAGGCCGGACCCGCCACGGTGCGGGCGCCGCCGGCCGGGCTCGGCGTCCGGGTCCTGCAACCCACACGATCCCACCGAACCGACCGTCGACGGCGACGCCGGGGTCAGTGGGTGGGCGTTGGCCCCACCGAACAGCGGCTGACCACGGGGCACGCGAGGCGGCGGACCGTGGCGGGTGGGGTGCGGCCGGTGTCGATGGCGTCGAGCAGCAGCCGGGCGGCGGTCTCGCCCATGGCGCGGTGCGGCAGCGCGACCGTGGTGAGGGCCGGGGTGAGGAAGGCGGCCATGTGTTCCTGGTCGTCGTAGCCGACCACGGACAGCGCCTCGGGGACGGGGATGCCGAGCCGGGTCGCGGCGTGCAGGACGCCCGCCGCGACCCGGTCGTTGTAGCAGAAGATCCCGGTGGGGCGGCGGTGCGGGTCGGTGCCGTCGAGGAGCCGGCCGGCGCCCTCGTAGCCGCTGGTGATCTCGCCGCCGGTGCGGACGACCCACTCCTTGGGCACGGTGATGCCCTCGGCGCGCAGCGCGTCCCTGAAGCCCCGCAGCCGTTCCACGGAGGCGATGTCGTCCTGCCCGCCGACCAGCGCGATCCGGTGGTGCCCGGCCTCCAGCAGCAGCCGCGCGGCGCTGCGCCCGCCGGCCCGTTCGGCGGGGATGACGGCGGGCAGCGAGTCGTCCTCGGGCAGGCAGTTGGCGAGCACGGAGTGGATGCGGTGCAGGCCCTCCGGCACCCGGACCCGGCGCAGGGACATCGCGGCGTAGATGATGCCGTCGACGCGCCGGTCGAGGAGTTCGGCGACGGCCGCGTCCTCCTTGGCCGGGTCGCCGCCGGAGTCCACGGTGACCACGAGGTGGTCGTGGTCCCAGGCGGTCTCCATCGCGCCGCGCAGCAGCCGGCCGGCGAACGGCGAGGAGGCGATCTCGTCGGTGACCAGTCCGATCACGGCCGTACGGCGGCGGCGCAGACCGCGTGCGACCGGGTCGGGCCGGTAGCCGAGCTGGGCGGCGGCCTGCCGGATGCGTTCCTGGGTGGCGGGCGAGAGGTTGCCCTCGGCGCGGCCGTTGAACACGAAGGAGACGGCCGTGTGCGAGACGCCGGCGAGGCGCGCGACGTCCCGTGAGGTGGGCCGCCCGCCGCCCGTGCCGTTGCCGTCCGCACCGCCGCGCATGCCGTCCGCCGCCCGCCTTCCCGCCAGGTTCTCGCCCGCTTTCCCCGTGGGGCTGATCACCGCTCACCCTATCCGTGCGCCGGGCCGCAGGACACGGCCGAGGGGTCAGGGGCGACGTGGTCACCGGGCCCGGCACGGGTACCCGGGCGGCGTACGGCGGGATGGACGGAAGGAGCCACAGGTGGCGGCGGAGGACCGGCTGCGGACGTACCGCGGCAAGCGTGACTTCGAGCGGACCCGGGAGCCGGCCGGGCGGGCGTCGGCGGCGGGGGACGGCGCGCCCCGGTTCGTGGTGCAGATCCACGACGCGCGCCGGATGCACTTCGACTTCCGCCTCCAGGTCGGTGATGTGCTGAAGTCGTGGTCGGTCCCGAAGGGCCCCTCCGGCGACCCCGCGGACAAGCGGCTGGCCGTGCCGACCGAGGACCATCCGCTGGAGTACGAGGACTTCGAGGGGGTGATCCCGCGGGGCGAGTACGGCGGCGGCACCGTGATCGTGTGGGACCGCGGGACCTACGAGCCGCTCAGCCATGACCGCCGGGGCCGCCCGGTGGACTTCGCCGAGTCGCTGGAGCGCGGGCACGCCACCTTCCGGCTGCACGGCGACAAGCTGCGCGGCGAGTACGCGCTCACCCGGTTCCGCGGCGGACCGGACGAGGAGGAGGCCTGGCTGCTGGTGCGCAAGGGCCCGGCGAGGTCCGCGGGGCACGGCACCCCGGACCCGCGGCGGGCCCGCTCGGTGCGCACCGGCCGCACGCTGGCCCAGGTGGCGGCGGCCGCCGGCGAGGAGTGACCGGCGCGGTCCGGACCCCCGGCGAGATGGCCCGGGAGCGCTCCGGGTGATCAGGTGTCCGGCAGTGCCTGTTCCGCCCAGATCGTCTTGCCCCTGCCGGTCTGCCGGCTGCCCCAGCGCTGGGTGAGCTGGGCGACCAGCAGCAGTCCGCGGCCGCCCTCGTCGTAGGCGTGGGCGCGGCGCAGGTGCGGCGAGGTGGAGCTGGCGTCGGAGACCTCGCAGATGAGGGCGCGGTCCCGGATCAGGCGGAGCTGGATGGGCGGCTCGCCGTAGCGGATGGCGTTGGTGACGAGTTCGCTGACCACGAGTTCGGTGACGAAGGCGGCCTCCTCCAGTCCCCAGGCGGCCAGCTGCTCGCCGGCGGCCTGCCGGAACAGGGCGACCTGGGCGGGGTCGGCCGGCACGTCCCAGGTGGCGACGCGGTCGGTGCCGAGGGCGCGGGTGCGCACCAGCAGCAGGGCCACGTCGTCGCCCGGCTGCTCGGGCAGTACGGCCTTGATCGCGTTGTCGGCCAGGGCCTCCAGGGAGTCGGCGGGGGCGCTCAGGGCGCGGCGCAGTTCCTCGGTGGCGCCGTCCAGGTCCAGGTCCCGGTCCTCGATCAGCCCGTCGGTGTAGAGGGCGAGGACGGAGCCCTCGGGCAGGTCGCGTTCCGTCGCCTCGAAGGGCAGTCCGCCGACGCCGAGCGGCGGTCCGGCGGTCATGGGGAGGAACGCGGCCTCGCCGCCGGGCAGCACGAGAGCCGGGGCGGGGTGTCCGGCCGCGGCCATGGCGACCCGGCGGGAGACCGGGTCGTAGACGGCGTACAGGCAGGTCGCGCCGAGTTCGGCGACCTCCTCCCCGCTGTCCTCGGCGGCGAGATGGGTGACCAGGTCGTCGAGGTGGGTGAGGAGTTCGTCGGGCGGCAGGTCGACGTCGGCGAGGGTGCGTACGGCGGTGCGCAGCCGCCCCATGGTCGCGCAGGACTGGATGCCGTGGCCCACGACGTCGCCCACGACCAGGGCGACCCGGCCGCCGGAGAGCGGGATGACGTCGAACCAGTCGCCGCCGATGCCGGCCAGCGAGCTGCAGGGCAGATAGCGGTGGGCCACCTCGACGGCGGCCTGGCCGGGCAGTCCGCGCGGGAGCAGGCTGTGCTGGAGGGCGAGGGCGGTGGTGCGTTCGCGGGCGAAGCGGCGGGCGTTGTCGATGCAGACGGCGGCGCGGCTGGCGAGTTCCTCGGCGAAGACGGCGTCGTCGGGGCCGTAGTCCTCCGGGTGCTCCATGCGGACGCAGACGGCGACGCCGAGGATGGTGCCGCGGGCGCGCAGCGGCATCGCGATCAGCGAGTGGGCGCCCTGCCGGAAGCGGCGGCCCTGGGGCGAGCGGGCGTTGCGCTCGTTGAGCCACTCGACGAAATCCGGCTCGCCGGCCTGGCTGAGGACGGCGTGGCCTTCGCGCACCGCGCGTGCGGGCGGTGAGCAGGGCTCGTAGAAGTCGGCCTCGCCGAGGTGCACGGCGGCGCCGGGGTTGCCGCTGTGGGTGGAGCCGTGGGCGACGCGGCGCAGCAGGACACTGCCGTCGGCGATCATCGGGGGCTCGTCCGCGTCGAGCACCCAGTCGAGCAGGTCGACGCTGGCGAAGTCGGCGTACCGGGGGACGAGCAGTTCGACCAGTTCCTCGGCGGTGCGGACGACGTCGAGGGTGGTGCCGATGGCGGTGGCGGCCTCGTTGAGGAGGGTGAGGCGGCGCCGGGCCCAGTACTGGTCGCTGCTGTCGAAGGCGGCGAGCGCCACGGCGGTGACCGCTCCGGTCTCGTCGCGCAGCGGCCACATCTCGGTGGTCCAGGCGTGGTCCCGGTTGAGGGCGGGGGCGCTGGTGAAGCTCTCGTAGCGCACGGGCCGTCCGGTCTCGCCGACCAGACGCAGATGGTCGAGGAAGCCACGGTTGTGATCGGCGACGTCGACGGTGTCGGAGAAGTGCCGGCCGAGCAGTTCCTCCTCGGGGACGCCCATGACATGGCCGGCCGTCTCGTTGACGCGCAGATAGTGCTGGCCGAGGTCGAAGACCGACATGGACATGGACGCCTGCTGGAAGGCCTGGGCGGCCAGGGCGGCGCCGCGCGGTTCGGCCGTGACGACGAAGCCGGCGGGTTCGCCGTCGGCACCGGCCAGGGGGCAGGCGGTGAGGGTCAGCTCGACGCGGCGGCCGTCGCGGTGGCGCAGGACGACGGTCCCGGAGCGGGCGGCGAGCAGGCCGGCGGGGATGTCCTCGGCGAGCAGTGCGGCGGCCGGCCGGCCCACGGCGTCCTGGGCGGAGTGGCCGGTGAGGAGTCGCGCGCCCTCGCTCCACCCGGTGACGGTGCCGTGGGAATCGATGGTCGCCACTGCGGCGACGTGCTTCATAAGCCCCAGGATGTTCCGTTTGTTCCCGCGCATCAAGCGCGGGAACGAACCGGTTCACTTCCGGTGGTCGCGCAGTGCGGCGAGGGCCCGGTCGGCGTGGGTGTTCATGCGCAGCTCGCTGTGGACGATCTCCAGGACGGTGCGGTCCTGGGCGATGACGAAGGTGACGCGCCTGGTGGGGGCGAGGGAGAAGCCGCGTTTGACGCCGAACCGCTCGCGGACCGTGCCGTCGGTGTCGGACAGCAGCGGCATGCCGAGGGTGTGCCGGCCGGCGAACTCCTGCTGCTTGTCGACCGTGTCCCCACTGATGCCGACGGGCCGGGCGCCGACCGCGGCGAACTCGGCGGCGAGATCACGGAAGTGGCAGGCCTCGGCGGTGCAGCCGGGGGTGAGGGCGGCCGGGTAGAAGAAGAGGACTACCGGGCCGTCGGCCAGCAGCTCGCTGAGCCTGCGGGTGGTGCCGGTCTCGTCGGGCAGGGCGAAGTCCTCGGCCTTGTCCCCGACCCGGAGGCGTCCGGTCATGACCGTCCCTCCCCGTTCCGGGCGACGCCGCGGGCCCACAGCACCAGCGGCACCTGGAGGGGCAGCCGTGCGAGGGCGGCCGTGCGCAGCGGTGCGGGCCGGTGCCGCCAGTCCACGGCCATCTTCACGTTGGCCGGGAAGACCCCGACGAAGAAGGCCGCGGCGGCCTGGGCGGCGACGGCGCGGGTGCGGGGTGCGGCGACCCCGGCGGCCAGGGCCAGCTCCACGGCTCCGCTGCCGTAGGTCCATGCCCGGGGTGAGCCCGGCAGCGCGCGGGGGACGAGGGCGTCGAACTGGCGCGGGACGGCGAAATGGGCGACTCCGGCCGTGGCCAGCAGGCCGGCCAGCAGCAGGGGTGAGCGTTGGGACCGGGACACGGTGCCTCCTCTGGTGATCTGCCGCCGGATATTACTGGAGGGTAGGGCCGGGGTGGCCCCGTTCGCGCCGGCTCATCCGGTGCGGTACAGCTCGGTGAGCAGTTCGAGGACGTCCTGGAGCGCCGGGTGCGGATCGTCGCGCCACCAGGCGAGCCGTACGGCGACGGGTTCCGCGTCCCGCACCGGCCGGTAGACGATCCCGGGCCGCGGGTACTGGTTCGCGGTCGACTCGGCGGTCACCCCGATCCCGCGGCCGGTCGCGATGACGGTGAGCCAGTCGTCGACGTCGTGCGTCTCCTCGGTGGTGGGGCGGGCGCCGGGCGGCCACAGTTCGGGGGTGGCCGTGCCGGTACGGCGGTCCACGAGCAGCAGTCGGTCGCTCAGCTCGGCGAGCCGCACCGAGCGGCGCCGGGCCAGCGGATCGTCGGCGGCGAGCGCGCAGAGCCGTCGCTCCAGGCCGACGATGGCGGTGTCGAAGCGCCGGTCGTCCACCGCCCGGCGGACCACCGCGAGGTCGCAGGTGCCTTCGGCCAGCCCGGCGGACGGCGAGTTGACCCGCACCAGGTGCAGGTCGGTGGCCGGGTGGCCCGCGCTCCAGCGCCGCTGGAAGGCGACGGTGTGCCGGCCCAGCGCCGACCAGGCGTAGCCGACGCGCAGCCGGGAGTGTCCCGAGGTGGCCTCCCGGACCAGGCCGGAGACGTCCGCGAGCACCCGGCGGGCCTGTGCCACCACGCGCAGGCCCGCCGCGGTCGGCGTCACCTCGCGCGAGGTGCGGCGCAACAGCCGTACCCCCAGGGCGCGTTCGAGGGAGGCGAGGGCGCGGGAGACGGCGGCCTGGGAGACGCCGAGGGCGATCGCCGCGTCGGTGAAGGTGCCCTCGTCGACGATGGCCACGAGACAGCGCAGCTGGCGCAGCTCGATGTCCGAGATATGCATACGCTAAGCGTATAGATCGATAGGCGTATGCATTTTGCGCAAGCAGGCCCGCGGCGCACGATCCCGTGCATGCGACGCGCCACCGAACCCCTTGCCCCGGCCCCCTCCTTGACGCCCGAAAGGGCCCTGCCGGAGACCCGGCGGCTGACCGGAGTGGCCGCCATGGTCGGCAGCGGGCTGTCCAACCAGACCGGCGCCGCCGTCGGCGCGCTGGCCTTTCCCGTGCTCGGCCCGGTCGGCGTGGTGGCGGTGCGCCAGTACGTCGCGGCACTCGCCCTGCTCGCCGTCGGCCGGCCGCTGCTGCGGGGCTTCACCTGGCGGCAGTGGTGGCCGGTGCTGCTGCTGGCCCTGGTCTTCGGCACCATGAACCTCAGCCTGTACACGGCCGTCGACCGGATCGGCCTGGGGCTGGCCGTGACCCTGGAGTTCCTCGGGCCGCTGACCGTCGCGCTGGCGGCGTCGCGGCGCCGGCTGGACGCGGGGTGCGCGGTGCTGGCCGGGGCGGGGGTCGTCGTCCTGATGCGGCCGCGCCCCTCCGCCGACTACACCGGGATGGCCTTCGGGCTGGTCGCCGCGGCCTGCTGGGCGTCGTACATCCTGCTCAACCGTGTCGTCGGCCGGCGCATCCCCGGCGCGCAGGGCGTGGCGGCGGCCGCGACGGTGTCCGCGCTGGTGTTCCTGCCCGTCGGCATCGTCGTCGCGCTGCGCCATCCGCCGACGGCCGGGGCGGTGCTGTGCGCCGTGACGGCCGGCCTGCTCTCCTCCGCGGTGCCGTACCTGACCGACCTGCTGACCCTGCGCCATGTGCCGGCGCAGACCTTCGGCCTCTTCATGAGCGTCAACCCGGTCCTTGCGGCCATGGTCGGCTGGGCGATCCTGGGCCAGGGCCTGGGGGCCGCGGAGTGGGCGGGCATCGGCGCGGTGGTGGCGGCCAACGCGGTGAGCATCGTGACGACGCGGAGCTGAGCGGCCGCCATCCGGCGGGCGGGATCGCGGCAGGTGCGATGCCGTCCGGGAACGGGCCGTTCAGGGGAACCGGTGCCACGGGGCGCGTGAAGGCGGGCCCAGTGGTCGAGACCTTCAGCCGTGACCGTCGTACCCCTGCCGCTGATCGCGCCCATGCTCGCCACACCCGGCGCCCTGCCGCCCGCCGGTCAGGACGCGCGGTGGGCGTACGAGACCAAGCAGGACGGGCAGCGGGTGATGGTCTATCTGCCCGGCGACGGCAGCGTGCTGCTGCGGGCGCGCTCGGGTGAGGACATCACCGGCGCCTATCCCGAACTCCGGCCGATCGGCGGGGCGCTGGGCGGGCTGCCCGCCGTCCTGGACGGCGAGGTGCTGGCGCTGGACGAGCTGGGCCGGGCCGACTTCCAGCTGTTGCAGAGCCGGATGGGCCTCGCGCACGCCCCCGCGCGGGCCGCGCGGCGGGCCGCCCAGGTGCCGGTGCACCTGGTGCTGTTCGACGTGCCGTACCTGGGTGAGCCGCTGATCCGGCTGCCGTACGTACGCCGGCGGGCGCGGCTGGAGGAGCTGGGGCTGGCCGGTCCGCACTGGTCGACGCCGGGCGCCATGACCGGGCACGGCGCCGAGGCGCTGCGGGCGACTCGGGAACACGGTCTGGAGGGCCTGGTCTGCAAGCGGCTGGACTCGGTGTACGAGCCCGGGGTGCGCTCCCGCGCCTGGATCAAGATCCGGAACATGCGGGCCGAGGATGTGATCGTCGGCGGCTGGCTGCCCGGCAAGGGGCGGCTGACCGGGCTGCCCGGCGCGGCGCTCGTCGGCCAGCGGGACGCGGGCGGCCGGCTGCGGTACGTCGGCCGGGTCGGCACCGGCTGGAGCGAGGCGGAGCGCACGGAACTGGCCCGGCGCTTGCGGGACACGGCGAGCGAACGATGCCCCTTCGATCCCGTACCGCGGATCGCGGGCGCCCACTGGGTGCTGCCCCGGCTGGTCGGCGAGGTCAGCTACAGCACCCGCACCCGGGCCGGGATGCTGCGCCAGCCGTCGTGGCTGCGGCTGCGCCCGGACCTCCGGCCGGAGGACTCGGCGGCCGACCTGCCCGAGGGCCTGGGCTGAGCGGGCCGACCTGCCCGAGGGCCTCGGCTGAGCGGGCCGGTCTCCCCCGGTGCCGGCCGGGCGCGGGCCCCCGAAGGACCGGCTGTGGAACCACGGCCCTGCGGCAGGGGTCTATCGTGTGCGCATGCCGGTTCCCGAACTGATTCGCATCGTCTCCCGCGACTCGCCGATGGCCCTGGCCCAGGTCGAGCGGGTCCGTGCCGAGTTGGCCGCCCTGCATCCCGGGGTGCGCACCGAGGTCGTACCGGTGAAGACCACCGGGGACAAGTGGCTCGGCGACCTGTCCAAGGTCGAGGGCAAGGGGGCGTTCACCAAGGAGGTGGACGCGGCCCTGCTGGCGGGCGAGGCGGATCTCGCGGTGCACTGTGTGAAGGACGTGCCCGCGGACCGGCCGCTGCCCGCCGGGACCGTGTTCGCCGCGTTCCTGAAGCGGGACGACATCCGCGACGCGCTGGTGCATCCGGGCGGGCTCACCCTGGACGAGCTGCCGGCCGGCACCCGGATCGGCACCTCCTCGGTGCGCCGGATCGCCCAACTGGCCGCCACCCACCCGCACCTGGACTGCGTGCCCTTCCGCGGCAACGCCAACCGCCGGCTGGAGAAGCTGGCCGCCGGTGAGGCGGACGCGCTGCTGCTGGCGGTGTCCGGGCTGGAGCGGATCGGCCGGACCGACGTGATCAGCGAGGTGCTGTCCGCGGAGACGATGATGCCGCCGATCGGCGCGGGCATCCTGGCGCTCCAGTGCCGCGAGGACGACACCGGTCTGATCGAGGCGGTCAGCGGGCTCGGCGACCCGGACACCCACCGGGAGGCCACGGCCGAGCGGATGTTCCTGCATGTGCTGCAAGGGCACTGCAACAGCCCGATCGCCGGGTACGCGCGCGTGGACCGCAGCGGCGAACTCTCCCTGCGCGCCTGCGTGTTCACGCCGGACGGCAAGATCCGGCTGAACGCCCACGAGTGGGCGGGCCGGCTGGACCCGGCCACGCTCGGCACCTCGGTCGCGGTGGCGCTGCTGCGGCAGGGGGCGCGGGAGATCATCGACGGCATCCCGCACTGACCCCTGCCGGGGACCTCAGGGGGTGTCGGGCTCCGTCTGCTCCCTGAGGAAGGCGCTGACCTGGTGCGCGAGGCCGGCCTGCCCGGTGCCGGCCGGGGCGGCCGCGGGGGTGCCCTCCAGCACGCCGATGCCGCCGGTCCACAGCCGGCGCTCGGCCCACTCCTCGTCCACCCGCAGCTGCACCTGCACGTCCACATGGGTGAGTGCGGCCTCGGGGGCGGCGGCGTAGAGCACGGCGGTGGCCCGGCGCAGCGGGTAGACGTCGAAGCCCTCGATGAACTGGGAGTTGCGCCAGTCGATGAAGGCGCCCTCGCCGTCGGGGCCGACCCGGACGTCGAGCTGACCGTCCTCAAGGTGGATGCAGTGGGGCCGCGCGCCACGGTTCTCGACCGTCACCCGGACACTGAAGTACGTCAGACCGGCGGCCGCGTCGTCGCGTCCGCGCGGTGGTTCGCCCGCCTCCAGACGGTGGACGCGGACTCGCAGACCGGCCTGCTCGTCGTACTCGTGCCAGTCACCGACCACGTTCGGCTCGTACACAGTGCCCCTCTCGACCTTCGAGAGCTGCTGTCTATCTGTGTGCTGAGCGCACTGTCAAATGAGCAGAATGCGCTGTGGCCAGGCGGTTCGCCCGCTTTGATCGGTGATCAAGCGCTGCCCAGGAAGAATCCGTTTTGGAGCGCTTCCGGCGGCGTACGCGCGCGTGCCGCATCTCACGTCCGCGACAGGGCCGGCACCCCGGTGCACGGCTCGCCGCTCACAGTCGCCACCCCACCCACTAAACGATCATCCTATATGCCCCATTTGTTTTGATGTGCTCCATAATGGGAAAGAGAGTCTCAGTGCTTCGGACAGGAGGCACGTCCGTGGGAGCCGGCGGTGCCGGGCCCCGGTGTCCTTTTCCCGGTCCGAGCGCACCTCCCACGGTGTCTGTCCATCCAGCACCTGCTGAGAGAGGTGCGCACGATGCGTGTCACCAGCAGTACGAAGCCCCGCCCCCACCCCCACGACGACGCCCCCGACACCGGTGAGTCCTTCGAACGGCTCGCCACCCTGACCGACGGTCCCGAGCGGCAGGCGCTGCGGGATGAGCTGGTCCGGCTGTGGCTGCCCATGGCCGAGCGGATCGCCGTGCGGTTCCGCGGCCGTGGCGAGTCCCTCGAAGACCTCTACCAGGTGGCGGCGCTGGGTCTGGTGAAGGCGGTCGATCACTACGACCCCTCCCGCGGCCGGGCCTTCGAGGCGTACGCCGTACCCACCATCACCGGTGAGATCAAGCGGCACTTCCGGGACCACATGTGGACCCTGCATGTGCCCCGCCGGGTGCAGGACCTGCGCAACCGGGTCCGCGCCGCCACCAAGGAGCTGGCGCAGACCACGTCCGGCCGGCCGCCCAGCGTCGCCGAGATCGCGGCGTACACCCGGCTGACCGAGGACGAGGTGCAGGCCGGACTGGAGGCCCTGGAGTGCTTCTCCGCGCTCTCCCTGGACGCCGAGGTGGCCGGCACCGACGGCTACGCCCTCGGCGACTCGCTCGGCGAGCCGGACCCGGGGTTCGACCTCGTGGTCGACCGGGCCGCCGTCAAGCCCTGTCTGGAGGCGCTGCCCGAGCGCGAGCGCACCATCCTCTACCTGCGGTTCTTCCGGGGAATGACGCAGAGCCGGATCGCCTCGCAGCTGGGCATCTCGCAGATGCACGTCTCCCGGCTGCTCAGCGGCTGCTTCGACCGGCTGCGCGAGGAGCTGCTCGCCGAGGCCCGCTGAGGCTACTCGTCCTCGCTGCCGGGGATCTGGGTCGGGCCGTACCGGTCCAGAGCGTCCTCCAGCTCGGCCCTGACCTCGGCCGGGATGTCGCCCCGGCGTCCCCAGACAAGGATCATCTCGGCGATGTTGCGCAGCTTGATGTTGGTGTGCTGGGAGACCTCCTTGAGCACCTGCCAGCCCTGGTCGGGGGTGACCCGGCCGAGGGCCACCATCATGCCGATGGCCTGGTCGACGACGGCGTGGGAGACCATCGCCTCCTTCAGCTGGCCGACCTCGGTCTGCAACGCGGCGATCCGGTCAGACTCGCTCTCTCCCATCCCTCCATGGTCCTCACCGGCCTGTCCGTCTGCCACCCGGGGTACTCGACAGGCGACCCACCCCCGTGTGGTTGGACACTGAACCCAGAGCGGTGGCCACCCGGCCCCGAGAGCAGGACGCGACTGCCATGAACCCAGAGACCCCTGTCGGCGGCGGACCGCGCAGAAGGGACGTCGTCTCCACGCACTCCGTATTCGGCGCCCCCTGCTGGGTGAGTCTGACCAGCCGCGACCTCCAGACGACCCAGGACTTCTACGCGGCGGTGCTGGGCTGGCGCTGGCGCGGCGTGAAGCTCGGTGAACACTTCCGCGTCGCACTGGCGGACGGCGTCCCGGTGGCCGGGATCGCCGCCGTCGCCGCGATGTGGCAGATGGCGGTGGCCTGGACGCCGTACTTCGCGGTGGAGGACGCCGATGTGGCCGTGTCCCGGGCCCGGGAGCGGGGCGGTACGGCGGCGGTCGGGCCGCTGTCCTTCCCGCCGGGCCGGGCGGCGCTGCTCGCCGACCGGGACGGGGCCACCTTCGGGATCTGGCAGGGCGAACTGGTCGCCAACTGGGAGGCGTGGCGGCGGGCGGCACCGACCTTCATCCGGCTGCACACCCGCAACGCCTTCGACTCCGCGATCTTCTACGGCGAGATCCTCGACTGGGCGTCCGGGAAACCGGGCTGCTGCGAGGTCGAGTACAACGGCGACGAGGTGCTGCTGCGCAGCCAGGGCGATGTGGTCGCGCGGATCGACTCCGGCGCGGTGGAGGCGGCCCCGGATCCGTCCGTACGGCCGCACTGGCAGATCCACTTCGCGGTCGGCGACGTGGCGGTGTGTGCGCGGGCGGCGGAGAAACACGGCGGCAGCGTGCTGCGGGAGGACGAGACCGAGGCCATCCTCCGCGACCCCGACGGCGCCCAGTTCACGGTGACGTCACGCAGGGAGCGATGACGGCCCCTCCGGGCGCGCATGCCCCATCGCCGGTGCGATCACCACCCGGTGGGTGCGGTGAGACGGTGCCGGACGCGAACGTGTCACGGACTCGGCGCCATCACGCCAGGCGCACTGCCCCACGCCGGGTGCGATGACGGCCCCTCCGGGCGCGCATGCGGGGTAAGTCCCCGACACGCCGGGCGCGGAGACGTCACGTGGGGCGCGCTGTGGACGCTATGGGCTGCGGGTGAGGTCTGACGGGCGCGGAGCCATCGCACGGGGCCTCCTGGCCCCACGCCGGGGCGATGACCCCGCCCGGGGCGCGACGAGCCCGCGACGGACGCGGAGGGCTCACGCCAGGTGCGCTGGCTCCCCCTGGCACGGGGCGCGGTGAGGCCGTGACGCACGCGAATGCGGCACACCAAGCCCGCCGACCCCGCACGGAGGCGATCCCCCTGGGCCGGGGGCGACTGCAACAGGCCGGGCGCGGTGAGCCCGTGACGGGTGCCGCACGCCAGACCCGCTGGCCCCACGCCGATGCGAGCGATCGCCACGCGCAGGGCGCCGGACGTCGATGCGGCACGCCGGGCGTCAGCGGGGCATTACGGTGGGACACGAGGGCCTCCTGAGTACCGGTCGTAGATGTCGCAATCCACACCGAACCCAGAAGGCCCTCACCTGTTCAAGAACCCAGCACGCGTGTCACCAACGTCCCGGGACAGCACACCTAGTCCGCCGTGCGGGACGGCCGGGTCAGGAGGACCAGGCTGCGGGCCTCCGCCCGGAGTCTCGTGCCCGCCTTGCGTTCGCGTTCGTCGGGGATGCCGTCGGGGTCCGCGGTGTCGATGAGGGTGGTCCAGCGTTCGCCGAAGGAGCCGTCGGGGAGCCGGAAGTCGACCGGTTCCCAGTAGCCGTTGACGAGCAGCAGGAAGGAGTCGTCGATCATCCGGCGCCCGTAGGAGTCGCGTTCGGCGATGGCGTCGCCGTTGAGGAACACCGCGACCGAGTGCGCGTCCCGGCGCTGCCAGTCCCGGTCGGTCATCTCCCGGGCGTCCGGCCTGAGCCACATCAGGTCGGGCAGCGGCTGCTCGGCGTTGGTCGCGGTCTCGCCGCGGAAGAAGCGCCGGCGCCGCAGTACCGGGTGCGCGGCGCGCAGCGCGATGAGGCGCCGGGTGAACTCCACCAGGCCGCGCTGCTCCTCGGTCAGCTCCCAGTCCACCCAGGAGATCTCGTTGTCCTGGCAGTAGGCGTTGTTGTTGCCGCGCTGGGTGCGGCCCAGCTCGTCGCCGTGGCAGAGCATCGGGATGCCCTGGGAGAGCAGCAGCGTGGCGAGCAGGTTGCGCTGCTGGCGGGCGCGGAGTTCGAGGACCGCAGGGTCGTCGGTGGGGCCCTCGGCCCCGCAGTTCCAGGACCGGTTGTGACTCTCGCCGTCCCGGTTCTCCTCGCCGTTGGCCTGGTTGTGCTTGTCGTTGTACGACACCAGGTCGCGCAGGGTGAAACCGTCGTGCGCGGTGACGAAGTTGACGCTCGCGCGCGGGCGGCGCCTGCTGTGCTGGTAGAGGTCGGAGGAGCCGGTGAGGCGTGAGGCGAACTCGCCGAGCGAGCCGGGCTGGGCCCGCCAGAAGTCCCGTACCGCGTCCCGGTACTTGCCGTTCCACTCCGACCAGAGCGGCGGGAAGTTGCCGACCTGGTAGCCGCCCTCGCCCACGTCCCAGGGCTCGGCGATCAGCTTGACGCGGCTGATCACCGGGTCCTGCTGGATCAGGTCGAAGAACGCCGAGAGCCGGTCCACCTCGTGGAACTGCCGGGCCAGGGTCGCCGCGAGGTCGAAGCGGAAGCCGTCGACATGCATCTCGGTGACCCAGTACCGCAGCGAGTCCATGATCAGCTGGAGCACGTAGGGGTGCCGCATCAGCAGGCTGTTGCCGGTGCCGGTGGTGTCGTAGTAGTGCCCCCAGTCGCCGTCGACCAGGCGGTAGTAGGAGGCGTTGTCGATGCCGCGGAAGGACAGGGTGGGTCCCATCTCGTTGCCCTCGGCGGTGTGGTTGTAGACCACGTCGAGGATCACCTCGAGCCCGGCCGCGTGCAGCGCCTTCACCATCGCCTTGAACTCGTTGACCTGCTGGCCCCGGCTGCCGAAGGCGGCGTACGCGTTGTGCGGGGCGAAGAAGCCGATGGTGTTGTAGCCCCAGTAGTTGGACAGTCCGCGGTCCTGCAACACGCCGTCCTGCACGAACTGGTGCACCGGCATCAGCTCCACCGCGGTCACCCCGAGCGAGGTCAGGTGCTCGGTCACCGCGGGGTGGGCGAGGCCGGCGTAGGTGCCGCGCAGATGCCCGGGCACCTTCGGGTGGTTCATGGTCAGGCCGCGCACATGGGCCTCGTAGATCACCGAGTCCGCGTACGGCGTGCGGGGCGGGCGGTCGTCGCCCCAGTCGAAGTACGGGTCGGTGACCACGCCCAGCATGGAGTGGCCGGCGCTGTCGGCCGGGGCCGGCCCGTCGGGGGCGCGCTCGTACAGCGAGGCGTGGTTGTCGATCTGGCCGTCCACGGCGCGGGCGTACGGGTCGAGCAGCAGTTTCCGCGCATTGCAGCGGTGGCCGAGGGCGGGCTGCCAGGGGCCGTGCACCCGGTAGCCGTAGCGCTGGCCGGGCCCGACCCCGGGCAGGTACGCGTGCCAGACGAAGCCGTCGACCTCGTGCAGCCGAACGGGGGTCTCGGTGCCGCTGTCGTCGACGAGGATCAGCTCGACGCGCTCGGCGACCTCGCTGAACAGGGCGAAGTTGGTGCCCTGTCCGTCGAACGCGGCACCCAACGGGTAGGGCTGCCCGCTCCACACGGGCAGCCCTTTCCTGGTCGTACGGCGGCTCACCGGCTGCCCTCCAGGGCGTCTTCCAGGGCCCCCGCGGGGCCGGCCAGCACCACCACCGGCAGTTCGCGCGGTACCTTCAGGCCCTGCCGCAGGGTGGGCGCGGGTGCGGTGGGCACCAGCGGGACGCGCTCGCCGGCGCGGGCCCGCTGCGAGAACCAGATGATCTTGCTGCCGGTGTCCGAGGCGCAGCAGCCCCAGCCGTCGCTCATGGCGGCGATGTCCGCCAGGCAGGCCCGGAGATCCTGGTCGGGCCGCAGATCGGGGTCGTCGCCGCCGAACGCGGTGATGAGGTGCTGGCCGTTCCACCACATCTCGATCGAGGTGTGCTTGTCGGTGGCGTGTTCGTCGATCGCCCGCAACAGCAGTTCGGCGCCGCGGCAGACGGGGGCCGCGAGGTTCTCGAGGTCCCAGTAGCGGAGGTGGGCGGCCAGGATGCGGCTGACCTGTCCCACCCGTTCCGGGCTGACTTCCACATCGAGGTGGTAGTAGCAGGGCACTGCGGTCTTCATCGTCGCTTGCTCCTCACCGGCGAAGCTCTCGCTCCCCTCGCCCCGTCCGGGAGGGATCCCGGATCGCGGTCCGGGACAGACCCCGGACACACAGCGTGAGCGTTGTTCGCTCCTGAGTCACCTTCCACAGTGCGGGCGCTACGCCATTCGTGCAACACGAGCACCCGACAGCCGTGTTGTTGAAGCTCCAACAAGACGCTGCGTCGTCGCGCGTGCACCATAAGTGAAAGCCTCGATCGCCGTAACGGTGCCGTGCCCTACGTTGCGCGGACATCACCCGACCGTCGGGAACGCGCCCAGTCGAGAGCGTGGAGGGTGAAGAGGGCCATGCTGCTACCCGCCAAGGCCGAAGTGGCCCGGCAGTTGCGGCGTTACCGGGCGTGGGAGCGCGTGATGCTCGCCTCGCCGCACGACCGCACGGTCCGGGCCACCTTCGAGGATTCGGGTTACACACTGTGCGTGCTGATGGGCAAACGCTGCGCCCGCGAGGCCGCGGACGCCGCCGAGCGCTATCTGCGCACCAACCTGGTCACCTATCTGCGCGAGCAGGACGGGCGGCCGCAACCGCGCCGGACGGCCAGAAGAGCGCCGCCACCGGAGCGGCGTTCCACGGCGCCAAGCCCCTGACCTGGCACCGTACAAGGCGTTCCCTGCGGGACCCGGCTGCGCCGGCCCGCTTCTCGGAGCGGGGGGGCGCGCCCGGGGGCCGCCCGTGGGCCGCGGCGGGGGGTGTTTTATCAGCGGGGCCCCCCCCCGCACACCGCGGGAGGGGCGAGGTGTGAGGGG